>JBDTEH010000383.1:0-53255 GCA_039922635.1 Kofleriaceae bacterium | reverse complement strand
GATGTCGGCGAGCGCCGGCGCGAGCTCGTGGTGGCGGAGCTCGAAGTCGGCGAGGTTATCGAGCGTCGCGACGAGGAGCGGGCTTTTCGGGCCATAGGTCTTCTCGCGGATCTGGAGCGCGCGCTTGACGGCCGCGAGCGCCTTCGCGGTATCGCCGGCGTGGTCGTAACATCCGGCGAGGTTCGACAAGATCAACGCGACGTCCGGATGATCCGGACCGACGGAGGCCTCGCGGAGCTGGAGCGCGTGCTCGTAGTGCGGCAGCGCCTCGACCCACGCACCCGCGCTCGCGAGCGTCGTCGCGAGCTGGACCTCGGCGCTCCACACTTCGGGGTTGTCTCGGCCCCACAGCCGCTGCGCCGCGGCGAGCGCCTGCGTGTGGCTCGCGACCGCGGTCCGGAGATCGCCGCGCTGGGCCGCGATCACGCCGATCAACTCGAGGCGACGCTCGTCGAACATCGGCGCGAACCCGCCGGTCCGCGCTGCCGCCGCGTTCGCGAGGTCGACCCATGCGTCGGCGACGTCGAGGTGACCGGCAGCTTCGGCACGCGCGCTCGCGACCGTCAGCGCGGCGCCGATCACGAGATCGTCGCGGTGCGCGAGCAGCGCGGTCCACACCGCCTCGCCCGCGATCCGATACGCCTGGTCGAACCGAGCTTGCCCGAACAGCACGGCGGCGCGACCGTGGAGCGCGAGCGCGACGAGATCATCGGCGTGGATCCGCCGGCCTTCGTCGGCGGCATGCATCAGCGCGCCCTCGGCGGCGACGAGCTGGCCACCGACGGCCTGGGCGTGTGCCGCGGCCGTCTCGAGCAACAGCCTCCGGTAGTCGGCGCGATACCGCGGCTCGATCGCGGGCAGAACGATCGCCGCGGCATGCGCGCACGCCGCGACCGGATCGAGCGCCCACACGGCCGTGTCGGCCTGGCTGACCAACGCCGCAGTCGGATCCTGGAGCATCTCGGCGAGCGTGCGCGCCTCCTCGAAGCGCTGGTCGAGGCAGAGCTGGCGGATCGCCTCGGCCTGGGCGCTGTGACCGCCGCGGAGCGGGGTCGCGTTGCAGTTCTCGACGGTCGCGGTCGTCCACTCGGCGAAGTACGCATCGAGCGCCTTGATCACCGACGCGCTCGCCGGCTCGGCATAGGGCTTGTTCGTCGCGATGAACGCGGCGTGGACCTTTCGCTGGATCGCCGGGTCCCAGACGCCGGCGAGCGTGGGCCCGGTCCCGGTGCACGGCGCCGGCGGCGACGGTGGCTCCGTCGACGGCGGCGGCACCGGATGGTGGTGCACAAGCCACGCGGTGGCACCGCCGCCAGCGAGGATCAGCCCGATCCCGGCGACGATCGCGAGGCGCCGGCGCGATGCTCGCAGCGAAGGTACATCGGCCGCGGGGTGCCCCACGGCGGCGAGTCTAGCTGATTGGCGGTAGACTTCATGCTCGCGTGACCGAGCAGGAACAGTTCGCTGCGGCGATGGACCTCGTCGATCGCGCGCTCGAAGCATCGGCGAGCGAACGTGCCGCGATCCTCGCGAGCTGCGCCGACGCCGAGATCCGGGCCCGCGCGCAGCGCCTGCTCGACGCCGATGCCGGGGCCGGCAGCTTCCTCGAGGCGCCGGCGCACCTCCCCGGCCTCACCATCGGCGCCACGATCGGGCCGTTCCAGATCCGCGCGCTGCTCGGCCGCGGCGGCATGGGCGAGGTCTGGCTCGGCGAGCGGGTCGGCGCCGACTTCGCCCAGCGCGTCGCGATCAAGATCCTGCCGTTCGCCGGCGATCGCGATGCGGTCGCGCGATTCCGCCGCGAACGCCGGGTGCTCGCGCGGCTCGACGATCCACGGATCGCCAAGCTGCTCGACGGCGGCGTCACCGGCGATGGCCGGCCCTGGCTCGCGATGGAGCTGGTCGAGGGGCTCGAGTTACTCGAGGCGTGCCGGGGCAAACCGCTCGCCGCCAAGCTGCGCCTGTTCGCCGAGATCTGCGACGCCGTCCAGGCCGCCCATCGCAGCCTCGTGATCCACCGCGACCTCAAGCCGAGCAACATCCTGGTCACCGCCGACGGCATGCCGAAGCTGCTCGACTTCGGGATCGCGAAGTTGATCACGGCCGAGGGCGACAGCGACGGCGGGCTGACCCGCACGAGCGAGCGACCGATGACGTTGCACTACGCATCGCCCGAACAGATCCGCGGCGGCGCGATCACGGTCGCGAGTGACGTGTGGAGCCTCGGCGTGATCCTCCACGAGATCCTCGTCGGCGCGCGACCGTATACTGGCCCGAGCCGGGTCGAGACCGAGGCCGCGATCCTCGCGGCCGTGCCGGCGCGGCCGAGCACGAAGCTCCGCGGCCCGCAGGCCCGCGAGCTGCGCGGCGACCTCGACGCGATCGTGATGAAGGCGCTACGCGCCGCGCCCGGCGAGCGCTACGCCTCGGCCGAGGCCCTCGGCGCGGATCTCCGGCATCACCTCGCGCGCGCGCCGGTCGCGGCTCGCGGCGACGCGACGAGCTATCTGCTCCGCGCCATGGTCGGCCGTCACCGTGCGGGGTTCGCGGTCGCGGCGCTCGCGATCGTCCTGATGGTCGCCGGCATCGCGGGCACCGTGTGGCAGGCGCGGCTCGCCCGCGACCAGCGCGCGAAGGCCGAGCGCGTCAGCAACCTCGCGGTCGGGCTGCTCGAATCGTTCGATCCCGATCGGGTGACGAGCCGCCCGTTGAGCCAGCCCGAGATCCTCGAGCGCGGCAGCGCGCGCCTGTCCGAGCTCGCGAGCGATCCGGACGCCCAGGCGCGCCTGCTCGTCGTGTTCGCCCAGACCTGGCTCGATCTGAGCGACCATCGCCACGCCCTGCCCCTCGCGAATCGCGCGGTGATGCTCGGCTACGCGTTCGATCCAGACGGCCTCGGACTGGCGCAGGCCCTCGAGGTCCGCGGCCACATCGAGTACGACATGCTCGATCTCGTCCGCGCCCGCTACGACTTCGCCGACGCGCTGCAGATCGCGACCGATGTCGAAGGTGGCGCCGGGCTGACCGTCGCGACGCTGCTGAGCGACCGGGCCGATGTCGAGCGCAAGGCCGGCGAATTCGCGGACGCCGAAGCCGAGCTGCGGCGCGCGCTCGCGATCGTGACCGGATGGAGGGGCCCCCGCGATCCCGCCGCGATCCGGATCACGAACGGGCTCGCGCTGCTCCTGGCCGACGAGGGCCGCTACGCCGAGAGCCGCGCGCTCCAGCTCGAGGCGTGCGCCGGGATGCGCGCGACCACGAGCGCGGACCACACCGATGTCCTGATCTGCCGTGCGAACGTCGCCCGCGATGATCTCGAGCTCGGCCACGTCGCGCGCGCCGATCACGATCTCGCCGAGGTGATCGCCGACGAGACCGCGATCTACGGTCCGGACGGCTCCGAGCTGCCGCGCCAGCTCGTCCTGCGCGCGCGGGCGCTCGATCAGCTCGGCCACGGCCGCGCTGCGCTCGCGATGGTCGACGACGCGCTCGACCGCGCCGCCCAGCACTTCGGCCGCGACTCCGCCGAGGTCGGCGACCTCAGCGTGTGGCGCGCGCGTGTGTTGATCGATCTCGGCCGCGCCGGCGAGGCCGAAGCGGTCGCCCGCCGCGCGATCGCGCTGTGCGAGACCGCCCAGCACGACGCCGGCGCCTGTCACGGCCGATCACGCGAAGCGCTGGGCCGGGCGTTACTCGCCGAGGGTCGGACGCAGGAAGCGCGAGAGCAGCTCGAGACCGCCGTGCTCGTCGAGCGCACGGTGTTCGGCGAGAACCACCCCGAGACCCGCGCGACGCACGCGGTGCTCGAAGGTATCTCGCCGTAGCGTGCCATGCCGCCCCGCTACTCGGTACGGAATCGATCGGCGGCACGGTTGGTGCGCTATGGGCGATCCCACCCGTCGAGCAGCATCTTGAGAACATGGAAGCCGCCGCCGGTGCCCTCCGGGCCGTAGAGCGCTTTCTCGATGTAGTGCTCCTCCCAGTACGACGCTTCCATGCGAGCTCTCACCTGCGGCCACGCCTTGTTCCATGCGTCGGCATAGATGTCGTGGCTCTTCGCGGCCTCTGCCACGCCACCCTCGGGCGTCGCGACCGTGTTCTCGACATCCTTGCGATGAGCCTCGCCCGCCGCATAGCCTTCGGCCGCGCCTTCGCCGCCCACCATCGGTTCACCACGCATCGCCTGCTGGTATGCCACACAGAATGCGCGGCACTTCCTCACCTCTGGCTCGGTGCGTTCGGTGAGCTCGTCCGACTTCGCGATCTGCCACAAGGCCGCGCCGATGGTGAGCAGTCCCCCGGCGATGAACGCCGTCGGGACTAACACCTCAGCGGTCAAGAGCTCGGCTGCGTGCTCGGCAACCCACTTGCCGATCTCGAGCGGATCTGGCTTGGCCTCGACCTCGAACTTGCCCTGACAAGCGAGCTGGTAGTGCTTTCCGTGCGACTCCCACTCCGTGAACGGAATCGTGGCAGAGACCGACATCCCGGCGACCGCATACTCCGGCAACTTGCCGGCCTCCCACTTGATGAACTTGAAGGTCAATGGTGCCGTACCGATCGTGACCGGCCCCCACTTGGTCTCGTACTCGAGCCCCACCTCGACATTGACGTTCTTGTTGGAGATCGTGTAGCCGCCCTTGAGCGAAGGCTTGAAGTTCGTGAAACCGCCGTCGAGCTGCTTCTTGACCTCGCCCTGAATGCCGATCTCTTCCTTGCTCGCGGCCGCGCCCGCGGTCGCTGAAGCGGGCGCCGCACCGTGCTTCTGATCGTAGGAATCCTTGGACTCGCTCGGTGCCGTGGGGCTCGGCGAGGCCTGGGGACCGGCTGCCGAGCCTTCGCTGCCCGCCTCGTAGGTGACATCGCACGAGTACGACAGCCCGATCTCGAAGAAGCCGGCCTTTCCCTCGCCGAGCTTGGCGTCGCCGAGGTGCCAGGTGCCCTTCTCCGCGGCACCCGCGACACCTGGCGCGCCCGGCAGCTTCGCATCGCCACCTGGATCTGGTTCGCGCATCACCTTGCGAGCGACGCCGGAGCCGAACGAGACCGAAGCCGAGCGGCCGGTGATCATCGAATCGGCCGCGCGATCGGCCTCGTGCTCGGCCGGATCGAACGGGGTCGACACTTCGAGCTTGTTCTGCCGCGTCGGCGTACCACCGCGCTGCTGCACGGTGTGCGCGACCTCGTGCGCGAGCAGGTGCTCGCCCGCACCGCTCGTCGGATCGTAGTGACCGGCCCCGAAGTGAATGTCCTGGCCCATCGTATACGCCTTCGCGCCGACCGCGCTCGCGGCCGACTGCGACTCGGCGCCGGTGTGCACGCGCACGCTCGACAGGTCGGCACCCAGCGACGCCTCGAACTTGCGCATGATCGGCGACGGCAGCGCCATGCCGCTGCTCCCCGATGCGGTCGCGATCGCGTGATCCGCACCTTCGGCGACGCCGTTGCCATCGCGCTCGGCCTTGCGCGCGATCAGGCCCGACACGATCGGATGCGCCGGCGCGTCCATCGCGGCCGACTTGCTCGCCCGTCCGGGCGCGAGGTCGTCGTTCCGCGTGATCGGTGTCGATAGTGTTCCTGCGCGCGCGTGGTCATGTTCGGACATAGGCTCCCCTCAATCGATCGCACCCCCGCTGGACAGCTTGCCGAGCTCGGCAAACTCGAGCGCGACGGCGCGTTCCAGGTGGTGCTGGTGAAGGACGGACTCTTCTTGAGCGGCGAGGAACGCCGCGCGCAGGCACGCGTTGCGGATGTAGCCGCCCGAGAGCTGGTACTTGCGGGCGAGCGCGTCGAGCGCGAACGTGCCGGCGGTCGGGAGCTCGGGCGGCAGGTGCGCGCGCCACAGTTGCTCGCGGGTGTCTTCGTCGGGGAACGGGAACGACAGGCAGAACGACAGGCGGCGCTTGAACGCCGGATCGATCGAGCCACCGGAGTTGGTGGTGAGCATCGCGATGCCCTCGAACGAGTCGAGGCGCTGGAGCAGGTAGTTGACCTCGAGGTTCGCGTAGCGATCGTTGCTCGAGCGCACCTCGGTGCGTTTCGAGAACAGCGAGTCGGCCTCGTCGAACAACAGGATGACCTGACCGTCCTCGGCGGCATCGAAGATCGTCGCGAGGTTGCGCTCGGTCTCGCCGATCCACTTGGACATGACCTTCGACAGATCGACTCGATACAACTCGAGGCCGAGCTCGCGCGCGACCACGCCGGCGACCAGCGTCTTGCCGGTGCCGGGCTGGCCCTGGAACAGCGCGGTCAAGCCGCGCGACGTCGCCATCGTGCGGCCCATGCCCCAGTCCTCGAACACGGTGCGGCGATGCCGCACGCGCGCGACCAGCTCGCGCAACGAATCGAGGATATCGGGCGGCAACACGATGTCGGCCCACGCCGCGAGCCGATCGACGCGCCGCGCGAACTGGCCGAGGCGCGCGTCCCGGGTCTGGCGGATGAACGCCTCGATCGTGCCCGTCGGATCGTCGGGACTGGCGGCCGCGACCGCACGGCGGATCGCGCCGGGCCCGATCCGGAACCGCGCGGCCAGACGGTCGGGATCGGCGGCGAGGTTGGCGGCGGCGAGCACGCGCGTCCACACGAGCCGGCGCTCGGTCTCGGCGAGGATCGGAAGGTCGACGAGCACGTGGCCCGCGGCGAACGGAATCGGCGCATCGGCGTGCGTGACCAGCGCGAGCGGGCCGGGATGAGCGCGCAGCACCTCGCTCGCGACGTCTCGACCGGCGCGCTCCTCGAACGCGACCTGATCGAGCTCGACGACACACGGGAACAGCCCGGCGAGCTGGGCCGATCGCAACGCAGCTCGCAGCGCGACCACGAACGGCTCCGCGCCGCGCGGCAACGCGCTCGCGGCGATGATCGCGAGATCGAGCCCGGCGGCGGCGGCGAGCGCCGCGAGCAGCGCGCGCCGCCCGCATCCGGCGACGCCGCGCACCGCGATCCGCACGGGTGACGTGCTCGGCATCGCGAGCGCATCGCACGCGCGCTCGAGCACCGCCGCGGGGAGATCGAGCTCGCGCAGCCCCCAGTCGGCGGTCCGGACCGTGGTCCCCGCACCCAGCGTCGGTGGCTCCGCGCGCAGCCGATCGAGCACGACCGGATCGATCGCGAGCTCGGCGAACGGACGGCGCCTGCCGGTGACATGAACGATGCCGAGCCGGACGAGCGGCGAGGTCGGATCGAGCTCCGTGGCCACGTCGTAGCGGTCGTGGCGACCCGCCAGGACCTGCTGGACGAGCAACTCGTCGACGATCGGGCGGCCGGGATCGTTCGCGAGGATACCGAACAGCCGTGCGATCTCGCCCTGGAGCGACGCGGCCGCGATCACGAGCACGACATCGACCTCGCGGGCGGAGAGCCCGAGCTCGGAGACCAGCGCCCCGATCGCCGTGGCCGGACCGCGAAGCTCGGGATCGAGCGCGCGTTCGTGGGCCGCGAGCTGCTCGGCGGCCGCCGCGACATGGTCGGCCGCGAACCCGCCACCGAGTCCGAGCAGCGCGGACACCTCGAGCTCGTAGGGATGGCGCCCCTCGTTGCCGTAGCCGAGGCTGCGCGTATCCCACGCCGCCGCGATCGCGCGGAGCGCGAGCAGCGCGATGCCGCGCAGCTCGCTATCGAGCGCCCGGCGCGCGCGACCGCGATCGAGCTCGGGCCGGCGTGCACGAGGTTGCAAGGCCTGGAGGACGGGGAGCATCCGCGGCGCCGGGGTCGCGGCCTCGCTCGCGACGAGGGCGACCGGCGCGCTCGCGAGGTGCGTCGCGACCGGCTCGGGGGCGACCACCGGCGCTGCGGGCACGGTCACCCGCGCGAGGTGCTCCGCGATGGCGTGGACCTCGAGGTCGCCTCGCTCGGATCGCACGACCACGCGCGCACCGTCGGCATCGACGGCGAAGTCGGTGACGTCGTACGCGAGCTCGATCGCGCCGAGCTGGCGCCCCGAGCGCAGCTCGATGCACGCCAGCGTGCGCGCCGCGACCTGCACGATCGCGTGCCCGCGCCGGGTCGCGAGGTGCACGGTCGTCGCCGGCACACTGCAGCGCTGGAGGATCTGACTGCTCGACAGCGAGCCGAGCACGAGCTGCCGGCCACCGCCGTGCGCGACCGCGAGCACGAACGTGTTGCCGTCCTGCATCACCGCGCCGCCGGAGACCGTCGAGCCCGGTGCGAGCGTGAGGCTCGTGCCCGAGGGCAACGTGACCCGCGCGCCGCGCACGACCAGGTGACGGCGACCGGTGAGCGGGATCGCGAGCTCGTCGCCGAGCTCGATCCGCACCATGGTCCCGAAGTCGTCGAGCAGGCTGACTCCGCCGACGATCGCACTCGGCGATCCACACGGTGCCGGCTCGAGGTGGGGCGAGGCGACCACCGGCAGCGCGATCGGCTCGCCCAGCGCGCGTCCGGAAACATCGTACCGGACGAGCTGGTCGTCACGGTTCGCGACCCAGATCTGGTCACCGGCCATGCACGCGGCGCGAGCGGCCTCCGCGATCCGCAAGACGGCACCACCGACCACATCGACGATCGCGAGCTCGGTCGGCTCGACCACCAGGAGGCGTCTCCCGGTGCGGTCGAAGCGGAGCGCGCGTCCGGTCAGCGGGGTCATACCGGGGTTCACGCGAAACGGCGCCGCAACAGGACAGGGGAGCTTTGCCCCGCTCGATCACGGTGTCCTGTCGCGTCCGCGAACCGCGTGAACCCTGGTGACGGCCGATCACGTCATCCAGGAGACTCCATGCGGTTCGCGATCCTTTGCCTCACGCTCGCAGCCTGCTCGTCGACGATGTCGACCGGCGGTGGCGCTGATTCGTCCATCCTCGGGTTCACGCCGGCGAACGTCGATCCGAACGGCCTCGACTTCACCGCCGTCGGCGATCTCGATCTCGCCGGCGGCAAGACGTGGATGACCGATCTCGGTGGTCTGCTCGGTAGCTCGAACAGCGGCACGTACAACTACCAGCTCGTGACGCAGCCGGGCGGTGCGATGCTCGGCGTGTTCACCGTCAACTCGCTGACGATCGATCCGGGCGTGCTCGTCCACGTCGAAGGCGCGTACCCGATCGTGATCGTCGCGCTCGACTCGATCGACATCGAAGGCACGCTCGATGCGGGCTCGCAATTCGAAGGCGGCTGGTACGGGCCGGGCTCGCAGCACGACGATACCGACGCGATCCAGGGTGCCGGCCTCGGCGGCGGCGGCGCCGGGACCACCGCGACCGCGGGTGGGGGGGGTGGCTTCTGCGGTCACGGCGGCACCGGTGGCAGCGCGGGGGGGGCGGGCGCGGCAGGTGGGGCCAGCTACGGCAGCCCGGCGTTGTCGCCGCTGGTCGCCGGCTCGATGGGAGGCGCGGGGACGCTCGGCACCGGCGGCGCGAGCGGCGGCGCGGTCCAGCTGATCGCCGCGAACCAGATCACGATCGGCGGCACGATCCAGCTCGGTGGCAGAGGCGGCTATGGCTCCGGCGTCTACGGCGCCGGCCTGTCGCAGACCGCCGGCGGCGGCGGCAGCGGCGGCGCGCTGCTGGTCGAGGCCGCGGCGATCGAGGTCAGCGGCACGATCGCCGCGAACGGCGGCGGCGGCGGCGGCGATGCCGTGGGCGCCGACGCGAGCGCCGATCTGGTGGCGGCCGCCGGGGGCACCTCGAGCTCGGCGACGAACACCCCGGGCGGCGACGGTGCCGCGGGCGCGGCGATCGACGGCGAGGATGGCCCGTCGGCCGCGGACGCGAACGGCGGTGGTGGCGGCGGTGCAGCCGGCATGATGCGGTTCGATACGCTCGCGAGCCCGGCGACGATCACCGGGACGCTGTCGCCGGCGCGCACGACGCCGTGCGTGTCGCTCGGCACCGTCGCGCCGTGACGTACGCGCGCCCCACGGCCGCGAGCAGTCACGAGCACTTCCACGAAACGGCTTGAAATCGATCCGTTCCCGGTTCGGACCGGCCAGCCACAAGGTGCCGGTTCCGGACCCGTAGTTCCGGATTTGGACGTTACGCGCGAGCGCGGCGCTCGGCGGACTTCACGAGCTCGAGCAGGTTCGGCAGCGACAGCTTCTCGAGCTTCGCCGTGTAGTCCTTGTCCTTGCTCTGCGTGCCGGCGACGGCGGCGACCAGCTTGTCGCGGCTGCCGTACTTCGACTTCATGGTCTCGACCGCCGCGTTGAGGCGGAGCAGCTGGCGGTTCGAGGCGGTCTTCAACCGACCCTCGATCGCGCCGGCGTCCTCGTCCTCGCGGGCGAGCGACTTCGCGAGCGACTTCGCGAGCGCTTCCTTGCCGCCGGGCTTGCCGTCGTGGAGCGCGGTGATCCGCGCCTTCGGGTGGCGAGGCAGCGTGCTCTGCGCTTGCTTCTCGGCCCTGGCCACCTTCGGTCCGGCCTTCTTGGACGGCGGCTTCTTGACCCGGATCTTCTTGACGTTCGTCTTGTGCGTCGTGTTCTTCGTCGGCATGTGAACCTCTACAACCCGCCGGAACCGTTCGATCCGGCAGGAGGAGGCGCACTTTGCGCGGACCCTCCGCCGCCGTCAAGCACCGAAATCAGCTGATTGACCGCGGTCATATCGAGGTTCGCCGCGAACCGCACCAGGCTCGCATCCGCCGTGATCTTCACCTGATCGACGATGGTGCCGAGCGACTTGGCTTGCGCGACCATGCCGAGCGCTGCGAGCTGAGTGTTCGCAAACGATTCTAGTGCCTTGGCATCGGCCGGACTGGTCATCACCGCGCCGAGCTCGATCTTGACCCCGGCCGTCGGATCGATCGAAGCGACCATCGCGGTCGGGCCTGCCGAGACTCCACCCTTCATGACCTTCACGAGGCCGTCGCGCACGCGATCGTCGACCCGCCCGACCGCCCAGATCGGCGCCTTCTGATCGACCAGCGCGAGCCACTTCGCGAAGTCCGGGTTGTCGGTGATCTTCTTGCCGGTGCCGAGCGCCTCGGTGATCGCCTGCTCGTTCGCGCCCATGATCACGGTGTCGGGCCGGCCGAACGCGAAGTACATGACGCGCTTGCCGTCCTTCGCTTGATACATCGTGCGATTGCCGAGCGGGCTCGCGGTAAGGCCGCCGCTGCCGGTGCCGACCATCGACCGCACGCACGCGGCGAGCTCGGTCTCGACCAGCTTGCCGGTCGCGACCAGCAACACCGGCCCCGTGCCCGGCTGCGGCCCGGCGTGCGGGCCGATCGCGAGCACGACGTGGTCGACGCTCTTGAGGTCGAGCTTGCACGTATCGTGGAGCTGCTTCCAGCGCTCGGCGAGCACCGGATCGCGCTCCAGCAGCATGTCGGCCGCGTGCTCGACGAGCGCCGAGCCCACGACCCGCTGCACGTCGATCGCGATCACGACCTCGGCCGTCGCCGGCACGGCCGCGAGGCCGGTGACGTCCGCCGACAAGCCGCCGGACGACGACTTCTTGCCACAACCGGCCGCACCGAACGCGCCGAACGCGCCGAACACGAGCGTGGCGCTGCACATCAGCGCGAGCCGGGGGCTCACGAGCAGACCCGTTACGGGGCGCCCGCCGGGGCGCCGCCCATCCCACCGAGCATCCCACCCATCATGCCGCCCACCATGCCGACGAGCGCCTGGAGCTTCTGCGCGCTCATCTTGACGGTGACCTTGGCGTCCGCGCCGTCGCCCGTGATGTCGAGCGTGTCGAACATCTGCTTGACCTGCGGATTGCCGATCTGGCCCTGCATCATGCCGACGAGGCTCTTCGCTTCTTCCGGCGTCCCCATGCGGACGCGGAAGTCGACCGTGAGGCCATCGGTCAGGTTGATCGAGCCGAACACCGCCTTGGGCTTGATGCCCATGCTGCCGGCCTTGGCGAGCGCGGGCGAGTTGCCGTTGATCAACATCCACAGCGAGTCCTGCGTGTTGATCTTCGAGTACATGTCGAGGAACGTCTGCGACGTCTTGAGCGCCGAACCGCCCTTGGCCGCCTCCTTGACGCCCTCCGCGGTGCCCTTCGAGCCGATCACGCCGAGCATGGTCGAGTCGTTGACGAACGTGAACGCCGAGGCCTCGCCGTTCTTGTCCTTCATGAGCACGACGTCGCCGTCGACGGTCATCTCGGTGCCCTTGGCCTTGGCCTTGTCCTTCTCTTTTTCGATGCAGGCGAGGACCTTCGCCTTGTCGGGGCCGTGGATCACGACCGCGCCATCGGGCGAACCGCCGCCGCCCATGTTCTTCATGCCCATCGCGATCGACTTGATCGACTCGAGCGGATCGAAGCCACAGTCGTTCTTGAAGTCAGCGAGGTCGCCGCTGATCTTGTCCATGAGCTTCGGCGAGAACTGCTTCCACAGCGCGCTCTGCTGGAGCTGCGCGATGTTGAGGCCGATCACCATCTCCGAATCGACCGGCAGGAGCGACAGGTCGCTCGCGCTCGAGTCGCTCATCGCGGCACCACCACCAGCGGGCTTGTCGCCGGTCGGCGTCGCCTTGTCGCCGGGGGCGGCCTTGTCGTCTGTCTTCTTGGCGGCGTCGTTTTTCTTGCACGCTGCACCACCGAGTCCCAGAGCGACGACGGCGACGAGCCAAATATTGCGGAAGCGGACCATGTGCGTTCTCCTCGATGCGTCCCCGAAAAACGGACGTGAACGGGCTTATAACACGGTGCTCACCGAGGATCGACCATCAGGCCCCGATCAGGCCCCGATCAGGCCCCGATGGTAGGAAGTAGATCGCCGATGCCGTTTCTCCGCCACCAACTCCGCGATTCCGAGGTCTGGGCAAAGGTCGACGCCGCCGGTGCACTTGTCACCGATCGTGACGGCCGTGTGGAGATCGTTTACACCCCGAAGCCCGGCGCGAAGGTCTATCGGGCCGGCGCGCGCAATCTGTCGGCGCCGAGCGGCGCGCCGATCGAGATCGCGGTCGGCGAGCCCGCTCCAGAACCGGCAGCCAAGAAGGCCGATGCGAAGGCCACCGCGAAGCCGCGACAGGGTGCGACGGGCGCGACGCCCTTTAGCGCACCGGCCGACGCGATCCAGGTCTGGACCGATGGCGGCGCAGCCCCGAACCCGGGGCCGAGTGGCGCGGGCGTCGTGATCGTCGATGGTGAGCAGACCACCGAGCTATCGGAGTTCCTCGGCCCGGGCACGAACCAGACCGCCGAGCTCACCGCGATCTTGCTCGGGCTGACGAAGGTCGCGTCGCGCGATCGTCCCGTCTGCGTGTACTCGGACTCGGCGTACTCGATCGGCCTGTTGTCGCAAGGCTGGAAGGCCAAGGCGAACGTCGAGCTGGTCGAGAAGTGCCGCGCGGTGTGTCGAGAGTTCAAGGAGCTGCGGTTCGTGAAGGTCGCCGGGCACGCCGGCATCCCGCTCAACGAGCGGACCGACGAGCTGGTCGGCGAAGCGATCCGGCGCGGGCGCGGAGAGCTCTAGCCCTGCTGCTGGACCGCGTACTCGTCCGAGATCAGCCGCTCGCGCGCGGCCGAGAAGTCGTGGCGCGCGTGCCGCAACGCGACGCGGGCCCGCAACTCGATCTGCAAGGCCTTCCAGTGTTCCTGCGCGAACCGGCCGGCCTCGTTCGGAGCGTCGGCCTTGATCGCGTCGCTCCACAGGTGCTCGAGCGCGACCACGCGGTGCTCTTGCAGCCGAACGAAGCGCTCCTGGGCCTGGACGACCGCGGAGGCATCGAGCGCGTGCACGCGATCGTGATCGATGTTGATCAGCGAATCCTTGTGATCCGCGGCGAGCGCGCTCGGAGCAGCGAGCGCGAGTGCGGCGAAGGCCGCGACTAGGCGAGTCATGACTGGCTCCTTTCTGACTCGAAACGCTGCATCGGCCGAGCCATGACCTCGTCGGAGAGCTTCTTGCTGGAATTCCACACCGCGCACGCCGGCGTCACCGCGCGCGCGTTCGCACGCGCCGGATCGTACGGGCGCCTCGCAGCGCAGGTGCCGGCCGGAGCACGCGTGCTCGACCTGGCGTGCGGCGACGGTGCGTTGCTCGCGCAGCTCGGCACCCGCGCGATCGGGATCGACGTCACGCCGGCGGAGCTACGTGCGGCGCAAGCGCGTCACGCGCGTGCCGGCGCGCTCGCGAGCGAACCCCCGATCCACACCACGCCGGCCTGCCGCTCCGGGTTGGCTGGCGACGGCACGGAGCTCACGATCGCGTGCGCCCGTGCCCAGGCCCTGCCGTTCGCCGCTCGCAGCTTCGACGCGGTCACGTGTCACCTCGCGTTCATGCTGTTCGACGATCTGCCCGCGGTCGTGCGCGAGCTCGAGCGCGTGCTCGGGCCGGGCGGCGAGCTGGTGGCCGTGCTCGGCGGTGGCCCTACCGCGACCGGCAATGACGCGTTCCACCGCTTCCTCGAGGTGCTCGGCCGGCTCGGTCCGCGCGGCGCACCGCGGCTCGGCGATCCTCGCGCGAAATCCGAAGCCGGTTGGCAAGCGCTCATGCCGCACTGGCGGATCGCGCCGTTCGAGCGCTGGGCCCTCGATCTCTCCGGCACGTTCGACGAGGTGTGGGCGTTCCTCGGCGCGAGCTACGAGGTCGGGCCGGAACGGCGAGCCGCCCTGCGCGCGGCGTTGCACACCGCGACCCGCGAGTGGGGCAAAATGATCCCGTGTACCGCGGTCGTATATCTCGGCCGGGCCACGGTGATTCGCGCGGCGTGACGAAGGTGAACGTGCTCCACGCTGGGGCGGTGCGCTACGTTCGCGTCCGATGTCGAAGGGGGCTGCGATCTTGGCGGTGGGGCACGGGCTCTCCGCCTCGACCTCACCGCTGACCTCGCTGGTCGCCCAGATCGGCGAGACGCTGCTCTCGAACGCCGGCTGGCGGGTGCGGCGGTTATCCCCGCTCGCCGGCGAGCGCGAGGGCGCCGATCGCGCGAGCTGGAAGCGGTGCCTGAGCGAGCTGTGCGACGATGCGGTCGACACGATCGTGCTCACGCTCGCCGGCGCCGTCACGATCCACGAGGGGCAGCCCTGCCTCGTCACCGGCCCCGATGCGGTGCGCTATCCCGAGGAGCACGCGCTGCCGCTCGCGTGGATCACCGAGCGCCTGCGCAACTGCGCCGCCGATCGCGTCGTGGTCGTCGCGTCGCTGGAGGGCCCGCAGGGCGACGCCGACTGGCTCGACGCGCTCGCGACCAACCGTGCACGCCACGTGGTCGTGACCGAGCGCTCGGAGGGCCGCGCGAGCGCACTGCACGCGCTGCTCGCCGGCATGCGGGGCGCCGCGATCGATCCGCAGACCGGCACGATCACGCTGCGCAGCCTCGGCGATTACCTCGGCAAGAACGTCGCGCGCGCCCGGCTCCAGGTCTCGAACGAGTCCGCGACGCTCGCGAGCTCGCCGCCGCTCGCGGGCCCGTGGGATGCGCGCCTGACCAGCCACCCCGGCGTCCCGCGCTCGACCGAGCAAGAAGAGGTGCTCGGCACCGTGCTGCCCGGCCGGTTCAAGATCGAGCGCGAGCTCGCGCGCGGCGCGTTCGGCAACGTCTACCTCGCGCGTCAGCTCTCGGTCGATCGCGACGTCGCGGTCAAGGTGCTGCACGGCGCGGTCGCGCCCGGCTCGGAGACCGGCCGGTTGTTCGTGCAGGAGATCCAGAGCGTCGGCCGGCTCGACCATCCGAACATCGTGCGGATCTTCCAGGCCGATATCACCGCGCAGGGCTCGCTGTTCTACGCGATGGAGCTGCTCACCGGCCGCGACCTCCAGCAGATCGTCGACGAGGGCGTCGTCGATCAGCCACGTGCGGTCGCGCTCGTCCGCCAGCTCGCATCCGCGCTCGGCGCCGCGCACGAGGTCGGGCTCGTCCACGCGGACGTCAAGCCGGCGAACGTGGTCGTCGTCCCCCCGAAGAAGGACGACGACCACGAGCGGCTCGTGCTGCTCGACTTCGGCCTCGCGCGGCTGCGCAGCGAGACCATCTCGGCCGGCGGCACGCCCGCGTACATGGCGCCGGAGCAGTTGCGCGACGCGCGCGTCGATGCGCGCTCCGACGTGTTCTCGGCCGCGCTGGTGCTCGTGACGCTGCTCACCGGCTGGCGCCGGCGCGGTGCCGATCAGCTCGTGCCACCGCTCGACGCGATCACGGATGCGAGCCTGCGCGGCGTGCTCGCGAAGGCCCTCGCGCTCGCTCCCGTGGATCGCTACCAACACGGCGGCGAGCTCGCCGCGGCGCTCGGCGATTCCACGACCGCGACGGCCGAGCGTGCCGGCGCGGCCTCGTCGCCGCCGTTTCGCCACCTCGCGCCGTTCACCGAGGCCGATCGCCTGTACGGCCGCGACCGCGAGATCGCGACGCTCGTCGAGCACGTGCTGTTCCGCCGCGCGGTCGTGTACACGGCGCCGTCCGGCACGGGCAAGACGTCGCTCCTGCGTGCGGGCCTCGTGCCGCGGCTCGCGTCGCTCGGCGTCGCGTGCGTGTACGTCGCGTGTCACGGCAAGGAGCCTCCCGACCTCGCGCGCGCGATCTGGCCGGAGGGCACCACCGCGGTCGACGCCGCCGCCGCGCGGATCGCGAGCGAGGGCAAGCGGCTGGTCATCGTCGTCGATCAGGTCGAGGCCGCGCTCGCGACCCCGGCCTTTGGCGCGGCGCTGCGCGAGCTCGAGCACGCGACCACGACGCTCGAGCTCGGCGTCGTGTTCAGCGTGCGTGAAGACGTGCTCGCCAGCCTGCTCGCGCAGCTCGACGACCAGACCACCGTGCTCCGGCTCGGCCCGCTCTCGCCCGACGCGGCACGCGAGGCGATCGTCGGCCCCTTGATCGAGCGCCGCGTGATGATCGACGAGCCGCTGCTCGCCGCGCTGCTCGCGGATCTCCAGCGTGCGGCCTCGCTGCTCGCCGCGGAGATGCGGTGGCCCGCGAAGCAGGCGGTCTATCCGCCGCATCTCCAGCTCGCCTGCTCGTCGCTGTTCGGCCAGCTCGCGCCCGGCGAGGAGGTGCTCGCGCTGCGCCACTACGAGCAGCTCGGTGGCCTCGACGAGATCGTGCGCGACTACCTCGATCGCGTGCTCGAGACCGAGCTGCCGGCCGAGCTGGTCGCGACCGCGCGGCGCGTGCTGCTCGCGCTCGTCGATAGCGATCGCGCGCGCGCGGTGCGCACCGATGCCGAGCTCGCCGTGCTCGCAGGCAATGACATCGCGCCGGTGCTCGAGGCGCTGCGCCAGCGCGGCCTCGTCGTGCCGCTTCGCGCGCGCAGCGGCGAACCGGCATGGGAGCTCGTCCACGACAGCCTCGTTCCGCGCGTGCTCGCGTGGAACGATCGCCATGACCTCGCCCGCCAGCGCGCGCTCGAGATCGTGCGCCACCACCTGCGCGGCTCGCAGGGCCCACGCCCGAGCCTGCTCACCGCGGCAGAGCTCCGCGAGGTCCGTCCGTTCGCCGCCGCGATCGACGATCTCGATCGCGACTGGGCGGCACGTGGCGCCGCGGGCTGGCGACCGGTCAAGCTCGTCGCGCGGTCGCGGCGGTCACGACGCGAGCGCTGGGGCGCGCTCGTGCTCGGCGTCGCGGTCGCGCTCGGCGTCGCGGGCTTCCTCGGCGTGCGCTGGTTCCACGAGCGCGAGGAGCGCCTGCACGAGGAGCTGCTCAGCAAGGCGGATCTCGGGATCTTCGAGCTCGAGCTTCACGCGTTCGATTGGAATCCCACGACGCTCGAGCCTGTCGAGGTGCCAGCTTCAGGGCTACCGCTGCGCTGGAAGCTCTTCGAACCTTCCGGAACGGACGAGCTCGCCGCAGGGGGGCAAGAGCTTCCGGCCGACCGCACCGAGTTGACGCGCGACGGCGCGCGCGCGTGGCGTGTCGAGACCCGTGGCGGAAAAGCGATCCTGAGGGTCGAGGGCCGCGGGGCCCACGGCGAGACCTGCGCGCCCTCGATGCTGCCGCTCGGACGACTGCCCGGATTCGCGGGTCGCGAGCACCCGATCACGGTGGTCGTGCGCGTACCGACTTGCGCCGCGACTCACGCGGGAACCGTCGAGATCACGCGTGGTCTGTACCGCTCGGGGGGACGCGGGAATCCACCGGTCGTGACAGGCCCATTGATCGACGCGAAGGACATCGCTCCAGAGCGGGATATCTTTCTCGAGGGCTTCGAGATGGATCGCACCGAAGTCACGAATGCCGCGTACCGGCTATTTACCGCCCCGGCCAACGCGACGTCGATCGTCGCTCCCACCTATCCCGTCGCGAAGGGCTTCCCCGCAGCGGCGGGCAACAACGACTACGCTGTCACGGATATCACCTGGCAACAGGCTCGTGCGTTCTGCCGGTTCATGGGTAAGGATCTGCCCAGCGATCACGAATGGGAGCGCGCGGAGCGCGGCGCACTCGAACTCGCTGGTGCGCCGAACCCGAACCCGATCCGCACGCTGCCGTGGGGAACGGCCGACACCTCATTCGCGAACTTGCTCGATACGGGTGACGAAAACGCGCTGTTTGTGAGTGGAAAACAACGCACGAGCGCGATCACCGCAACCCCGCGCGACGTGAGCGTCGAGGGCGTCCTGAACCTTGCCGGCAACGTTCAGGAGTGGACGCGCACCGAGATGCAACCGGATTTCTACGCGATACGAGGCTGCAGCCGGAGCCTCTGTACGCGTGACACGCTGGTCAACATCCTCGGGGTCTGGAACATGCGTCCGGCGAGCTTCAAGTACTTCGAGCTCGGAGCGCGCTGCGTGGTCGAAGGACCTCATCCAAATAGCGGCTGAGTCCCAACGGATCGCGCACGCGGAACAGCCGGCCGTGCTCGTCATCGGGATACGCACCGTAAGCACGCACGACCTGGCAATCGAGCAACAGCTCGAGGCGATGGATCGAGTTGTGCTCGCTCCACAGTACGATTGGGTTCGGCTCGGCGAGGAGCCCGGGCAACACCCAGCTGCGCGCGCCGTCGACGAAATCTATGATCGCGGTCGCGATCGCTTCGTTGACGGGAACTAGCGGCTGGTCGTTGGTCAGGCGCGGCCCGGCACCGAGGTCGAGTGCGGCGAGCGGTACGGCGGTGGCGGCCCCGAGCAAGAAGCCAACCGGGTCGCGCCGATCCGGCGCCATCCCGTTAGCGTTGACGAGGATGTCGTCACTGACGAAGCCTCCACCATCGTAGTCGCGCTTGCTGACGTAGCGACGCGTTCCGAACACCTCGCGGCGCGCACCGAGCGCGATCTTGCGCAGCGCTTCGCGGGCGCGCTCGCTCGCGCCGGTCGAGCACCCGAGCAAACGGAGCTCGCGAACACCGACCGCATCGAGCCATGGCCGGACGAGCTCGCTGAACGTCGCCGCGGTCTGCGGCGAATCGTCGAGTTCCCAGTTGCCGAGCACGAGGAAGCCATGGCCGCGGCTGTGCCCGATCAGATCGAGGGTCACCGCGTGCATGCGGCGCAGCGCGTGCGCCCGCAGCGTCGAGATCAGCGCGTCGACACCCGCGATCCGATCGAAGCTGTCGACGGTGCGGCGGACGGCATCGAGCTCGCGATCCGCCGAATCACTGATCAGACTCAGCCGCGGCACGGTTCACATCCCAAACGCCGTGGGAATCTTCGGCCTGTCCATCGCCTGGCTCGTCATCGCGGTGGACGTCAGGAACACCGCGCCGATCGTTCCGACCGGCGAAGCCGGCGTGATCGTCGTGAACCCGTTGACCGCCGGATCGACGACCGAGGCATCCGCGAGATCGATCCACCGCCTCGGGTTCGTCGACGTGCCGGCGGTGCCGCCCGTCGGAATGAACTCGAGATGCGCGACGGTCCCGACCGTCGGTGCGAACACGTTGACCTTGAAACCGTGGAAGCGGCGGACGTCGCCGTTCGCGCGCAAGACCGCCTGGTACTGATAGAGGTCGTCGCCGGACGGCGGCCAATCCGCGAGCGCGGCGGCGAACTTCAAGCGCACCTTCTCCGCGATGTACGCGGCGCCGATGTACGCGCCGCTGCGGAACCTCGGCCCGATCGTCGAGTACCCGCCCACCGTCGAGATATCGATCTCGACGTTCGCCCACTGCGCGGGCGGCAGCGACGTGTTGTTCGCGAGATCGACGGCGATCAAGTTCGCGGGATTGAAGTCGTTCTCGTCGATCGCGAACTGGATCACCGTCGAGCTCGTCACCGCAGCAACGAACGCAGGAACCCCCGTCAGCAACAGCTGTGTCGTGGCCATAGACCCTCCTGGGCGCACGCCACCCGCGTGCACCGGCTACAGAACCGAGTTTACGAGCGCTAGTTCGAGCCCGAACGTTCGAGCTTGAACTCGTGAATCAGGTTGTAGACATACGACCGCGCGAGATCGAGCTCGCGCGCGGCATCGGCCACGTTCCAGTCGTGGCGCTCGAGCGCCTCGACGACGAGGCGCTTCTGGTGCAGGCGCGTCGATTCGTGAAAGCTGAGCGGTCCTTCGGCGCGCTCGGCTTCGGGAAACACGTGATGCATCTCGAGGACGGTCGACTTGTCACCGTGTGCACGGATCACGCCGGCCTCGATCGCGTGCTCGAGCTGGCGTACGTGGCCGGGCCACGCGGCCTCGCGACACGCCGCGGCGGCGCGGCGCGACACGGTCAGCGTGCCGAGCGAGTGACGCTTGCACGCGGTCGTGCAGAAGTGCTCGACGAGCTCGGGGATGTCGTCGCGGCGCTCCGCGAGGCCCGGCATCTCGAGCGGCAGCACGTGGACGCGGTAGTAGAGGTCCTCGCGGAACTTGCCCTTCGCGACCGACGCGCGGAGGTTCGCGTTGGTCGCGCTGATCACCCGGATGTCGGCGTGCATCACACTCGGCGAGCCGAGCGGATGGTATTCGCGCGCTTGCAGGAGCTGGAGCAGCTTCGCCTGCGCGGACGCGGACAGCTCGCCGATCTCGTCGAGGAACAGCGTGCCGCCCTCGGCCACCGCGACCTTACCGAGCAGCTTGCGCGTCGCGGTCGAGTGCGCGCCCTTCTCGGCGCCGAACAGCTCGCTCTCGATCAGGCCGTCCGGAATCGCGGCGCAGTTGACGGCGACGAACGCCTTGCTGGCGCGTGAGCCGCTGCTCGCGATCGCACGCGCGAGGGCCGTCTTACCGGTCCCCGAGGGGCCGGTGATCAGCACGTCGACATCAAGCGGCGCCACCAACGATGCAGCTTGCAGTACGCGCGCCAACGCTCGTGTCCGGCCTATCAAGTCAGCACACGGAAATCGCAAGCGGACCTCCGCGGTGTGATCGACGAGCCGGCGGCGCGGACGTTGCGCGAGCAGGCGATCGGCGACCGTCGCGAGCTGGCGCGCGAACAGCTCGGCGTGCTCGCGATCGCGATCGCCGAACGAGCCCGGGCGCGTGCGATCCTGGAGATAGATGACGCCGAGCGGCGGCGCGCCGATCGGCGCGCACAACACCGCGCCGATCTCGTGGCGCTGCACGCTGCCCAGATCCGCGAATCGCTCGTCGGCGCTGGCCGAGGGCGTCTCGACGGTGCGGCCGCCCGCGATCGCGCTCGCGATGATGCCGTGCGAGACCGAGCTCCGGATCAGCTCGATGTCGTTCGCCTCGAGGCGATGACCGCGCCAGAACCGCTGGTCGGTGTCCTCGTCGTAGAGCTCGATGTACGCGGTCGTCGCGCCGGTGACATCGACGATCAGCGCGAGCGCTTCATCGAGCAGCGGCTCGATCTCGAGCTGCGCGCCGAGCTCGAGCAGGCGTCGATAGAACGATCGCTCGGCCTGCTCGGATCGCTCACTCGACTCCACCACCAATCATCATGGAACCTATGCCCCGTGGCATCCACGGCATAAGACAAGAAAGATACGGTGTCCTCTCGAGAGGACACCGCTACCCCGCAACACCCCGAAACCGCGCATGCAGGCCGTCGCGGACCGGGGCCTGAAAGGCACGGTCATTGCTCCATCTGGCTGCATCATGGGTACGCACGATACCTACTCGGCTTTCACCAGGAGTGGCGGCGGCGGCGTGAGGGTTTCCGATCGCGGCGAGGTGTCCTCGCTCGCGATCCAACGTGCGGCCTAGGTGGCCGCGCCAGGCGAGCTCGGAATTCCCCCGAGCAGGGATGACGCCGACGATCGCTGGCGCGACGTCCTCTTCGAGCTGATGAAGCGCGCGAAGGAGGATCCCGAGTTCCGCGCGCGCGTCGAAGCGACCGGCGCGGTGCTCGACGGTCACTTCGAGGCCGTGCTCGATCGCGTCCATCGCAACCAGAGCACGCTCGCGGGGCCGATCGCGTGCGTCGAGTACTGGTGGGGCTTCCAGCTCTCGATCCCGCACGCGATGCTCGTGCTGTGGCCGCGAGAGGTCGAGCCCGGGGTGATCGTCGCGGCGATCGGTCCGGTCAAAGGACCGGCGAGCGCGTTCGTGCGCCGCGCGGCGTACTTCGTCGCGACCCGGCTCGGCGAACTGGGCGCGCTCGACCGCGGCGACGGCCTGCACGTCAGCATGACGTGGATGGCGCCGAATATCTTCGTCCCCGTCGCGCCGCGCTGATCAGAGCTCGCGCTGCGCGTCGATCGCGATCTCGCCGAGGGTCTGGACCTGCCAGCGCGCGGTGACCGCGCGTAACAGCTCGTCCAGGCGCGCGAGCTTGTCCGCGATCGGGATCCGTAGATCGGGCTGGCGTTCGACGAGCTCGCCGGGGATGCCATCCTGCTCCGCATCCGCGAAGTCGATGCCGTGGAGCTCGAGGTTCCACAGCGGGCGACTTGCCATCGCGTCGACCAGCCGGCGGCGCACCCACGCGGGCGCGACCAGCAGCGACGTGCCGATCGCGTGGACGCGCAGCCACGGCGTCGTCGCGATCGGGAGCTCGACGAGCGGCGCCTGGCCGCGCCGCCACGGCGCCGCCATGGCCGGGCGATACGGCTGCGGCGGCGCCGCGAGCAGCTTGGGGTTCGTCATCACCGCGCCGCTCGGCCGGCCCAAGGCGGCGAGCAGCGCCATCACCGCGCCCTTCGCGGCGTAGTACGGCGGCGAGGGAAACACCGAGGAGTCGTAGCGGTAGCCGAGCCGCGCGAGCACGTCGAGCATCGCGGGCGAGACGTCGTAGCCGGGCGCGCGAAACCCGCGGACCGGTCCGGCGAGCGGCCGGAGCACACGATCGCACGCGCCGATCTCGCGCGCGACCTCGGCGGCCGGTAGCCGCGCGAGCTCGTAGGGGTGCGAGTACGAGTGATTGCCGAGCTCGTCACCGGCCCGCGCGAGCGCCTGCAGCTGCGCGCCGTTCGCCGCGTGCGCGGGGCCGAGCTCGGGATCGACGTCCGTGCCGACCACGAACCACGTGACGTGGATGCCGTGCTGCGCGAACAGCGCGGTCGCGCGCGGCACGGCGCGCTCGTGGATCACGTGCGCGAGCTCGGGCGGCGGTGCGCCGAGCCCGTGGATCCGGTAGTAGCAGGCGATCCCGTCGAGATCGATCGAGACCGCGCAGCGCACTACAACTTCCTGCCCATCCGCACGGCGTAGGTCAGCTTGACCATGCCCTTGAGCACGTTCGGGACGCGCTTGACGAGGTTGACTGCGGGCGCGCGCTTCTCGGCGATCCGGATCGGGATCTCCATCACCCGGACCTGCTGGCCCGCGCGGATCACGAGCTCGCTCGCGAACAGATCGCGGTCGATCACGCACTGCTCGACGATCGGCACGAGCGTCGCGCGGTGGAACGCCTTGAGCCCGTGGGTATCGGTGCCCCGGAAGTCGACCGCGACGCGCAGGATCCCGTTCAACACCCGGGTCGCGACCCGGCGCATCAGCGGGCGATGATCGCTCGCGCCCTTCATGGCCTTCGAGCCGACCACCATGTCGGCGTCGCCGTGGCGGAGGTCTTCGAGCGCGCGGCGATGGAAGTCGAGGTCGCACAGGTCGATCTCCTCGCAGATCACCCACGTACCGCGCGCCTCGAGGATGCCGCGGCGCAACGCCTTGCCGTAGTTCGGCTCGCCGAGCGAGAACGTGCGCACCTCGCCGCGCTCGGACGCGAGGTGCTCGGCGAGCTCGACCGTGCGATCGGAGCTGCCGTTCTCGGCGAGGATGATCTCGAACTGGAGCTCCGGCGCGTGCAGCGCGGCGCGCACGGTATCGAGGCCTCCGAGCAGCTCGGTCACCGCCTCGCGCAGGATCCCTTCCTCGTTGTAGACCGGGATGACGATCGAGACGTCGGGAGCCACCGTGCCTGTTTTTAACATGCTCGCTTCGCTACGGGGGCCCGCGGTCGAAGCGATCGGTCGCGCCGGCCGCCATGATCTGGACGTGGTCGCGGATCCCGCGCGCGGTCGCGAGCTCGGTCAGCCAGCGCGCCGGCTCGTCGAGCTTCTCGTACGACAGCGCGAACGCGCCGTGATGGATCGGGACGAGCAGCCGGGCGCGCAGATCCTCGAACGCGAACAACGCATCGAGCGGCGACATGTGGCGGTCGCGGAACGACGATGGCATGAACCCACCGATCGGCAACATCGCGATATCGGGCTGGTAGCGCTCGCCGACGTCGGCGAACCCCGAGAAGTAACCGCTGTCGCCGCACAGGAACAGGCTCGGACCATCGCCCCGCACGATGTACGCCAGCCCGCGCGCGAGCTCGTCGCTGCCGTGCGAGGTCGCGACCGCGATCACCTGGACGCCGCGGATCTCGAGGTCGGCCCCGGGCTGGAGCTCGACGACGCGCGCGAACCCGAGGCCCGAGACCCACGAGGCGGCGCCGGTCGGCACGACGATGGTCGCGGCGCGCGGCAGCTTCTGCAGCGTCGGGAGGTGCAGGTGATCGGCGTGGCGGTGCGAGATCAGGATCAGGCCGCAGTCCGAGAAGTCGCCGGGCGCGAGCCCGGGCTCGACCGCGCGCCGCACGCCGCCGACCCAGCGGCCGAGCATCGGGTCGAAGCCGATCGCGAGCCGGTCGTAGCGCGCGAGCACGGTCGCGTGGCCACCGAACGTGAGCGCGAGCTGGCCGGCCGTGACGGGGAGCACGGGCTGGTGGCTCGCCGGCCGCGGCGCGCGAAACCAGCGCGAGATCCAGTGGCCGACCAGGCTGCGGTAGCGCTCCACCGGCACGCTGTGCTTGTGCAGGGTCGCGAGCTCGCCGGCGCGTGCGGTGGACACGCGGGCGATCCTAACAATGATACGTTTCGCGCGTGCAGTTCCGGGTCGCGCTCAGCCGGTGGTACGTCGTGCTGCCGATCGTGGCGGTGCTCGCCGCCGCGGTGCTCCTGCCCGGGCTGGGCTCGTTCGGGCTGTGGGAGCCCCAGGAGCGCCAGCTCGCCGACAAGCAGGCACCGCGGCTCGACCGGCCGGCACCTGCGATCGCCGTGCCGCTGCCGGCGACCACGTGCTCGCGGATCGCCCCGAAGGATGCGCTCGCCCGCACGCTCGTGCCGCGGGCGATGGTGCTCGGTCGTGACTACCTCGGCGACTCGGACGCCGGGCGCCGGCTGCCGTTCGCGATCCTCGGCATCCTCGCGGTGCTCGCGACCGCCGGCATCGCGATGCGCACGATCGGCGCCCGCGCCGGCCTGCTCACCGCCGTGATCGCGCTGTCGATGCCGTTGTTCGTGCTGCAGTCGCGCCTGCTCACCACCGAGATCGGGACCGCGACCGCCGGCGCGCTGGTGATCTACGGCCTGCTCGCGCTGAGATCGCTCGAGGACGTGCTGTTCGGCGCGGTCGTGCCGCACGCGCTGTTGCAGACCGCGCCCGCGGTCCGGATCATCCCGGCGAGCCTCGAGGCGATCGTCGGCGCGCTCGCGCTCGCGGGCGGGCTCGCGCTCGGCTTCGTCTCCGGGGGTGCGCTGCTCGGCGTCGCGGTGCCGCTCGCCGCGTTCGCGGCCGCCGGTGCGCTCGGCGTGCCGACCGTGCTCGATGTCGGCCGCGCGATGCGCAACGGTGCGCTCGCGATCGGCCGCGCGATCCGCCCGCGCTGGGGGGTCGGCCGGCAGGCCCTGCCTTATCGCCGCGGCGACAACGCGACCGCGCTGCTCGCGACCGTGCTCGCGGTGATCGCGATCGCCGCGGTGGTCTATCAGATCTTCTCGCTCGAGCCCCCCCACCCCGGCCTGATCCCGCCGCAGCGCGAGCTGCTCGGTCACGCGATCGTGGCACCCGGCTGCTGGTCGCCCGCGCTCGGGGGCGTGTGGCGCCCCGATGATGACCTCCGCGCGATCTTCGATTCGACGTTCGAGCAGATAGCGTACGGTACGTTCCCGTGGGGCATCCTCGCGCCGGTCGCGTTCGCGGGTCTGCTGGCGAGCCGCGATCCCAAGCGCCAGCGGCTCGGCGCGATCACGCTCGCGTGGGCGGGCGCCGCGTGGATCGCGACCGAGGTGTTCCAGCGCAAGGTCGGCTTCGCGATCTACGCGGGGTTCCCCGCGTTCGCGGTGGCGCTCGGCGCCTGGATCGATGCGGCGATCGATCGCGCGCCGGACCTGACCAATCGCGGCGCGCGCCTGCTCGTGGCGCTGCTGACGTTCGTCGCGGCGCTCGATCTCGGCAAGGATCTGCAATCGGCGATCAGCTCCGACGGCCGCCAGACCGGCACGACCGCGCTGTCCTCGCTGCTGACCGAGACCAAGGACATCTACCCCGACGTCGCGCGCCTGGTCGGCTTGCCGCCGAAGCTGTGGGTGCTCGTGATCGGGCTCGCGATCGCGCTCGGGGTCGCGCTGTCCCTCGCGTGCGCGGGCAACGGGCGGGGCTGGCGGCGCGCGGTCGCGCGCTACGCCCCGGTCGCGACGTGCTTGCTGACGGTCGTGCTCGGGGCGTTCTGGTCGTTCGGCTGGTTGCCGTCGCTCGGCCGCGAGCTGTCGACCAAGCCGCTGTTCGACACGATCGAACGCCTGAAGAAGCCCGGGGATCAGGTGATCCTGATGGGCGACCTCGGCGATGCGCCGCACGACTACGCGCCCGACGTCACGCCCGAGGTCGCGACCTCGCGCGAGCAGATCGTCGCCGCGATCGGGCGCCCGAACCGCGTGTTCGCGATCGCGCCGGTGACCGAGCTGTGCCAGCTCCATCGCGAGATCGGCGGCAAGCCGTACTTCGTGCTCGATAATCGCAACGTCAAGTCGACGCTGCTCTCGAACCGGGTCGACGGCACGACCGACAAGAACCCGCTGGGCAAGCTGATCCTCCACGCCCCGCCGGCGCAGATCGCGACGCGGCCGAAAGCGCGGATCGTGCTCGACAACCGGATCGAGCTGCTCGGCTGGGACATCCCGAAGGTCGTCCACGCCGGCGCACGGTTCGACGTGCGCATGTACTACAAGATCCTGCAGCCGGTCGGCGGTAGCTGGACGGTGCTGTTCCACTTCACCGGCCCGACCTACTTCAACGGCGATCACCTGCCGATCGACAACAAGTGCCCGACCTCGACGTGGCAGCCCGGCGACTATATCGTCGACACGCACACCGTGACCGCGGCCGGCGGTGGCTACGCGGTCGGCACCTACGAGGTGTGGACCGGGTTCTTCACCGGCTCGAATCCGAACTTCAGGAACATGTCCATCAGCGAGGCGCCTGGGGACATGCGCGACAAAGATGATCGCGTCAAGATCACCACGATCAGGGTCGATTGAGAATCGCGGTTGCACCCGTTTCGAGTTCGGGGTTATGACGCCGGTGATGGCTAGCAAGGGGTCCGCAGAGGTGCCGGTGGTCGAGAGGGCCGAGAGGGTCGACGACTCCACGTCGCCCTCGGACCGTCGCGCCGCACCGCGCGTGCTCGTCGACTTCGAGGTCGACTACGCCTCCGAGGACAACTACCTGTTCGCGTACATCACGGACATCAGCGAGACCGGCATCTTCGTGCGCACGACCTCGCCCGAGGCGCCGGAGACGAGCCTGAACCTGCGCTTCCGGATCGACGACGGTCCGCAGATCGAGGTCGAGGGCAAGGTGATCTGGGTCAATCCGTTCCGCCCCGGCATCGCCGATAACCTGCACCCCGGCATGGGGATCCGTTTCATCGAGCTCGATGACGACCTCAAGGACCGGCTGCTCGAGCTCGTGCGACGCTTCGCCTACCTGTCATGACGATCATCTGCGGTACGGATCTTTCGCACGCGAGCAACGGTGCCATGGCGGTCGCGCGCGCGCTCGCGAAGTTACGCGGCGAGTCCGAGGTCATCGTCGTCCACGCCGTCGATGCCGATGCCGAGGGCGAGGTCGAGCACCTGCGGGCCGCGCTCGAGGACGTGATCGCGCGTGCGGGCGACGGTCCGGTGTTGCGCGCCGAGCTGGTCGTCGGTCCGCCCCAGACCGCGCTGACCTCGTTCGCGGAGACCGAGGGCGGAGAGCTGATCGTGATCGCGGCGAGCAGCAGCGACAAGACCAGCACGCTCGGCTCGACGGCCGCGAAGATCATCGCGATCACGAGCACGCCGGTGCTCGTGCTGCGCGATCCCGCGCCGTGGCTCGCGTTCTGCGCCAAGACCCGCCCGCTCAAGGTGCTCGCCGCCGTCGACGATTCGATCGCGAGCGAGCTCGGCCTGCAATGGACGCACGGGCTGCGCCGCCAGGGTCCTGTCGAGGTGGTCGTCGGCGAGGTCTACTACCCCGACGATGCGGCGGAGCACTACGGTGGCCACGCGAAGACGCTCGTCGACCGCGATCCCGGCATCGAGCAGTTGATCGCGCGCGACCTGATCCGCCGGTTCGGCACCGGCGACGGCGTGGTCGCGCGCACGCGACGCGGGCTCGGCCGGGTCGGCGATCACGTGATCGAGCTCGCAAACGAGGAGCACGTCGACGCGGTGGTCATCGGCACGAGTCAGCGCACCGGCCTCGAGCGGCTGGGCTCGGTGTCGTCGATCGTCGTGCAGGGCGCATCGCAATCGGTCGTGTGCGTGCCGCCGAACGCGACGCTGCCGACGTTCGCCGTGCCCGCGATGGCGACCGCCCTGGTCGCGACCGATCTGTCGCCGTTCGCGAATCGCGCGGTCGCCTACGCGTTCGCCGCCGTGCCCGAGCACGGCGAGATCCACATCGCGCATGTCGTCGGCCAAGACGACGCGGTCGACGAGGCCGAGATCGCGAGTCAACTGCTCGCGCAGGCGCCCGTGATCGACGTGCCCGGCACGCCGCGCAAGGTCACGGCGCACGTCGTGCGCGGCGATGACGCGGCCAAGGCGATCGCCCAGACCGCGGCGCGGCTGGGCGTCGACTTCATCGTGATCGCGTCGCACGGCCGCTCGGGCCTGTCGCGCGCGCTACTCGGCTCGGTCGCGGACAAGCTGCTGCGCGCCACCAGCAAGCCCGTGCTGGTCCTGCGTCCCGGCTGAGGTGACAGGCAATCCGACACCTGTCGGGTCATAGCGACGGAGAAACACGGCATTGCGCACGGCGACTCGTGGTACGCGAGTTGCTGGAAGGCGCGTGCGCATGAAGCGGTTCTTGCCCCTGATCGTGCTGGCGGTGCTCGCCAGTATCTACGTCGGCTACAAGCACTACCTCGCGGGTCAGCCGTTCGAGTGGGCGGGGACCGTCGAGGCGCGCACCGTCACGATCGGCTCGCGCACCGGCGGACGGGTCCACAAGCTCGAGGTCCAGGAAGGCGATCACGTCACCGCCGGCCAGGCGCTGATCGAGCTCGAGCCCGGTGATCTGACCGCGCAGCGCGCGATGGCGGAGGCCCAGCTCGAGCAGGCCCAGGCCGCCTACGACAAGCTCAAGAAGGGCGCGCGCCCCGAGGAGATCGCCCAGGCCAATGCACGCGCCGCACAGGCCGGAGCGGCGCTCGCCGAGACCCAACACGGCTCGCGCGCCGAGCAGGTCGCGGTCGCCGCCGCGCGCGTCGCCCAGGCGCAGGCCGGCGTCGACAAGGCCGCGCTCGACGCGGACCGCGCCCACCGGCTGCTCCAGGTCGGCGCGATCGCGAAGGCCGAGACCGATGCGACCGACACCGCGCTCGTGACCGCGCGCGCCGAGCTCGAGGCCCAACAGAAGTCGCTCGACGAGCTCCGCGCGGGCGCGCGCGTCGAGGACAAGGCCCAGGCCGCCGCGCGGGCCCAGGAGGCCGACGCGGCCGCACGGCTCGTGATCGCCGGCGCGCGCGTCGAGGATCTGGCCGCCGCGCAGGCGCAGATCGCGGGGGCCAAGGCGCACGTCGACCAGCTCGACGTCATGATCGGCGAGCTCGTGATCCGCGCGCCGAACGCGGCGCGCGTCGAGGCGTTGGACCTCAGGCCCGGCGATATCCTGGCGCCGAATGCACCCGCGGCGACGCTGCTCGAGGACGGCCAGCTCTACGTGCGGATCTACGTGCCCGAGACCGAGATCGGTCACATCAAGGTCGGCGACACCGTCCCGATCACCGTCGACTCGTTCGGTTCGCGCACGTTCGAGGGCAAGGTCGAGCACATCGACGAGAAGGGCCAGTATTCGCCGCGCAACTTGCAAACGGCCGACGAGCGCGCCGATCAGGTGTTCGCGGCGCGGATCGGCCTGATCGAGGGCAAAGATCAACTGCGCGCCGGTATGGCCGCGTTCATCCACGTGCCGAAGTGACGGCCCACGCGAGCACGGAGCAGCCGGCGATCTCCGTCGAGGGCGTCACCCGAACGTTCGGCGAGTTCGTCGCGCTCGACGACGTCACCCTGAAGGTGCCGGCCGGCCTGGTCTATGGCCTGCTCGGTCCGAATGGCTCGGGCAAGTCGACGCTGATCCGCGTGCTGTGTGGCCTGCTCGCGCCGACCAAGGGCCATGCGTCGGTGCTCGGCCTCGACGTCGCGACGGAGGGCCCCGCGATCCGCCGCCAGATCGGCTACATGAGCCAGAAGTTCGCGCTGTATCCCGATCTCACCGTGGTCGAGAACCTCGAGTTTTACGCGCGGGTCTACGGCCTCGGCGGCGCGCGGCTGCGCACGCGGGTCGAAGCGGCGCTCGCGCTCACCCACATCGAGCCGTACGCCGAGCGCCGCGCCGGCCTGCTCTCGGGAGGCTGGAAGCAACGGCTGGCGCTCGGCGCCGCGCTGATGCACGAGCCGCGCGTCGTGTTCCTCGACGAGCCGACCGCCGGCATCGACCCCGTCGCGCGGCGCGAGCTGTGGGATCTGCTGTTCGCGCTGGCGGCGCAGGGCATCACGCTGCTGGTCACGACGCACTACATGGACGAGGCCGAGCGCTGCGCCGAGGTCGGCTACCTGTACCTGTCGAAGCTGCTCGTCACCGGGACGCCCGATACGTTGAAGGCGCTGCCGCTGGTCAACCAGGCGCACACGCGCCGGCTCGAGCTCGAGACCCGGAATTCGACACGCGCGCTCGGCTGGTTGCGCACCCAGCCGTTCTGCCGCGGCGCGACCGTGTTCGGCCAAGCGGTCCACGCCGAGATCACCGAGACGATCTCCGATGACGACCTGCTCGCGCGCATGGCTGCCGCTGGCTTCGGCGCGACCGCGCGTCCGATCGTGGCGTCGCTCGAGGACGTGTTCGTCGCGCTCACCGAGCGTGCCGCCGCCGAGCGCGCGAAGGCGAGCGCGGCCTGATGTCGACGATGTCGACGATATGGACCTCGTTCGTCGCGATCCTGCTCAAGGAGTTCAAGCACATCTTCCGCGACCGCGGCACGCTGATCATCTTCATCACGATGCCGATCATGCAGCTCGCGCTGTTCGGGTTCCTCGATCAGAACGTGCGCGACCTGCCGACCGTCGTCGTCGATCAAGATCAGTCGCGCGAGTCGCGCGAGCTGATGGATCAGATGCGCGCGACCAAGACGTTCGAGATCACGAGCGTCACGAACTCGCCCGAGACGGCGCGCGCCGAGATCGCGCGCGGTACCGCGCGGGTCGGCGTGATCATCCCGCCCGACTATCACGACCGCCGCGCGCGCCACGACAACGCGCAGTTCCTCGTGCTGATCGATGGCTCCGACTCGACCGTCAGCGCGCAGGCCCTCGCCGCGATCAACGGGCTGGTCGCGCACGCCAACCTCGACGCCGTGCTGGGGACGGGTGCGCGGCCCCTGATCTCGGCTCAGCCGATCGTGCTGTTCAACCCCGAGGGCCGCACCGCGAACTACATCATCCCGGGGCTGATCGCGATCCTGCTGCAGCTCGCGGCGCTGATCCTCGCTTCGATCGCGATCGTGCGCGAGCGCGAGCAAGGCACGATGGAGCAGCTGCTCGTGACGCCGATCAGCCCGGTCGGGCTCGTGCTCGGCAAGCTCGCGCCGTACCTGGTGATCGGCCTGATCGAGATGGCGCTGATCCTCACGGTCATGCGGTTCGGGTTCGGCGTCCCGATCAGCGGCAGCCTGCTGTTCCTGTTCGCCACCGCGGTCGTGTACCTGTTCGCGCTGCTCGCGCTCGGCCTCACGATCTCGATGGGCGCACAGACCTCGATGCAGGCGATGCAGTCCGCGCAGATGCTGCTGCTGCCGTCGATCTTCCTGTCGGGCTATATCTTCCCGGTCGCCGGCCTGCCGCGCGTGCTGTACTGGATCGGCCGGATGCTCCCGGCGACGCACATGATCGACATCATGCGTGGCGTGGTGCTGCGCTCCGCGGGGCCGTTCGACCTGCTGCCCTCGCTGCTCGCGCTCGCCGCGATCTCGACCGTGCTGGTCACGATCTCGATCCGCCGCGTCCGCCGGTTGACGGTCTAATTTAGTTCGTACAGGCCGGCATCGCGTTGACCGGCGCGCACTCGGTGCGGGCGCCACCGGCCATCACCGATTCGGCCCACGCGAGGCCCTTCCAGTGGTGCTCCATGATGTTGCTGTGGTCGGCATCGGAGATCACGCACGTCTCGACGTCGACCCCCGAGCCCGTCAGCTTGTTCACGATGCACGAGGCCTCCTGCGCGGGCGGCATGATCAGGTCGAGCGCACCGGCGACGATCAGCACCGGTCCGGCGGTCGGATCGGGCGCGAGGAGGTCGTGCTGCAGGAACGCAACGTACGCGGCGCCGTCGCCGGTGCAGCCGGGCTGGCCGTCCATGCACGCGAGCACGCTCGTGCGCAGCGTCGGCTCGATGAGATCGCCGGTGTGTAGCATCGAGGTCTGGAGATAGCCTCCGAACGCGACCAGGCACTGGCTCTGGATCTGGGTCTCGAGCGCGTCCTGGAACTGCACGGGAACGGCCTGCTTGCCGTGGCCGTCGCCGACGTGATCCTCGAGGAACGCGTACTGCCGCATCACCGCGACCGAGCTGAACGACAGGCCCAGGGCGATCGTGAGCTGGGTCGGGTCGCGCAGGATCGCCTCGTAGGCGAACGACTTGGCACTGATCGGCCACTCCGGCGCGTAGACGACGGTCGCGACCAACGTACCGATGCCGTCGCCGTCGGCGCGGATCAACGCGTGCGCGGAGAGCGCGGCGCCGCCGCCCTGCGAGTAGCCGGAGATCACGAGCTCCGGCGCGGTCAGGCCCGGCGGCAGCAATGCGCGCAACGCGCGGGCGCCGTCGAGGGTCTGCCAGCCCTGCGCGCGGTTGTCGAGGTAGTCCTGCGTGCCCGCGTTGCCGAGCCCGGCGAGGTCGGGCGCGATCGCCGCGAAGCCACGCGCCGCGTACGGCAGCGGCAGGCTGGTGTCGGACGCTGCGCTCGGCACGCAACGATCGGCGAGCCCGACGCTACCGTGCATCGCGACCACGATGGGCACCGGCCGCGCGCGCGGCGTCGTTGGCAGGTACACGCGCGCGGTCGACACCGCGGGCCCGCCGGCGCCGTCGCGGGTCTGGTACGCGATGCGATATTGCCTGACCGCGCTCGTCACGGTGATGTGGTCGCCGACCAGCCCCGGGAGATCCGCCTCCGCGAGTACCGGATCGACCGCACACGCGAGGATCGTCCCGAGCGGCGTGTTCGGCTGCGCGGCCGCGAGGTAGACGTCCGCGGCGCTATCGGTGCAGGGCACGGCCGGCGTGTCGGTCGGCGCCGCGAGGTCGGCGTCGATCGCGCGCGCCGCGTCGATCCTCGAGGCATCGTGCGCCGGCCCGTCGCTCGGTCCCTCGTCCGGATGCGAGCCACAGCTCGCGAGGCACGCGAGCGCGGCGAGTCCCCAACTACGCATGCAGCTTGGTAGTGCGTGCGCGCGGCGCCTGCAATCAGGTTCAGCGCGGTCACGAAACCGTAGCGTGCCGGTAACACATGTTGCACGCGCCGGCGCCGCGGCCCGGGCCGAACGTCAGCGCAGCGCGCGCGAGCGGCCGCGCAGCTCGACCAGGCCGCGCAGCTCGAGCTGGCGGATGCGCTCGCGGGTCAGGTTCGTGATGTCGCCCACCTCCTCCAGCGTGTGGCCGCCGTCGTCGGCGACATCGAGCGCGCACGTGTGCTCGAGCTCCCACGGCTCGAGGTCGGGGAAGTTGCGCTTGATCGAGCCGGTGCGCGGGTTGACGTCGAGGTAGAGGTGGTGCTTGCACGACACCCACGGGCATGGCCGTTGTTCGTGCTGGCACTCGGCCCGGGTCTGCGGGCGATCTGCGCGCAGCGTCGCGGTGCTGGTGACCTCGCGGAGCTCGACGCTCGTCAGCCGCCGCGCCGCGATCGTGCGTGCGCGCGGCCGGGTCCGCCGCGGGCGGATCTTGCGGCTGGTCGCCGGCACGTCGCCCGGCATCTCGACCTGATCGAGCTGGCTCGCCGCCACCGCCTGGACCTGGGCCTGGGCCCCCGCCTGGGCCACCGGCTCGGGCTCGGCCTCGAGCGGCAACTCGAGCTCGGCGACGAGCTCGTCGATGGTCTCGGGCTCGGAGACCGGCGCCTGCACCTCACCGCGGGTCTGTAGCGCCGCGAAGAAGTCCGACACCGGGGCGTGCTCGCGCGTGCCGAGTGCGCGCGGGCGCGCCTCGGCTGCCCCATCGCGCGCCGAGCGCAGCAGCGGCTTGGGAATCACCGCCAGCGAGCCGCGCGCCAGTGGCTCGGTCGAGGCGAACACGAGCTCCGCCATCGTCATCCGCGGGATCGGCTGGGTGATCTCGGCGTCCCCGCCGTCGCAACTCGCGAGCCACGCGTCGTCACGCTCCCCGATCCGCCCGCGACCGCGGCTCGCGAGCCAGGCGTCCTCCGGCTCGACCCGATCGCCTTCGAGGTCGGTCACCGCCGTGCCGATCGCGATGAACGACGGCGGATCGGGCTCGCGGTGGACATCGGTGCGCGCGTTCGGCACGCCCGCGGCGGTGGCCGGCGGCTCGAACAGCAGGTGCTCGGACGTGACGGCTTCTTCGAAGAAGTTCCGATCGTTGACGCTCATCGAATGTCCCCCATGTGTCGTTGATCCGCGCGGGCGTCCCCACGACACGCACGACACCGCGACGGACACCGGGCTCGCCACTCAGAGCCCTCACGTCCCTCGTCGTCACGGTACTAGCGGCCCCAGGTTCTCGCACGCCCACCGTAAGCGCACCACTCCGGATTGCGCAAGAACGTTAGTTATAAATTTGGTCTCCGGAGAGATCTCGGCGATTTCATCTTTCCCAACTTGGCGATGAACTTGGCACGCGATAGCGATCCGATCCGATGGCCGCTCCGCTAGCACCCGCGATCCGGCGATGGGGAGGTGCGCGTGCGGGCGCGGGCCGGCCCAAGCGCGGCGCGATCGCGAGCGAGCCGCACAAGCCCCGGCCGGCCCTCGTCGCGAGTCAGCCGCTCCACGTGATCGCGCGCGTCGTTCGCGCCACCGGTCCGCTGCACGGCCGTGCCGCGCGCCATGCGATCGAGCGCGCGCTTCGCCGCAGCCTGGGCCGCAGCGCGTTCCGGATCGTGCACCTCAGGATCTCGACGACGCCGGGCACCCGCACCCACCGCGTCGAGCTCGTGGTCGAGGCCGCGGATCGGATCGCGCTCGCGCGCGGCATGCAGGGCTTTCAGGTCGCCGCCGCGAAGCACCTCAACCGGCTGCACGGCCGCCGCGGCCCGGTGTTCGCCGATCGCTATCGCGCGCGCCCCCTGCGCACGCTCGCCGCCGTCCGCGCCGTGATCGGCGCGAGCCCCGGGACCCGCGCTAGCCGCCGCACAAACCAGGCCGAGCCGACCCGCGCGACGGGCCGGTCCGACTCATTTCCCGGTTCGAGCTCGCTCGATCGCTGGATCGCGGTGGCGTGGCCGGAGACGACCCTGCTGCGGTGCGCCCCGCCGTGACGCCGAACGCGGTGCGGGCAGCGCGGCGCGACCGGGACCGAAGCGGCTCGCCGAGCGCCACCGGCCTCTCGAGCGCGCTACCGGCACCCGAACGCGAGCACGCCTCGCGCCCTCGTTGCCAGGCTCCGCAGACCGATTTCTCGAGTGCCCTGCTGGCCCCCGAACCCGAGCGCGCTGCCTCGCGTTCACGAGCGAACGTGGCTGTGGAGCGTGACGTCGCCGTGGACAACCGCGCCGGGCGGCGGCGCGACCACCCGCGTCCGGGCGGCGGTTGCCCACCGCGACTTGGACGGCCGCGCGGCACTCATCATCATGATGGACTCGCGCGCCCGCCCACACGCCCCACAGCTCCGCCACCGGCTCTTGGCCTTCGGCCTCCTGCGGATGCGGATGCGGATGCGGATGCGGATGCGGCTCCGCCTCTCGGCCTCCGGCCTTCTGGATCAGGATCCGCGTTTGTGCGCATGGTCAGCTCGGCGTGCAACGCCCGTCCGAAACCACGTCATCGTCGCCGGCGCTCGGAGCGTGATGCGTGCGGCCGGTCATTCGCCGCCACCGCCGGGATCTCGAAGGCGCTGATGAGGCCGTACCTGCGCCAACCGACGGTCAGTAACCACGTGCGCGGTGCCCACACGAGCGGCGCGACATAGTCAGGCGGCTGCACGTAGCGCTGGCCCGGCCGTGCCTCGCGCTCCTTCCAGCCCTCGAACGTCACCGCGCTCGACAACGGATCGAGCTGCCAGGTGCGCGCACGCACGCTCTTGTCCTCGCCGTGGTGACGCCAGTTGTTGAGCACGTACGACAGGCAGTTGCGGACCTGGCGCGGGCTCTTGAGGATCTTGACGTGGTACCGGTCGGGAAACACCGGACCGCGACGGCGCTTGCCGTGCTCGTCGACGATCAGCGCGTTGATGTGCTTGGCGGCCGAGATCCCGAACGTCTGCATGCCCTTCGCGAGCGCGAGCCGATCGCTCGCCTCGACGAGCAAGTGGATGTGAGCGCGCTGGATGCTGAACTGGACGATGTGAAAGCTGTCCTCGAGCTTCCACACCGTGATCAGCGCCTCGCGGATCGCATGAAACACGTCGTGCTTGCGCAGCGAACCGACATCGCCGTGTGCGCGCAGGATCACGTGCGCCGGTTCGCTCGCGCGCAGCACCAGGCGCTTCTCGTGGCGCTCGCTCGCACGCGGCCCCCGTTTCGGCCGCCCGACCCTTTTGCGGCGTTCCCCCTTGCGAGCGCCGCGTAGCTGCCCGTTCTTGTCCAGCGGCTTCGCGTACGCGCGAAAGCTCTGCTGTCGATGTCGCTCGAGGGCCCGCCGCGCCATCTCCGCAACCTAACCACTCCAAGATCGACGTCAAGATCAATTTCGCCGATATTCTCTACTTACGTCATTAACCAGGTCGTTTTGACCCTTCGTAATGGAGATACAGACCTAAACTACATCTGCCGGTCGCGGCCGGCATGTCGATCGGTTGGCGGTCGGGGCACGGCACCGGTGCTTGCAGGGGCGCGTCCCCCCGCGATGCGAGCGCTGGTTCCGGTTCCGGAAGGCCAACGGCCGAAAGCCGGCAGTGGAGCTGTGGGGCGTGTGGGCGGGCGCGCAAGTCCATCATGATGATGAGTGCCGCGCGGCCGTCCAAGTCGCGGTGGGCACCCCCCGCCCGGGCGCCGGCGGTCTAACCGCCGTTTGCGCGGTTGTCCACGGCGACGTCACGCTCCACAGCCACGTTCGCTCGTGAACGCGAGGCAGCGCGCTCGCGTTCGGGTGCCGGCAGGGCGATCCGACGATCCGGCCGGCGATCCGGCCGGCGATCCGGCCGGCCGCGCGATCCGGCGCTGCGCCCCGCGTGCGACCGCTGCCTACACCTGCCTCCACGGCCTACCGCCCCACTCCTCTACAAACATTTGCTTCGCGCGCGCGGGGCGTAAGCTGTGGTCGTGCGATCGATCTACACGGGGCTCGCGCTGGTTTCGCTCTGCGCCGCGTGCGCGCATCACGATCCGAACGCCGGCGACGGCGGCGGCAAGGACAGCGGCATCGTCGTGCCACCGGACGCGTTCGCGGGACCGTGGTCCGATTTTCCGGGTACGCCGATCATCGATCCGGGCGGCACCGCACCGACCGACAGCACCACGCTGTTCGGCGACGCGATGACCGGCGCCGCGACCGGCGGGCCGTGCCTGTTCGAGCCCGAGGTCGGCACGATCTATCCGCGCAACTGGATCCGCCCCCGGTTCACGTGGATCGCGGGCGCGAGCGAGAACCTGTTCGAGCTCCGCATCACGACCCCGACGCAGGTCAATCCGCTCGTCGTCTACACCACGGCGACCACGTGGACGATGCCGGCCGATCTGTGGACGGGCCTGCAGACCCACTCGGTCAACACGCCGCTCACGGTCGCGATCCGCGGCGCGGTGTTCGATGGCACGCAGCTGACGAGCGGCCCGGAGCACGGCTCGAGCGGTGACATCTCGATCGCGCCGGTCGATGCGCCGGGGGCGATCGTGTACTGGACGACGACCGGCGGCACGCGGCTGCGCGGGTTCTCGATCGGCGACGAGACCGTCAAGGACATCATCACGCCCGCGGATGCAGGAAGTCAGTGCATCGGCTGTCACTCCTCGACGCCCGACGGCAACTTCGTCGGGTTTTCGTCGAGCCAGAACCCGGGCAACGGCGATCCCACCACGCTCGGGCTGTTGTCGTCCGATGGCACGCACACGGCGCCGGCGTTCCTCACACCGGCGGCGCAGACGTTGATGGCGCGGCAGAATCAGGAGCAGCCGGTGTTCACGAAGATGCACTGGCAGGCCGGCGACCACACGGCGGTCACGATGTATCCGACCGGCGGGCGGTTCGAGATGATCTGGACCGACCTCGAAGCCGCCGATGCGACCGGCTGGGGCATCATCGCGCGCGACGGCGACGTCACGGGCACGACCCCGAACGCCGCGGCGTACGCGTCGTTCGCGCACACCAGCGACACGCTGCTCTACGTCAGCGCGCCGACCGTGAATTCCGGTGTGACCGTCTCGCACGGCAACCTCATGACCGTGCCGTATAACAACCGCGCCGGCGGCACCGCGACGCCGATCACCGGCGCCGATACGTCGACGTATAACGAGTACTATCCGACGTTCTCGCCCGACGACACGTACGTCGCGTTCAACCGCGTGCCGGACGGCCAGTCGAGCTACAACAACCACGCGGCCGAGGTCTGGGTGATTCCGAGCGCGGGCAACGCCGCGCCGGTTCGACTCGCCGCGAACGATCCCCCGCAGTGCACGGCGAAGGTCAGCCCCGGCGTCACCAATAGCTGGCCGAAGTGGGCCCCGGGCGCCACCGACGACGGTGGCAAGCGCTACTACTGGCTGACGTTCAGCTCGACGCGCGGCACCGGTGGCAATCCGCAGCTCTACGTCACGCCCGTGGTCGACGACGGCACCCAGCTCCTGACCTATCCCGCGCTGTACCTGTGGAACCAGCCGGCGACCGAGAACAACCACACCCCGGCGTGGGACAACTTCTCGCTCCTCCAGTAACGCGCGCGAAAAACCGGTCACGTTTGCCGTTCGTGTACCGTCAACCGGTCATGAAGATCAAACTGACCACCATCTACGTGACCGATCAGGCCAAGGCGCTACGCTTCTACACGGAGGTGCTGGGCTTCGCGAAGAAGGCCGACTTCAGCCAGGGGCCGTTTCGCTGGCTGACCGTGACCTCGCCCGACGATCCGGATGGCACCGAGCTCCAGCTCGCGGCCGACAGCGATCCGGCCGGCAAGGCGTTCCAGCAGGCCAAGCTGGCGCAGCACCAGCCCGCGGTGATGTTGTTCAGCGATGACATCAAGGCCGATCACGAGCAGATCGCGGCGCGCGGCGGGGAGTTCACGATGCCGCCCACCGCGGTGACCGGTTCGACGATCGCGATGCTGAACGACGGCTGCGGCAACCTCGTCCAGCTCAGTCAGCTGACCTGGAAATAGCACCTCCGCTATAGTCCGCGGATGCGAACGTTCGTGCATCGGTGGATCGCGGCCACGGTGATCGTCTCGATCATCGCAGCGGTCGATGGTGGCTGGGCGATGAAGTGGCTCTCGCTCGCGCCGGACCGCGTGTTCCACGGCGAGCTGTGGCGGCTCGTCACCTGGGTGTGGATCGTGCGCACGCCGTTCACGCTCGTGATCGTCGGCTGGTTGCTGTATCGGTTTGCCGGCGAGCTCGCCACGCACTGGGGCGAACCCCGGTTGCGCAGCGTCGCGCTGCAGATCCTCGTGGCCTCCTCGCTCGCGACCTGCGCGCTCGCCGCGCTGCTCGGCACGCACGATCCGCACACCTGCAGCAGCCTCATGATGGTCCCGTTGGTGATCCTATGGGGTCGCCAGTATCCCGAGCGCGAGGTCGTGCTCTACGGGATGATCCCGATCAAGGCCCCCGGCCTCGTGCGCTACGTGGCGGGCTTGGTCGGGCTGTGCGCCGTGTTCTACGGGATCTATGCGTTCGCGCCCGAGCTGGTGGCCTGTGCGCTCGCGCTGATCTACCCGAAGGGGTGGTGGCGGCGCTGATCTAGGTCTCGGGATCGCCGGTCCCCGGCTTGGCGTCCGGGGCGAGCTCCGCCGGGATCCGGTAGTCCTCGTTCAACCAGCGCCCGAGATCGACGAGCTGGCAGCGCTCGCAGCAGAACGGGAACACCTTGTTGCCATCCCGCGGCGACGCCCGCTTGCAGGTCGGGCACGCGTCCACCTTCATCCAGCGGTCCTCAGGCCGAGGGCACCTCGGCGAGCGTCGAGGTAGCCCGGAGACACGCCGAGCTCGAGGGCGGCCGCGTCGCGATCGCCGCCGTGACGTCCGAGCGCCGCGACGATCGCGTCGGCCTCGGCGATCTCGATGACATCGCGCAACGGACGAGCGGGCCCGATCGCGGCGCCGGCGACGCGCGTCGACACCATCGAGGCAGTGAGCTCCTGCGCGCCCGCCGCGAGCACCAGCATGCGTTCGATCTCGTTCTCGAGCTCGCGGATGTTGCCGGGCCACGCGTACGCGACGATACGTGCGAGCGCGCCGGCGCTGAGCCGCGGCGGCGTGCCGGTCGGCGTGTGCTTCTTCAGGAAGTGATCGACGAGCCGCGGGATATCGGCGACGCGCTCGCGCAGCGGCGGCACCGTGATCTTGAGGACGTTGACGCGATAGAACAGATCTTCGCGGAACTGCTTGTGCTGGACCATCGTCTGGAGGTCCTTGTGCGACGCCGCGACGATCCGCACGTCGACCCGCACGGGCTTGGTTCCGCCGACCGGCATGAACGTGCCCTCCTGCAGCACCCGCAACAGCTTGACCTGCAACGCGGCGGACATGTCGCCGATCTCGTCGAGGAAGAACGTGCCGTTATCGGCGACCTCGAACAGGCCTTTTTGATCCTTGACCGCACCGGTGAACGCGCCGCGGACGTGGCCGAACAGCGCGCTCTCCAGCAAGTTATCGTTGAACGCCGAGCAGTTCTGCACGACGAACGGCTTCTTGGCGCGCGGCCCGTGATAGTGGATCGCGCGCGCGATCAGCTCCTTGCCCGTGCCGCTCTCGCCGTGGACGAGCACGGTCGCCTCGCTCTTGACGACCTTCGCGAGCAGCTTGACGACCTCGCGCACCGCTGGCGCATCGCCGACGATCTCGGTGAACGGATGGGAGAACGTCGTCGGTGGGATGATCGCCGGCTGGACCCGCTCGCACGCCGCCGCCGCCGCCGCGACCAGATCGCGCAGGCGCGCGAGCGCGTCGTCATCGAGCTCGGGCGCGACCGCTGCCATCTGTTCGGCCTCGGTCGCTCCGGTCGCCGCCGCGATCCGCGCCGTGACGTCCGCGAGCGGGACCGCGTGCCGGCAGCCGGACGAGTACGCGATGCCCGCGACCTTGCCGTCGCCGCCGCGCACCGCGCTCGCGACGATCGTCAGGCCGGCGTGACAGCGATGGGCGATCGCGCCTCTGGTCTTCGCGGCGAGCGCGGCCGCCTCGCGCATCGAGCCCGCGCACGCGCCGGGGGGGGTCTGCATCAACGTCGCGCACGTCGCGTTCGACGACCGATCGTAGCCCTCGCCGTTCGGCCCGGCGAGGCCCAGCTCGAGCCCCCACCAGCGACGAAGCAGATCGCGTGCGAGCACGACTTCAGCAAGCGAATCGAACGTCAGAGCCACCGGGACGCCCACTATAGCCGGGATTACGTCGCCGACCATTGCCCGGGCGCCACCTCGCGCGCGCGGCCGTCGACGGCGAGCTTGCGAAGGTGTGCGACGAGCGAGCGCTCGGCGAGCGGCCACAACACCTGGGGCGTGTCGGCGTACACGCGTGCGACGAGCTCGCCGACGGCCGTCGCGGCCGGCGCGAGTGCCGCCATCACCTTGGCCTCGCGCATCAAGCGATGTGCGATGTATTCGCGGAGCTTGGCGTGGCCGTCCTGGAGTGCCGGACCGTGTGCCGGAAGCAGCACGGAGGGTGGCCGTGCCAGCAAGCGCTCGAGGGAGCGCAAATACAGCGTCATGTCGCCCTCGCTCGGATCGATGAGGATCGTGCCGAGGCCCGCGACCATGTCGCCCGCGATCGTGAAGCCATCGCGCGCGAAACACAGATGGCCATCCGCGTGCCCCGGCGTGTAGATGCACTCGAGGTCGGCGACGCGCTCGCCATCCTCGAGGATGCGGCCGATCGCGAGGCCGGGGAGGCGTTTTGCGGTGTTCGCGTGCGCGGCGATCGGTGCGCCGAACCGCGCCGCGAGCGCCGCGGCGCCACCGACATGATCGCCGTGATGATGCGTGAGCAGCACGAGCGCGAGTCCGACCTCGGCGAGCGCACGATCGAGGATGGCCTGCTGGTCCGGGTACGGCGACCCGGGATCGACCGCGACCCAGGGTCCCCGTTCGGGTCCGACCAGGTAGACGTTGGTGTGTGCGGCCGGCGGGAGCGTGGGGGTCCGGAGCGCAAGCACGCGAATCCCTGGCGCTAGCGGTACGACCTCTGCCGGGGCTGTCGTGGGGGACACCGGTGACGCAGTGCGTACCTGTTCGTACAGGCTATCTAGCGACGAGTCAGCCAAGACCACCCCAACAAGAGGATGACGCGAAGGTTGGCATCTCCTAAACTATAGCCAAGCGCGTCCATGGTCAGCGTCACTGCACGGAAGATTCGTGAGCTGGGATCCGAACGCCCCGGAGGACCCAACGGTCGGATCTACACCGGCTACTTGATCTCGTACCCGTATATCGGGAGAGGCATGGTGATCTTCCGCGATCCGCACGGCCACCGCATGATCACCACGCCGGTCAAGCGCGTGCTCGGCGAGCCCGGCGGCAAGATGATCTACGTCGAGACCGAGAACAGCGTGTACCGGCTCGAGATCCACGGCGAGCCGCTGTTCCCGATGCGTTCCGCGGGCGAGTAGCTACAGCCGCTGGCCGAGCGATCGGACCTGCACCGGCGACAGCTGCGGCGTGAAGATGATCGGCAGCTCGATCACCGGTGCCTTCGCGCGGACGCGGAGCTCCGCCAGGTAGCGCATGCTGAGCGAGCGGCGATCGCGCGACAGCTGCGCGTGTGACTCGACCTCGCGGAGCGGCGACGGCAGCGCCGGATCGGCCACGAGCGCGTCGAGCACCTTCGTGACCGGTGCACCGGCGGGAAAGTGGTCCGGATAGATCTGGTTGCAGATCACGTGCTGCGGCACGATGCCGAGCGCGGTGAGCTTTTGCTCGAGCTCGATCGCCTCGTTGACCGGCATCTCCTCGGCGAGCGTCACGATGATCGCACACGTGCGCTTCGGATCGGTGAGCAGCGCTTTGGTCGCGCGCGCGTCGCGGGTGAGTGGTCCCTCGGGCACGGTCTCGGTGATCACCCACGGGATGCGCAGCATCGACACCGAGTGACCCGACGCGGGCATGTCGAACACGACCGTGTCCCACACCGGGCGGCCGCGCTTGGCCTCTTCGGTGTGGAACCACGCCTTGCCGAGCATCGCGTAGTCGTCCAGCCCGGGAATCGCCCGGAGGAACGACTTCGTGATCCGGTTCTCGAACACCATCTCGTAGACGGACTTGAACTTCAGGATCATCAGGCCGTACTCCTCGAGTGCGGCCGCCGGATTGGTGTTCACCGCCGACAGGTTCGGGGCGAGCTCGGTGATGGTCGCGCCGACCGCCGGCTTATCGAAGTAACTACCGAAGCGATCGTTCGCGTTGGTCTCGAACAGCAGGGTCTTGTTGCCACGCGCGGCGTGGTTACCGGCGAGCGCCGCCGCGATCGTGCTCCGGCCGACACCGCCCTTACCCAGGACGAGGACCAGACGTCGGTCATCGAGATCGATCACGGCTTCGGTTCGTCCTCTACCACGACAGCGACGCCGCTGGCCTCGGCCGAGCGCCAACCGAGCAACTTGCGCAACGTCCAGATCCCGTCGTCGGGGGTGATATCGACCTTGATATCGACGACCTTGTCCGCACCGAGCGCCTTGGCCGCCGCGAGCAACATGCGATTGACGACCTGGTCGAGCGAGACGTGGCCCGGGATCGCGATGAACAGGACGTAGGCGCTGGTCACCTGTGCGTGGACCATCGCGATCGGCCGGAGGTGCGGGCCGACGTAGACGCTCTCGGCCTGGATGCGGACGGTCGAGATCGACGAGCAGCCCACGCAGAAGGCGAGTGCGAGCGCGGCGCGCCGGAGCATCGACGCAAGTTAACATGATAAGATCTGTGTAGTGGCTCGCAGGGTCGCCTCGTTGCTGATCGCTGCGTCCGTGATCGCGGCACAGACCGCGCCGCTGTGTGCGCAGCCCGCCGCGACGGCTGGCTCCCCGGGTCCGGAAGAAGCCCTCGACAAGAAGATCGCCGTCTGGCGGTTCGACGCGCTCGGGATCGACCCCGAGATCGTGCAGCGGCTCGAGACCCTGTTCCGGCTCGAGCTCGACCGTCTGGACAAGGTGCCGTTGCCGAGCCGGCGCGATATCGAAGCGAAGATCACCGCGGCGGAGCAGAACTGCACCGGCGAGGAGAAGTGCTTGCAGGCGATCGGCAAGCGGCTCGGCGTCGACTACGTCGTCACCGGGACGGTCGGTTCGCTCGGCGACAACTACGTGCTCAACATCAAGGCCGTCGAGGTCGCGACCGGAAAGTCTCAGAAGATCCAGAGCCCGCCGCTCGAGGGGACGCCCGACGAGCTGATCGAGGGCGTGCGGGTCGCGGCGTACAGCCTGCTCGCGCCCGATCAGCTCCACGGCTCCCTGCAAGTGCAGAGCGACCTGATCGGTGCCGCGGTGACGCTCGATGGCAAGCCGATCGGCAAGACCCCGCTCGCGAACCAAGGCGTGATCGCGCGGCTCGCGCTCGGCAAGCACGAGCTCCATGTCGAGGCGAAGGACTACGCTCCGTTCGACGACGCCGTCGAGGTCCACTTCCAGAAGGTCTCGCCTGTCGTGGTCCGGCTCGTCGGCGCCGGCGCGACGATCGGGACCGGCCGCACGATCACCGAGGTCCGCAATCCGATCTACGAGCGCACCTGGTTCATCGTCGGTGCTGCGGTCGTGGTCGTCGGACTGGCCGCGCTGGTCGGCGCGGGCGTCGGCGCCGTGAAGTGCACGCGCTATCCCGGCGGTGCTCCGTGCTGAGCCGGGTGATCGCGATCGTCGCGGTCGTGGCGGTCACCGCACCGGCGTTCGCGGAGCGGGTCGTCGCCGTCGCGCCGCTGTCGACGCTGGGCGCCGAGGATCGATCCGCGACGACCAAGAAGATCCTCGGTCAGATCGAGCAGGCGGTCGCGAGCCTCGGCGACAAGGTGATCTCGGCCGCGCAGGTCACCGCGGCGATCAACAAGGCGAAGCGGCCCCAGCTCAAGGCCTGCGAGGGCGACGAGGCGTGCCTCGGCGAGCTCGGCAAGCTGGTCGGTGCGACCGTCGTGATCAGCGGCGAGGTCGGAGGCCTCGGCGACTCCAAGGTGATCTATCTGGGCGCGACCGACGTCGCGAGCTCCAAGGAGATGCGCTCGACGACCCTGACCTTGACCGCGAAGGAGGGAGCCAGCACCGACAACGGCGGCGCACAAGGCGCCGCGATCCGCCTGCTCGAGCCCGACAAGTACCGCGGCACGCTGCACTTCACGGTCGACGCCAGCGGCGCCACGATCTTCATCAACGGGACGAAGGTCACGCCGGACCCCAAGGGCAACATCGCCCTCCCCGTCGGCACGCAGGCCGTGCGCGTCACGCACCCCCAGTATCACGACTTCATCAAGTTCATCGACGTCGCCTACGGCAAGACCACCGAGGTCCCGGTGCCGCTCCAGCAGTACCCGATCGTCGAGCACGACGTGAGGGCCAAGCCCACCAGCCTCGACAAGATCGTCTACGTCGAGCCCCCGCTGTGGCGGCGCTGGTACATCGCCGGCCCCGCGATCGTGGTCCTGGCCGTCGGGGTCGGCATCCTCGCCGGCGTGGCCGTGCACGACTACCCCAGGTACGACGACTGCCGCATGCTCGGCTCGAACGGCTGCTGACCGCGCCTACCTGAGGATCGCGACGAGCTGGTTGAGCCGCTTGTTCGCCGCGTTGAAGTCGCCGTCGCCGAAGTGCTGGATCACCTGGGACAGGATCCCGCTGAGCTGCTGGGTCGTCGCCGCGTCCTGCTTGCTGCTCTTGATCTGGGTCTGCACGCGCGCCATCTTGGCCTGGATGAACGGGCGGTTGACCTGGATCGAGTCGACCATCCCGACGAGCTGACTGGCGACGAAGTACGCCTTGCTGGTGTCGTTCTCGTTGAGCGCCTTGCTGGCCTCGCTCTCGAGCGACTGCGCCGGCCCCGGCAGGTCTGCGACGAGCAGACCCTTGCGGTTCATCACCGCGCGCGCGCGCGCGATCAGCTCGCTGACGTCTCGCTTGGAGTAGTTGCCGCCCTTGGGCGGAGCCTGCTGGATGATCACGGGCGCGGCGCTCGCCTGGCAGGTGTCCTTCCAGCGCGCGGCCATCTCCGCGTCGCGCTGGATCAGCCCCTTTTCGCGCTCGGCGAGCGCGCGCTCGCGGCCGGCGACGGCGGCCTCGCGGTTCGCGACCTCGGCTTCGCGCGACGCCATCTGCGCGGAGCGATCACCACTTTGCTTCATGGTGTCGAGCTTGGTGTTGAGTTGCTGGAGCTCGGTCGCGGTGGAGTTATCGAGCTGGCTGTCGATGTCCGCCTTCTCTTTCTTCTTCGCGCTGGCGTCACCGCCTTGCTTCTCGATCTCCTGGATCTCGACCTCGACCGCGCTGCGTTTCTCCTCGAGGTGCTGGCGCTGCTCGAGCAGCTTGTCGCGCCGCGCGAGCAGCTCTTGCTGGGCTTTGAGCGCGGCCGGATCGGGCGCAGGATCGGCGTCGCCTTTGCTCTTGCAACCGGACCCAGAGATCGCGAGCGCGAGGATGACCCCTACAAGGCGCATACGGCCTAATTGTACGAGATCGGCGCCCGAGCTGCGGAGTTTTGGCCGTAGAGTCGGGCTCGATGTTGCTCTATCACGACCCCCGCGCCCCGAATCCGCGGCGCGTGAGGATCTTCCTGGCCGAGAAGGGCGTGGCCTACCACACGATCGAGGTGCTGATCGCGACCGATCAGCACCTCAGCGTTGACTACCGGCGGAAACATCCGCTCTCGCTGCTGCCGATCCTCGAGCTCGAGGACGGCCGCATCCTGCGCGAATCCATGGCGATCTGCCGCTACCTCGAGGAGATCCATCCCGAGCCGAACCTGTTCGGGGTCGACGCCTGGGAGCGCGCCCAGGTCGAGCAATGGAATCGTCACGCCGAGCTCGAGCTGCTGATCCCGATCCAGAACATCTTCCGCAACTCGAACGCGTTCTGGCAGGGCCGGATCAAGCAAGCACCCGAGTTCGCGGCGATCATGACCGAGCTGGTCGGAGCCCGCCTCGACTGGCTCGAGAACGAGCTCGCGCAACGCTCCTACATGGCCGGCGATCGGTTCACCGTCGCCGACATCACGGCGCTGTGTGCGATCGATTTCGGCAAGGTCGCGAAGGTCCGGCTAGATCCCGCCAAGCACCCCCACCTGATCGCCTGGCACGCACGCTGTAGCGAGCGACCGAGCGCGAAGGCCTAAGGCGGGTACGCCGCCACGGCCTTCGCGATGACCTCGAACGCGCGCTGCTTGTCGTAGAACTGCTCGACGTCGACGCGCTTGTGCTCGAGCTGCTTGTAGTCGCGGAAGAATCGATCGAGCTCGCGCGTGACGTGCTGCGGTAGCTGCGCGAGCTGGTCGTAGTCCGCATAGGCCGGATCGTCGACGCAGACCGCGATGATCTTGTCGTCACCGCCCATGTCGTCGACCATGCGCAGCCCGCCGATCGCGCGGGCGCGTACGATCGTGAGCGGCTCGACCGGCTCCTGCATCAGCACGAGGATGTCGAGCGGATCGTCATCCTCACCGTGCGTGCGAGGGATGAACCCGTAGTTCGCGGGATAGTAGACGGCGCTGTACAGCACGCGATCGAGCCGCAACAGGCCGGTCGGCTTGTCGACCTCGTACTTGAGGTGCGAGCCGCGCGGGATCTCGATCACCGTCGGTAACCACGCGGTGAGGTCGGCCGGCAGCTCGATGTCGTGGACCGGATGCATAGGGGGGAGCCTACGCCAACGAGCGCGCCGCGAGCTGGCCACACGCGGCCCCGACATCGCTGCCTCCAGAGTACCGGCGGTGGCTCGGCAGCCCGAGCGCGGCGCGATACGCGGCCTCGCGCGACGACCGCGCGAACGGATCGTCCCCGGCCTCGGAGGTCGCGTTATAGGCGATGATCGAGATCCTGGGCGTGCGGCCGGTCTCGGCGGCAAATCGGGTCGCGGCCACGGCGAGCGCGCGCGCGTCGTCATCGGAGTCGTTGACACCGTCGAGCAACGTCACCGCCCACATCGGCGCGAGCCCGGTCACGCGCGCGTGGTCGGCGCACGCGGCGAGCACCTCGTCGAGCGGGTGCGCCTTCGCGATCGGCATGAGCGAGCGCCGGCGTTCGGCGAGCGCGCTGTGGATCGACAAACCGAGCCGCACTTTCGGCGCGCGCTCGGCGAGCCTGCGGATCCCGTGCGGCAACCCCGCGGTGCACACCGTGATCGCGCGGGCATCGATGCCGAGGGCGCTCGGCTCCTGGAACACCGCGATCGCGTCGAGCACCGCGTCGAGGTTCGCGAGCGGCTCGCCCATCCCCTGAAACACCACGCCGTGGACGCGGCCGTGCGGCAAGCGCGCGCGGACCACGCGAACCTGCTCGACGATCTCCCAGGCCGCGAGGTTGCGGGTCAGGCCCAACGTGCCGGTCGCGCAGAACGCACAACCGAGCGCGCAGCCGACCTGCGAGCTCACGCACACGCTGAACCGCGCGCGGTGCTCGAGCGGGATCCGCACCGCTTCAAACCGGGCACCGTCGGCACCGGCGAGGAGGTACTTCACGAACGGATCGAGCTGGCTCGGCGTCTCGGCGAGCACGTGAAGCTCTGGCACCGCGCCGATCGCACGCACCGCGTCAGCCGCGACGCGGCGCACCGAAGACGTCGCCATGACGGGCTCGCCGCGATGAACTTGCGCCACGATCTTACGCGCCTCGGCCAACGGAATGGCCGCGGCGCCAGCCAAGTGTTCAGGTGTGACGGCTTGGAGGGGGAGCATCGAGTGGTGGTACCCTTATATCGTGGCCTATCCTGAAGTCATTCGCGTCTTCGCCACGTCGCAAGATCCTGATTTCGATGGACCTTGGCAGGCACGGACGCCCTCGAACAGCACCGGCTCGGCGGTCGTCATCGGCCCCGGGCTGATGTTGACGGGCGCGCACGTCGTCGCAAACGCGACGTTCCTTCAGATCCAGAAGCTGTCCGCTCCCGACAAGGCGATCGCGCGCGTCAAGGCGGTCAACCACGACTGCGATCTCGCGCTGCTCGAGGTCATCGAGCCGTCCAACTTCCTCGACGATATCGTGCCGGCCGAGGTCGGCGAGATGCCGAACCTGCGCGACGAGGTCGCGGTCGTCGGGTTCCCGATCGGTGGCGAAGAGATCTCGATCACCGAAGGCGTCGTGTCGCGCATCGAGGTCCAGCGTTACAGCCACAGCCAGCGCCACCTGCTGGCGGCCACCGTCGACGCCGCGATCAACGCCGGCAACAGCGGCGGCCCGGTGTTCGGCGATGGCAAGGTCGTCGGCATCGCGTTCCAGAAGCTGACCGGTGTCGACAACATCGGCGAGATGGTGCCGCCGCCGATCATCCGGTCGTTCCTCGACGGCGTGGCGAAGGGCAAGCGTCCGGAGATCCCGGCGCTCGGCATCACGACCCAGAACCTCGAGAACCCCCTGCTGCGCAAGCAACTCGGCCTCACCGGCGACGAGCGCGGTGTGGTCGTGCTCCACGTCGATCACCAGGGCTCGGCCGATGGCGTGCTCCAGCCGCGCGACGTGATCACGAACATCGATGGCCTGCCGATCGCGAACAACGGCACCGTCCAGTTCATGGGCCACTACCGGACCCGCTACGACGTCGTGCTCGGCAATCGCTATATCGGCGACAAGGTCAAGCTCGGGATCAAGCGCGAGGGCAAGCTGATCACGGTCGAGGTCGAGCTCGCACATTGGATGCCGCTCGTGGCGCGCGCGCGTTACGACGAACCACCGCACTACTTCGTGTACGGCGGCCTGGTGTTCCAGACCCTGACCCGCGACTACCTCGCGACCTGGGACAAGTGGTGGAACAAGGCGCCGAAGGAGTTCCTCAACTACTACTACCTCGGCTATCGCTCGCCCGAGCAGCACGAGGTCGTGATCCTCACCCAGATCCTGGCCGACGAGATCAACGTCGGCTACGCGCACCTCTACAACGAGGCGGTCGCGACGATCAACGGCCGCGAGCCGCTCGACATGGAGGACTTCGTGCGTGCGTTGTCGTCGGCGCACGGCGTCGTCGAGATCACGACCACGTCCGGCGGCATGATCGTGCTCGACGCCGACGAGGTCCGCCAGGTGACCTCCCGGATCCTCACGCGCTACCACATTCCGCGCGATCGCACGCCCGGGTTGCCCGGATCTGCGCCGGCGCCGATCCGCGCGATGCCGTGATCATAACGGGCTCGCAAGCTGCGCCGGGCGTGTATAAAAGGGACCGCATGAAGCGCGAGTTGATCGTCAACGCCGGCGGGCAAGACCGAACGGTCGTCGTCGAGGGACCACTCGACAACGGCATGTTCCAGATCGCGATCTCGGGCCCCGAGGGCGCGGGCTCCGCACAGCCCGCGCAGCCCGCGCAGCCCTTCGGCGGCGCGGCCCAGCTCGTAGACGCCAAGCCGATCCGGCCGGGGACGTGGTCGATCGCGATCGCCGGGCACAACTACCTCGTCGACCTCGACAAGCGCGCGGCGCTGCAGGGCAAGGTCGCCGCGTCGGTCGGCGCGAGCGAGGTCGTGTTGTCGGTGGAGGACGCCGCGCATCGCCGGCTCGCCGCCGCGGTCGCCCCGCGCGCTCCGGCACGCGGCGAGCAGCTACACGCGCCGATCGCCGGCAAGGTGGTCAAGGTGCTCGTCGCGATCGGCGAGGCGGTCCCGCCGGGGCACGCGGTGATCGTGCTCGAGGCGATGAAGATGGAGAACGAGATCGTTTCCGAGCGCGGCGGCACCGTCAAGGCCGTGCACAAGCAGGCCGGGCAAGCGGTCGATACCGGCGACCTGCTGGTCGAGCTCGAGTAGTGGGGCTGCGCGACAACTCCGCGCTGCCATCCGGCAGCGTTGCCTCACCGGGTCCCGCCCGGCTCGTCGACGTTCTACGCGAGCGCGACATCATCGTGTGTGTCGGCTCCGGCGGTGTCGGCAAGACCACGACCGCAGCGAGCCTCGGGCTCGCGGCCGCGCGGCGCGGCATGAAGACGCTGGTGTTGACGATCGATCCCGCGAAGCGGCTCGCGAACTCGCTCGGGCTCGCCGAGCTCGGCCACGCCGTCCAGGAGGTCTCCCCCGAGCTCGTCGGCAAGGACGCGCCGGTCGCCGGCGGCCAGTTGTTCGCGATGATGCTCGATCAGAAGCTCGCGTTCGACGAGGTCGTCGCGAAGCACGCGAAGGATCCGGCCGCGGTCCAGCGCATCCTCGCGAACCCGGTGTACGCGCAGATCTCGAGCACGCTCGCGGGCGCCCAGGAGTACGCGGCGATGGCGAAGCTCCACGACTTCGATGCCGAGCACAAATACGACACGATCATCGTCGATACGCCGCCGACCGCGCACGCGCTCGACTTCCTCGATGCGCCGCGCAAGCTGTCCGAGGCGCTCGACTCGCCCGCGATCGAGTGGTTTCGCAAGCTCGCCGGCGGCTCGGGATCGGGCTGGTCGCTGGTCGGCAAGACCGGCTCGTTCGTGATGAAGCGGCTCGCGAAGTTCGTCGGCAGCCAGTTCATCGACGACCTCGGCGTGTTCTTCACCGAGTTCAACGACATCCTCGGGGGGTTTCGCAAGCGCGCCGAGGAGACGTTCGCGTTGCTCCGGCAGCCCCGCGTCGGCTTCGTGCTGGTCGCCTCGCCCGAGGTGATGGCGGTGCGTGAGGCGCTGTTCTTCCACGAACGGCTCCAGGCGGCGGCGATGCCCTTCGTCGGTTTCGTCGTCAACAAGGTCCATCCCGCGCTGCCGATCAAGACCGATGCGAACGGCATCGCGCAGGCGCTCGCCGCGCAGCCCTCGGTGCAAGCGCTCGGCATGTCGGGGACGACGCTGACCATGGCGGCGACCGCGCTCGCGAGCGCGCACGCCGAGCTCGAGGTGCTCGCGCAGGCCGACCGGATCGCGATCGGCAAGCTGCGCGCGGCGGGCGGCGAGCAGTCGCTGCTCGTCGAGGTCCCGCTGCTCCACGACGACGTGCACGACATCAACCGCCTCATCGGCCTCGAGCGCTGGTTGCTAGCGTAGTCCACGGATCGAGCGTGGCGGCGAGCTGCATCGGCGCGCCGATCACGACCACGACCGCCTTGTTCCTGCGCTCGACCCAGCTCATCGTGCCGTCGAGCGCGAGCCACCGGGTCCGCTCCATCGACTGCTCGAACGACCCGATCATCATGTCATCGACCGCGTGCTCGAGCGCGGCCTGGGCCTCGCGCGCGTCGATCTCGGTGTCCCATTCGAACCGCGCCACGCCGATCGTCCGCCGCGCGTCGGTCTCGCCCGGGTGCGCGAGCGTGATCACCCGATCGCCGCCCCACCCCGCCGCGGCGGTGTCGGCGACC
>JBDTEH010000382.1:0-3640 GCA_039922635.1 Kofleriaceae bacterium | reverse complement strand
GCGCCGGCGTGGTGCTTCCGTTCGTCGAGCTCGCCGACGAGCTCGGGTTGTCATCCGTCGCGATGCAGATCCTGATCACGGTGATCGCGCCGCGCGTGCACTACGAGACCGGTCGCATGTACCGGATCCTCGGCAATGGCGCGGCGACCGCGGTGTGTGACGTGGCGCTGCTGATGTTGCTGCTCGGTCGCTCGGGGAGCGCGCTGCGCGACCAGATCCGCGACGAGCTCGGCCCGGACGCGGCGCTGATCCGCCATGGCCTCGTCGAGCTCGATGCGCACGGCGGGCTGAAGATCGACGACGTGCTGATCGCGCGGCTCCGCGGTCACGTCCCGTGGCGGGCGATCCGGGAGGCGGACCGCGAGCTCGCGGAGCTCGTCCTCGATCGCGGCGCACTGCGCGCGTTCATGCTCGAGCTCGCCGAGGTCCGCCCTGCGGGCTCGCCGCTGCGCGCGGTGGTGCGAGGTCGCCGCGGCAGCGGCCGGCACAGCGTGATCGCGGCACTGGCGGCCAAGGTCGGGCGACCGATCGCGTGCATCGACGCCTCGGAGCTCCCGCAGGGACAGCTCGCGCGCGAGCTCACCCGCGCGGTGCTCGCGCGCGCGGTGCCGGTGGTGTCGAACGTCGAGCTCCTCGACGCCGAGGATCGCGACGCGGCGCGGCTGCTTCGCCAGGTCCTGCGCGAGCATCCGGGCCCGCTCGTGCTGCGCGCGGCGCTCGAGGGTGCGCCGCCGCTCGAGCCCGGATTCGTCGAGCTCGTGCTGCCCGCGCTCTCGGAGTCAGTGCGCGCCGGTGTGTTCGAGCGGGTGCTGGCCGGCGCACACATCGCCGCCGATGCGGCGCTGCTGGCGCGTCGCTACAAGGTCGCGCCGGGCACGATCCATCGTGTCGTCGCGGATGCGCGGTCGCGGATCGTGCGCGCGGAGGCCTCACCGGCGGAGCACGACGCGATCGTCGACGAGGCGGCGCGCCAGCACCTCGCGACGCGGATCGGCGCGACCGCGCAGCGCGTGACCCGGCTCGCCAGCTGGGACCAGGTCTCGCTCCCCGACGAGATGCTCGATAGCATCCGCGAGTTGATCGGCCGCGCGCGTCACGGCCGCACGGTGTTCGACGACTGGGGCTACGACGAGCGGATCACCACGGCGCGCGGCATCACCGCGCTGTTCTACGGACCGCCGGGCACCGGCAAGACGATGGTCGCCGGGCTGATCGCGCGCGAGCTCGGACTCGAGCTCTACCGGGTCGACCTCGCGAAGGTGATGTCGAAGTGGATCGGCGAGACCGAGAAGCACCTCGGCGAGCTGTTCGACGCCGCCGAGGACGGCCGGATCATGTTGTTGTTCGACGAGGCCGACTCGCTGTTCGCGAAACGCACCGAGGTCAAGTCGAGCAACGACCGCTACGCGAACCTCGAGGTCAACTATCTGCTGCAGCGGCTCGACGCGTTCGAAGGGGTCGCCGTGCTCACCACGAACCTCGACGGATCGATCGATCCCGCGTTCAAGCGCCGGCTATCGATGCGGATGTACTTCCCGCTCCCCGACGAGGAGCTGCGTGCGCAGCTGTGGGCCGCGCATGTCTCCCCGCGCATGCCGACCGCAGGCGTGCTCGACTTCGGGGCGCTCGCGCGCAGGTTCCCGCTGTCCGGCGGCTACATTCGCAACAGCGCGCTGCGGGCCGCGTTCCTCGCGGCGCAAGAGGGCACGGCCCTCACGCAGCACCACCTCGAGCGCGCCGTGCTGCTCGAGTACCGCGAGCTCGGCAAGCTCGCCGACGATGGCCGGGTCGACTAGGTCACGCGGAGCTGCGGCGCTCGTCACGGCGTCACGGCGTCACGGCGTCACGGCGTCACGGCAGCGGGCGCGTGCCGGACGAAGGCGCATCCGGCACGCTGGGCCAGCCGCCTTGCCAGACGATCTGATCGACGAGCGGCAGCCGCGCGTCGCCGGGACCATTGACGTGGCCGTGCTGCCACGCGTGATAGACCATGTACGTATCGCCGCCGGGGCCGTCGACCACCGAGCAGTGACCGGGGCCGACCCACGCGCCGGTCGTCGTGACGATCGGTGCCGCGGCCTTCGTGTACGGACCGAGGGGCGAGCTCGCCCGCGCGACCCCGACGGCGTAGGTCGCGTTGGCGTAGCTGTTGCCGCTGTAGAACAGGTAGTACTGGCCGCCGTGCTCGACGAGGAACGGCGCCTCGACGACCGGCCCCTCCCACGTGCGATCGTTCGTGATGAGCACCGGTGCCGCGCCGGTCACCGAGAGCCCGTCCGGGGCGAGGCGCTGGCCGTGGATCGGTGTGGCCACGCCGCGCGCGTTGCCGTCCTCCTTGTAGAGCAGGTACGCGGTGCCGTCGGGTGCGGTGTGTTCGTCCGCATCGATGTAGCCGATCACGGCATCGTGCACGAGCGGGTGGGCGACCGCGGTGTACGGGCCGAGGATGTCGTTCGACCAGGCGGCACCGATCGCGAGCTGCCCGTCAGCGCCGCGCGCCGAGAAGTACGCGACCCACGTGCCGTTGACCGCGTGGATCTCGGGCGCCCAGAAGTCTTGCTTCGCCCAGGCCGGCTTCGCCGCGGACGGCAGGATGCTGCCATGGGCGGTCCAGTGGACGAGGTCGGGCGAGGTGTAGATCGGGAACGCGTTGCTGGCGTTGCCGGACGTACACGACATCACGTATCGCGTGCCGTCGAACACCACGCCCGGATCCGCGCAGCCGTGGGGCTGGACCGGATTCTCGTAGAGCCCGCCACAGCCCGTCCACTCGAACGACATCGCGCAGCTCGCGCTGCCCGTGAAGTGCGGCATCCAGCCGTTCGACAGCGCACCATACGAATCGCTGCCCGTCGCGGTGCACGCACCATCCCAGAACACCCGGCCCGCGACCTCGTCGTCCTGATCCGGATGGCTCGCCGGGTGCTGCCACGCATCGCCGTACGTGATGCGGGTCCGGCACGCGGCAGGCGCGCCGCACGCCGGCGATGCATCGATCGCGAGCTCGCACGCGCCGTGCCCGCTGAAGTAGGGCTTGAAGCCGTTCGACAGCTCGGCGTACGAGCTCGTGCCGTCGTCGTGGCAGGTTCCATCCCATGTCACCGCGCCGGCCACTACGTCGGTCGAGTCCGGGTGCTGCGCGGAGTGGATCCACGCCGCGCCGTAGCTGATCGTCGTCGCGCAGGTTCCGGCCGCGGCATCGGGCGCCGCGCTGCCGGTGTCACCGCTGGGCCCGGCGGGTGCGTCGCTGCCATCGACGGCGTCCGCGTGCGGCGTGCCGCAGGCCGCGAGGAGCACGAACAGGATCGACCAGCGCATCGGGACCGTTGGTGCAACGTCCGGACCAGGAGATGCCGCCCGGATCTCGCATGGTTGCGCCCCGCGCTGGGGCGCTGTCGAGTGCGCTGCCCACGACCCTGCGCGCACGACCGTGGGCAAGGTCCACGACCGTACGAATCGGCAGACCGCGAACCGGCCTCGTACGTCGGGATCTCGATGCGCGCTCTGGCCTGGCTGTGGCTACTACTCCTCACCGCGACCGCGGGGGCCTATCCATTCGCGGTGCCGAAACGCACCGGGGCGGCGGCCGAGTTTCGCAAGCGGAACCCGCAGCACTGGACCGTGGTCGAGACCGACAAAC
>JBDTEH010000381.1:0-21528 GCA_039922635.1 Kofleriaceae bacterium | reverse complement strand
GTGCGCAGCGGCGAGATCCCGCTGTCGTTCCTCGCGGTCGCCGTGATCTATATGGGCGGCGAGATCGTGCACTCGTTCAACAACGACCAGATCTCGCACATGGCACACCTGGTCGGCGGCTCGGTCGGTGCGCTGTTCGGCTTCCTCGCGGCGCGGACGAGGCCGGGGAAGGCGTTCGCGAAGTCGAAGAAGGTCGACCTCGCGAAGCTCAAGATCTAGTCGAGCTAGACAAAGAAGTCCGGCAGGAAGCTCGTCGTCCCGGGAGTCGAGGCGTACTCGGAGAGGTCGGTCTTCCCCGACGCGATCAGCACCTCGTCGTCGATGAAGAAGTTGCCGGTGCACTCGCGCGCGGGTCTGTTGAAGATCACGTAGGCCGCGTCGGCGAGGATCTCGGGCTTGCGCGAGGCCTTCATCGACGCATCGCCGCCCAGGAGATTTTGCACCGCGGCGGTCGCGATCACGGTGCGCGGCCACAGCGCGTTGAACGCGATGCCGGCGCTCTTGTACTCGCCCGCCATGCCGAGCACGCACATGCTCATCCCGAACTTCGCCATCGTGTAGGCCACGTGGGGCGCGAACCACTTGGTCTCCATGTGGAGCGGCGGTGACAGGTTCAAGACGTGCGGGTTCGCCGCCTTCTTGAGGTGCGGGATGCACGTCTTCGACACCAGGAACGTGCCGCGGGTGTTGATCGAGTGCATCAGGTCGTAGCGCTTCATCTCGGTCATCTCGGTGCCGGTCAGGCTGATCGCGCTCGCGTTGTTGACGCAGATGTCGATGCCGCCGAACGTCTCGACCGCCTTGGCGACCGCGGCCTGGACCTGATCCTCGAACCGGATGTCGACCTGCAGCGCGAGGGCCTTGCCGCCGGCCTCCTCGATCTCCTTCGCGGCCGTGAAGATCGTGCCGGGCAGCTTCGGGTTGGGCTCCGAGGTCTTCGCCGCGATCACGACGTTCGCGCCATCGCGCGCCGCGCGCTTGCCGATCGCGAGCCCGATGCCACGGCTCGCGCCGGTGATGAACAGGGTCTTGCCACGCAGGGACATGCGCGAAAGCTACGCCAGAACCCCGCGGATGGGGCTGACGGACGCCCCACTTCGGTGCGATGCTCGATTGGCGGGAGGTTTGATGGGCGACAGCGCACCAGCAGGCGGGCTGTGGTTCCTCGAGAGCATCGATCGCGTCAACCGCGCGATCCAGGGTACGCACGAGCTCGAGCAGATGATGAATGACGTGCTCGACGTCGTGCTCGACGTGTTCCAGTCCGACCGCGCGTGGCTGATCACCCCACCGGCCGCCGATCCGACGGCGCTGCGCCCCACGGCCGAACGGACCCGCCCGGCCTATCCCGGCGGGCTCGCGACCGGCAAGAACCTCGTCGCGTCGGCGGCGATGCTCGAGATGCATCGGGCGGTGATGGCCGCCGCGCATCCCCTCGCGTTCGGCGAGCGCGAGCTCGCGGGCTCGGGACTCGAGGGCGCGCTCGGGGTGCGGTCGATGATGGTGGTCGGGGTTCACCCCAAGCAGATGGAGCCCTACGCGTTCGGCATCCATCAATGCTCGCGGGCGCGCACGTGGAGCCGCGACGAACACGAGCTGTTCGCGGAGATCGGGCAGCGCATCGCGGTCGCGCTCAACGCGCTGTTGCTGTTTCGCGAGCTGCAGATCAGCGAACGTCGCCTCGCGACCGCCGAGCGGCTCGCGCACATCGGCTATTGGGACCAGGACGCGGTGACCCGGCGGGTGGTGCTGTCTCCGGAGGCGTGCCGGATCCTCGGGCTCGCGCTCGACCAGCGCGTGCTCACGCCCGAGCAATTTCGCGATGTCGTGCATCCCGAGGATCGCGCGCGCGTCGCGCAGGTCTCGCGCGAGGCGTTGCTCGCCGGCCGCTTGCTCGAGGTCGAGGGCCGCGTGGTCCGCGCCGATGGGGCGATCCGGATCCTGCATGCCCGCGCGCAGCTGTTGCGCGGTGACGACGGCCGGCCCCGGCGGATCTTCGGCACCGCGCAAGACGTCACCGAACGCCGCGGCGAGGAGGCCGCGCAGCACGAGATCGAGGTCCGGTTTCGCACGTTCGTCGATCACGCGAGTGACGCGCTGTTCCTGCTGGACTCGACGGGGCGCGTGATCGACGTCAACCAGAGCGCGTGCGAGAGCCTCGGCTACACGCGTGACGAGTTGCTCGGCGCGGCGCCGCACGAGTTCGATGTCCACGCCACGCCCGCGTTCCTGCACCAGCTCAGGGAGCGGCTCGCGAGCGAGGCGACCCTCGTGTTCGATACGGAGTACCGCCGCAAGGATGGCTCGGAGTTCCCGGTCGAGGTCCGGATGCGGCGGTTCTGGGACGGCGAGCGCCGGGTCGTCGCGCTCGCGCGCGATATCACAGAGCGCAAGCGCGCCGAGCAGCTCCTGCGCGCCAGCGAGGAGCAGCTCCGCCAGGCCCAGAAGATGGAGGCGATCGGCCAGCTCGCCGGCGGCGTCGCGCACGACTTCAACAACATCCTCGCGGCGATCATGATGCAGACCGAGCTCTCGAACGTGCCGGGTGTGCCCGACGAGGTGAAGGACAACCTCCAGCAGATCCGGGCCGCGGCCGAGCGCGCGGCGGAGCTGACCCGCCAGCTGCTGCTGTTCAGCCGCCGCCAGCTGATGCAGCCGCGCGACGTCGATGTCAACGAGGTCGTCAAGAGCCTCGCGAAGATGTTGCAGCGGCTGATCGGGGAGACGATCGCGCTGCGGCTCGATCTCGAGGCGCAGCCGCTGGTGACGCGCCTCGATCCAGGCATGCTGGATCAGCTGTTGATGAACCTCGCGATCAACTCGCGCGATGCGATGCCAACGGGCGGCACGCTCGTGATCCAGACGCGTCGCGCCGGCGGCGCGATCACGCTCCGCGTCCACGATACGGGGATGGGGATCGAGCCCGAGGTCCTGCCGCGGATCTTCGAGCCGTTCTTCACGACGAAGGACGTCGGCAAGGGGACCGGCCTCGGGCTCGCGACCGTGTTCGGCATCGTGCAACAGCATCACGGCACGATCGAGGTCACGAGCGAGCTCGGCCGCGGGAGCACGTTCTCCGTCACGATCCCGATCACGGGCAGCGGCCAGGCGACACCGGAGGTCGTGCGCCGCGCGCCCCGCGGTGCGAACGAGCTCGTGCTCGTCGTCGAGGACGATGCCTCGGTGCGGCGGATCACGCGGCGTACGCTCGAGCGCGCGGGATATCGCGTGATCGATGCGGCGAACGGGCACGACGCGCTCGCGCTGTGGCACGGCCTCGCCGACAAGCCCGCGTTGCTGCTCACCGATCTCGTGATGCCCGGCCTGTCCGGCTACCAGGTCGCGGCCGCGTTGCGGCTGTCCTGCCCCGCGCTGCGCGTGCTGTATACCAGCGGCTACAGCGCCGAGACTGCCGGCAAGGAGCTCGAGCTGCGCGCCGGCGAGAACTTCGTGCAGAAGCCGTTCGCGCCGCAGGTGCTGCTCGAAGCCCTGCGCCGCTGCCTCGACACCTAGGCGCCCGGCTACTAGCTAGAACTTGTCGGGATCGATCGCGCCGTCCGTCAGATCCGGATCGGCAGGGCGATTGACGCGCGCGAGCAGGATCGAGCCGGCGAGGCCGAGCACCGCGCCGGTGCCGAAGATCCAGAACGCGATGCCGACCCCGACGAAGCCACCGGGGCCGGGCTTGGTCGCGACGAACACGCAGCCGCTGACGAGGCCGACCATGATCGCGAGCAGTGCGATCGAGCTCGGCGAGACCGGCAGCTGCGGGCACCGCCTCGCGAGCGCGAGCGCCGCGGCGGCGAGCAGGGCGAGCGCGGCGACCCAGCACGCGATCGAGGTGACGAGCCCGCACGGCGCGAAGGCGGCGGAGGAGTACTGGCCGGAGTCGGTGTTCCATTCCGCGGCGTACGCGCTGTTGTGCTCGGTCCGGCACTCGTCGGGACGCGGGCCGAGCAGCATGCCGACCGAGCCGCACTCGGTGGTCGAGCGCAGCCCCATCTCGATCGAGCCGTTGTCGCCCGCGTTCGCGAGCCAGCGCGACGACAGCGCCGCGAACAGCAACGCCGCCGCGCCGAGCAGCGCGAGCACGATCGGAGGGATGCGGCTGGGGCGGGGATCCTCGATCATGGGGAGCTCGGTGCCGGCATCACCTTACCCATCTCGACGTACTCGTGGTGTGCACCGACCCAGAGATCGTCGGCGATCATCGCGCGGCCGGCGCGGGCGGCGATCACCGCGGCGCGCACGACGGCGTTCTTGATGTAGCCGCCGGTCATGTCGAAGCGCTCGGCGAGCGCGTGAAAATCGACCTCGGTGAGCCCGGTCGCCGGCGGCAACAGCTGGCGCCACAGCTGCTCGCGCTCCTCGACCTCGGGCTCCGGAAACCGGATCCGGAAGTTGAGGCGGCGCTGGAGCGCGGGATCGATCGCGGACTCGGCGTTGGTGGTCAGCACGCTGACGCCATCGAACGTCTCCATGCGTTGCAGGATGTAGTTGACCTCGAGGTTCGCGAACCGGTCCTGCGCGGACTTGAGCTCGGTGCGCTTGCCGAACAGCGAGTCGGCCTCGTCGAACAGCAACATCGCGTGCGCGTCCTGCGCCTCGTCGAAGATCTTCGCGAGGTTCTTCTCGGTCTCGCCGACATACTTCGAGACCACGGCCGAGAGATCGATGCGGACGAGCTCGAGCCCGAGCTCCGACGCGACCACCGAGGCCGCCATCGTCTTGCCGGTGCCGGGCTCGCCGGAGTACAGCCCGGCGACGCCCCGCGAGATCCCGAGGTGGCGCTGGAAGCCCCAGCGCTCGAGGATCTGCGCGCGTCCTTTCACCATCGCGATCATGTCGCGCAGCGTGTCGATGACATCTTCGGGTAGCACGAGCTCTTCGAGCTTGGCCTTGCGCGCCACGACCTGACCGAACGTACCGAGCCGCAGCGATAGCCGGCGCGCCACGGCCGCCTCGACCACGTCGAGCTCGAAGGTGGCGGGATCGGCGCTCGGTGGCGGCGAGCTCGCGGCCGGCGGCACGGCGCCGAGCGCGGCAGCGTGCCGTGCCGCCTCGGCGACCACGTCTGCGATCGCGCCCGGGCCGATCACGTAACGCGCCGCGAGCTCCGGGGCGGATGCGACCGGGCCGTTCGCGCGGGCGAGCGCGTGCGCCCAGGCCTGCTGGCGATCCTGGAGCTCCGTGCGCGGCATCGCGACGAGCAGCGCGGGGCGGCGGAGCTCGAGGTGGCCACCGCGGCCGGTCGAGGCGACACACAACAGGCCCGGCGATCCCGCGATCGCGTCGGCGTGATCGGCGGCCATCGTGCCGCTCTCGTCGTACAGCGCGTCGGCGTCGGCCAGGAACGGCACGGCATCGCGCAGGCGCGCGGCGGCGAGCGCGGCCGCCAGCAACGGCCGGCCACCGCGCTTCTCGGCGACCACCAGCTGCGGGATCGGGATCACGAGCAGCGGGCGGTCTAGCGCCCTCGCGAGCCGCTGCGCGCCGGCACGGCGGCCGCTGCCGCGCGGGCCGCGGAACACGACGGCGATCGTCGCGCTCGCGCGCGCGACCAGCTCGTCGATCGCGGCCGCGGTCGTGGCGGGCAACACGACGTTCGCCTCCGCGGTCGCGGGCACGACCTCGCACAGCGTCACCAGCGGTGGCTGGAGCGCGTCGTCGCCGAGCAACCACGCGAGCACCGCGGGCGCGAGCACGAGCGCGGCATCGAGGCCATCGCCATCGACGACGATCGCGCGGCCGCGGCGCAGCGCACCGCTCGGCGCGGTCGCCGCGAGCAGATCGCGCGGCAACAGCTCGAGGACATCGACGCAGGTCTCGACGTAGAGCGCCGGCTTCTTGCGCGGCGCGAGCGCGTGGACGAGCTCGCGGGTATCGAGGTCGAGCGCGTACGCGAACGCGAGCGCGAGCACCCCGCTCGGGACCGCGCCGATCCGGAGCCGGTTGCACAGCACGGCCAGCCGCGAGTCCTCGGCGCTCGCGACGAGCTTGGCCGATCGCGCGCTCGCTTCGGCGATCGCGGCCTCGAGCTCGGCGGTCGCCTTGGCGTGGGTGTTCTGCGGGCGCAGCGTGCCGCCGGCGATCCGGGCAGCGGCTCGTGGATCGCGGAGGAAGATCTGCGAGGGCGAGCGCGGATCGCCCGCGCCCGCGTTGAGCCGGCGGAGGAGGGCTGCTTCGGCGTGGAGTCGAAGCTCGACGACGACCGCGTCGACCCAGGCGTGCTTAGCCATGCGCTTGCTCCGCTCGCCGGCCGTCCGCGGCTTCACGCCAAGCAGTGGCCGGGCCGTCAGCCGTCATCGCGTCTCCAGAACGGCTTGGTCTTCAGCTTCTGTGGCTCGGCGACCTTGGCTTCGGCGAGATCCTGCTTCGTGCCGACGGTGGTCTCGTGTGGTGGTGGCTCTCGCAACGCGGGACCATCGAGCGTCGATGGCAGCACGGGGGCCGGCGCGCGCTCGCCGGTGAGCGAGGTCGGCGGCTTCGCGATCACGCGTGCAGGTCCATCGAGCGAGAGATCGTTGTCCGACGCCGGCTTGGGCTTGGGCTTGTCGGCGGTCTCGGCATCCGCCTTGGTGACGCCGACCTCCTGGTTCGCCTCGAGCAGCTCGTCCTGGGCGTCCTCGAGCTCCTTGAGGTCATGGCGCAACGTGCCGATCCGCTGGACGAGATCCTGGAACGGCCGGGTCAGATCGGACATCACGCGCGGCTGCACCACGGCGAGCGCTTGCTCGAGCAGGTCACGGCGGTCGGACGCGTACACGAACTGCGAGAGCTCGGCATCCCTGCCGGTCACCGCGGCCTTCAACGCCTCGAGCGCGCGGAGCTCGCGTTGCGGCAGCGCGAGATCGTTGATCACGACGTGGCGGCACTCGAGGATCTCGCGCATCGCGGCGAGCAACGTGCTCTCCTGGTGCTGCGCGAGCACGTCGTCGATCCGGATCGCGTCGACCTCTTCGTGATCGTCCTCGACGAGCTCGTTGTCGGGCCGGTCCTTGTCGAGCTCGAGCTCCGCACCGTCGACCGCTTTGTCCTCGAACCTCAATCCTCGATCTTCTCCCACCACTGGCACCACCACTCGCCGCCCACGAGGATGCGCAGCTTCGGGTGCCAGCAATACGCGAGCTTCGCGTCGGTATCGAGGTAGTAGAGGCAGTTCTGGCACTTCTCGTCGCCGTACGGCACGCCCTTGAGCACGTTGCCCTCGACCATGTGCTGCAGGCGGAGCGCCTCCTTCTCGTCGACTTCCTTGGGCTCGGGCTTGGGCAAGATATCGTCGGCCATGCGTGGCAACGATATCATCTAATTTCCCGCGCCCAGCGCCGCGAGCTAGCCCTCTACGCTCGAAACGTCGGCGACGCGATGGCAGGCGAATGCGCGGATGCGAGTGTGAAAGCACTGACCCTGCGAGGGAGCGAGCATCTGCTGGAACACATCGAAGGGGACGTCGGCGTACTGGTCCACCGCTCCTGTCGCGAACTCGATCTCGAGGACGCAACTCGATGGATCACTCGATGACGAAGTTGCCGACCTGATACGACCACTGACCGACGTGATTCTTCGTCGCGAGGGTCTGAAACGGAAACCACACCGCGGGCGCCGATGGATCGCCGCTCACGCCTGGGCGACGCACGGCGGTGAACCACACCTGGTGATGCGCGTCTGCGCCGGTGAGGCGCGTGCCGTACGGGCGCGTCGACGACAGCGACATCCACAGATATTCGCCGTCGGCTTTCGGCGCCCACTTGGGCCACGAGTTGGTCAAGGTCGTGCCGTCGTTCGCCGTGTCGAGTCGCGTCGGCGCGCCACCGGCCGCGGGGAGCACCCACACCGACGACGACGGGTTGTCGTACGACAGGCCCGCGCCGGTCTGGCCGTTGCAGGCCGTCGCGGCGATCGACCAGCTCGAGGCGACGGCGGTGCTCGCGCGCGCGAACGCGATCCAGCTGCCGTCGGGCGAGAACGAGGGATAGAAGTTGTTCGAGGCGCTGTCGCCCGCGACGACTACCTTCTCATTGGTGAACGTCGTGCCGTTCCACTGCATCGTCACGATCGAGCCGCCATAGACGAAGATGTCCTGCTGGCCAAAATCGAGGAGGCCGGGTGCGCAGAGCGCCGATGGCCGCACGAACACGATGGTGTTGCCGTCCCACGACCAATCGGGGTAGAGCGCGGGGCCAGACGTCGGCACCGCGGAGATCAGCGCGCCGGTCGTCGCGTCGTAGAGCGAGAGCGCGCCACCCGAGCTGGCGATGTAGCGGGTGCCGTCGGGGTTGAACGCACCGATCGCGACCGAGCTCGTGACCGCGGTGCGGATCGTCGGATCTTGCGCGTCGACGAGCGAGGTCTTGCGACTGTTGCCCAAGGAATCCATACCGACGAACGACAACCGCGACCCATCGCGCGAGATCGCGTGGCAGCCGACGCACTGGCTACCGGCGATCGTGCCGTTCATGAACACGTCGGGCTGGCGGTTGCCGAGCGAGAGCCGTTGCAGCGTGCCGGTTCCGCTGATCTGATCGCCCGTCGTCGCGAAGTAGAACAGCGCACCGGTCGCCGCATCGCGCGAGACGATCAGCGGTTGCGACGCGGAGACCATACCCGGCCCGACGAGCTGGCCACCGGCGAGGTGAGCGCCGGCGAGCGACAGCGCGACCGTGTGCCCGGCGGCGCGACCCATCAGCCACATCCAGTTGGTGTCGTCAGGCAACCACGAGGCCTGAGGCACGTAGCCGCGGAGCTCGTTGCCATCGTCGACGGCGAACCGTACGCGATAGACCTCGAGCCCGGCGACGGTCGCGCCTTGCACGTCGATCGATCCGACGTCCTTCGGAATCACCGCGCCCGAATTTGGATAGATCAGCGAGAGCCCCGGATCGAGCGTCAGGCCTTCGAACTGATCGCCGATGTTCGGCGGCAGCGTCGGATCGACGTACGTATGAACCTCAGGTGGACCATTGCCGTCGGCGCCGCCGCCGGGGCCGCTGCCTTTCGACGGACCACATGCGACGACAAAGACGAAGCTCGACGCCATCATCGCGAAACGCCATGGAGTACGCATGGTCACCTCGGCGCGGAGCATCACGCAGAATGCGTGAGTCCGCTCTGTACATTAGATGCGCAAACGCGCCTCACCGCGGGCGTTCGAGCACCCACGTTGTTTCGTCCTCGGAGATCGCGACGTAGCCGAGCCTCGCGTGGAGCCGGCGCGCGCCTTCATTAACCAGAATCGTCATGGCGCTCGACGGTGCACACTCCGAGCCGAGCTAACTGCGGTGACACCCACGCACGGGTTCAAGAATCTGAAACCACACCCGACTTTACTGTCGCGGTTGTGGTCTTCGAGCGTTCTTCGGATCACCGGAAACGGCGACGTTGATCCAACCCGGGCCAACAAGGGCGAGCTGTACGGCGCGAGGCCTGTGCCCGTCGTGTGCGGGTCGACGGGGGTCGACGGATGGCCGACGGGGCCGCGTACCTCGTGGACCATTTGCTTCCACGCGAGGCCGATTACCAACAATGGACGCTGTCGCTTCCACACGGACTTCGTGCTCGCGTGCTCCGCGACAAGGCGCCGCGTCCACCGTCAATCGCTGGCATCCCGACGGCTACCTCGAAGTACTGAGCGCGGAGCGCGGTCAGACCGTGCGCGCCGAACCGTTCGACGCGATCGAGATCGCCGTCGGCGCACTGTTTGGCGACGAGCCCGAAGCCTAACTCGCGTTCGCGATCGGCCAGCGCGTCTCGCCTGCTTCGAGCGCGAAGCCGCGATCGCTCTCGACGATCCGCTCGGCGAGCGCGTGATACGCGGGCCCAGCGATCCGACCGCGGAGCTTGCCGTGCGCTGTTGCATACAGCGCATGGTCCTCGGCCTGCCGCAGCGTGGCGTACGCGAGCTCTTCTGCCTGATCGTCGTCCCACAACACGAGCGCGCGATCGCCGTCCCACCGCACCGAGAGGGCACGCAGATGCGCGTCTTCGACCTCGACGTACGCGTAGCGCTTGTCGTCGAGCCGCACGATGTCGCGACCGTCATCGCGCACGTCGAGCCAGCGCAGCAGCGCTTGCCGCAACCGCGCGTGAGTAACTGCCGCGCCCTCCTGCCAGAACGTGCCCGCCTTGTCCAAGCGCAGGCCAATCGTGCGGAACTTCTCGATCTGCTCGGGCGTCAGTTGCACGCCCTAGGCATATCAGCTGAGGCGGGCGATCCGGTCCTTCGTCAGGAGCTTCTGCTTGTTGAGTCGAGCTAGGACGCGCGCAGGCGCTGCGCGAACCACGCGACGGTCTCGGTCATGCCGTCGGCGACCTGGTGGGTCGGTGCGTAGCCGAGCAGGCTCGAGATCTTCTCGATCGAGGCCTGCGAATGCGCGATGTCGCCGGAGCGTGGACCCTCGAATACGGGCTCGACCGCCGCGAGCTCTGGCGCGTCCTTCGCGAGCTCGTCGCGGATCATCGCGAACAGCTCCTTGAGGTCCGTGCGACCGTTGCAGCCACAGTTGTAGACCGTGCCGGTGGTCTCGGGCTTCGCGGTCGCGGCGAGCAGGTTGGCCTGCACGATGTTGTCGATGTAACAGAAGTCGCGGCTGTTCGAGCCATCTCCGAAGATGACGCACGGCTTGCGTGCGACGAGCGCGGCGATCCAGCGCGGGATCACGGCCGCGTAGACACCGTCGGGATCCTGGCGGCGCCCGAACACGTTGAAGTAGCGCAAGCCGATCGTGCCGAGCCCGTAGGCCTCGTGAAACGTCTGCGCGTAGACCTCGTCGGTCCGCTTGGTCGCCGCGTACGGCGACAACAGCCGCCCGGTGCGGTCCTCGAGCTTCGGCAGCCCCGGATGATCGCCGTAGACCGACGAGCTCGAGGCGAACACGAACCGGCTCACGCCCGCTTCGCGGGCCGCGTTCAGCACGTTCAAGAAGCCGTTGACGTTGTGCTCGTGCGACGCGATCGGATCCTTGAGCGAGCGCGGCACCGAGCCGAGCGCGGCCTGGTGCAGCACGATATCGACGTTCTTGACCGCCTTGGCGGCGACCTCGGGATCACGCAGGTCACCCTCGATGAACTTGAACTGCAGCTTCTCGTCGGGGTTGATCGACAGGACGTCGTCGATGTTGCGCTTGTGTCCGGTGATGAAGTTGTCGACGCCGACGACGCTCTGGCCGAGGTCGAGCAGGCGCTCGAGCAGAGCGGAGCCGATGAAGCCGGCCACGCCGGTCACCAACCAGCGCCGCGGCGAGTTCACGAGATCTGCACAGACGTCGTCGTACTTGGTCACGAGGCCACCTCGCGCGCGCCGGGGCGTCGGGTCATAGACTCCACTGGCGGATCCCGCGCGGCGGCTGCTTCACGGGCAGCACGCTCTTGACGTCGATCACGACACCTCCGTCGCGGACGCGCGCGTAGATCGCGTCGATGTCCTCGAGGTAGTCCTTGTGCGAGACCGCGAGGATCAGCGCGTCGAGCCCCTGAAACTTGTCGAGCGCGCTGAGGTGCACGCCGTACTCGTGGTGCGCCTCCTTCGGATCGCCCATCGGGTCGTGGACGATCGCCTCGATGCCAAACTCGGCGAGCTCCTTGATGATATCGGGGATCTTGGAGTTCCGCAGATCGGGGACGTTCTCCTTGAACGTGAGGCCGAGGATCCCGACCTTCGCCTTCTTGAGCGGCACGTCCATCGAGGTCAGGAACTTCACGGTCTTCTGGGCGAGGAACGCGGCGACGTTGTTGTTGACCCGGCGGCCGGCGAGGATGACCTCGGGCAGGTAGCCGAGCTCCTCGGCCTTCATGGTCAGGTAGTACGGATCGACGCCGATGCAGTGGCCGCCGACGAGGCCGGGCGTGAACTTGAGGAAGTTCCACTTGGTGCCGGCGGCGTCGAGCACGTCCTGCGTGCGGATGCCCATGCGATCGAAGATCAACGCGAGCTCGTTCATCAACGCGATGTTGAGATCGCGCTGCGTGTTCTCGATCACCTTCGCCGCCTCGGCGACCTTGATCGAGGGTGCGCGGTGCACGCCCGCGGTGACGACCGAGCCGTAGACGACCGCGACGCGCTCGAGCGCCTCGGGGGTCTGGCCCGAGACCACCTTCAAGATCTTCTCGAACGTGTGCTCCTTGTCGCCCGGGTTGATCCGCTCGGGCGAGTAGCCGAGGAAGTAATCGATCCCGTTCTTGAGGCCGCTGTTTTCGTCGAGGATCGGGCCGCAGATGTCCTCGGTGACGCCGGGATAGACCGTGGATTCGTAGACGACGATATCGCCCTTCCTGAGGTGGGGGCCGATCGTGCGTGACGCCGAGATCATCGGCGCCAGATCGGGGCGATTGTTCGAGTCGATCGGGGTCGGCACCGCGACGATATAGAACGTGCAGTCGGCGAGCTTCGCGGGATCCGCCGTCATGTCGAGCTGCTTCGCCGACCTGAGCTGCTCGTCGCTGACCTCGAGCGTATCGTCGTGACCGCGCTTGAGGTCCTCGACGCGGCTCGCGCGAATGTCGAAGCCCACCGTCGGAAGCTTGCGTCCAAACGAAATCGCGACCGGAAGGCCGACGTATCCGAGTCCGATAACCGCGATCTTTTCCTGCTCGAGAGAAGCCATCGTCGGCAAGGAGAGCACGATCGCTATCCGACGAGCAAGACGCCGAGGAACCGTCCGTGCGGCATCAAGCGCGCGAGCTCGGTCAGCTCGCGCTCCCGTGTCCGATGTGCACGCCCCACGACGGCGACCGCATCCATGCACGCCGCCGCCGAGGCGTGCTCGCCGAGCAGCTCGAAGCCGGTGAGATCGACCAGCACATGTGCGAATAGGTCACTGCCTTCGAGCAGGACGCGCGCGAGCTGCGGGACCACCTGCCCGGCTTGCTCGACCCGAGGCGGGGTCAACAGCGCGAGCGAGTCGCGTAACCACCGGGTCGCGAACACCGAATCATCGTGGTCGGTGCGGGTCCCGCGCGCGATCTTGGCGAGGGCGGGGTAGCGGACGTTGGCATCGACGACCGCGACGGTCGCGCCGGTCAGCGCGCCGAGCGCGAGACCGAGGTGGATGATCACCGGGGGCACGGCGACCTTGTCGTCGCTCGGTACGAAGCCGACCACGCGCAGCCGCTCGCCGTGGATCTTGCGCGCGATCCGCGCACACGCGGCCTCGAGCTCGCCGAGCTTCGCGTGGTCGAGCTCGATCCCGATCGAAGCGAGCAGGTCCGCGTCCACGCGTTGATCCACGATGGCGAGCTTGCCACCTGGCTCGCAGGCGCGGTAGCCGTTAACCGTGTCGTCGACCACTTCCCCGGCCGGGCTCGCGATCGTCCACGTGCTGTCGTCGTTCGGGGTGGGCGGGCAGGAGCGCGTGGCGCTGGATCTCGCGATCGGCCAGCGCGCGCGGGGGCACCGCGTCGCGGTGATCTCGCTCGCGCCACCGCCCGACGGCGCGATGGCTCAGGAGTTTCGCGACCACGGCATCACGGTCGATCGCGTCGCGAAGCGCGGTGGGCTCGATGCGACCCTGGTGCCGCGCCTCGTGCTCGCGCTGCGCCGCCTTCGCGCGGACGTCGTCCACACCCACAACCCGCTGCCGTTGATCTACGGCGCACCGGCCGCGCGGCTCGTCGGTGCGGTGGCGATCCACACCAAGCACGGCAAGAACCCCGGCTCGCGGGGCCTGGTCGCGCTCCGCCGCGCGGCCGCCCGGCTCGTCCACGCGTTCGTCGCGGTCTCGGCGACCACGGCCGAGCAGGCGCGGGCGCAGCGCGACGCGCCGCTCGCCAAGCTGCACGTGATCCCGAACGGCATCCGCCTCGAGCGCTATGCGCCGGATCCGGCGGCGCGGGTGGCGGCGCGGACCGAGCTCCGGCTCGGCGACGCGTGCGTGGTCGGCACGGTCGGCCGGATCGACGACAACAAGAACCAGGTGATGCTCGTGCGCGCGCTCGCGAGCCGACTCGGCCGCGAGGTCCGCCTGGTGATCATCGGCGAAGGCCCGGCGCGCGCCACGGTCGAGGCCGAGGTGGCGCGGCTCCGCGATCCCGGCAGCGTCGTGCTGACCGGCCGTCGCATGGACGTGCCGGCGCTCGTCCACGCGTTCGACGTGTTCGCGCTGTCATCGACGACCGAGGGCCTACCGCTCGTCGTGCCCGAGGCGATGGCCGCGGGCCTACCCATCGTGGCGACCGCGGTCGGTGGCCTACCCGATGTCGTCGACGAGGGCGAGACCGGGTTGCTGGTGCCCGTCGACGAGGGAGCGTTCGCGCGGGCGCTCGGCCGCTTGATCGACGATCGCGCGCTCGCGGCCCGCCTCGGTGTACGCGCGCGAGAGGTCGCGCTCGGCCGCTACTCGAGCGACCGCATGGTCGAGGCGTACCTCGAGCTCTACGCTGCTAGCCGTTGAGCCGGATCCAGATCTCGTTGTCGGCGGCCGCGTCGCGCTCGCGGCGCGCGCGGTGGATCTCGAACACGTAGTCCTTCAGCAGGCGCAGGTCACGCTGCGCCGCCATCACGATGCGATAGCCGGTGCGGCGCAACAGACCGAACGGGCCCGCGAGCGGCGATCGCGAGGGCACGAGCGTGTCGAACATAACGTCGCCGCGCGCCCACATCACCTCGTCGAGCGCGGGGACCTCGAGCTGGAGCGGGACCTCTTTCAAGATCCGGCCGCCGTGATAGGGCCGCTCGACGCGCGCACCCTCGCTCGACAGGTCGACGACGAGCGCGCTGTTCTCGCGATCGTCGATGAGCTCCCAGCACAGCGCCTCGGTCTCGATCCGCGGACTGACGCGACGAATTTCGTGCATCCGAAAATTTTCGGGCACGCGGCCGGGTCCGAGCAAGTTCTCAGCTTATGTAAGCGAGCCGCGGTACGGCGATCTGCGCGAGGAACATCGCGTCGCTGAGCGCGCGATCCGTCGACAACCGGCACACGTCGTACGGGTCGGTCCGGATCATCCGGCCGAGCGCACCGGGCCAGATTCGCGTCGCGCCGCTCGCATTGGTGAACCCGACCTTGTAGCCGGCTCGCGCGACCGCGTCGCGGATCGGCTTGATGTGCGAGATCCGATAACCGACCGGATACGCGATCGCCTGACACTCGCGGCCGAGCTGGGCCTCGAGCTCGCGCTTGGAGCCGGCGAGCTCGTCGTCGAGCGTCACGGGATCGAGCGTCTGCAACACGCGGTGGTGGCGCGAGTGCGACTCGATGTCCATGCCGGCGCTCGCGAGCGTGCGGACGTCATCCCAGGTCATCACCATCTTGTTCGCGTGGTCGCTCTCGACGCTGCGATGCCACTCGACGCCGAACGCCGCGGCGAGCTCGCCGAGGAAGCGCTCGAGGTCGAGGTTGGTGGTGTCCTTGACGATGTGCGCGAGCATGCGCAGCGCCGCCGGGTCCTTGGCCTCGACGTCGAGCTCGATCGGGTAGTGCAGGTGGGCGCGTGGTTGCCTGGCAGAGCTCAGGATCAGCGCGATGCGCTCCCACCAGTACAGCAGGCGGTCCTGGACGAAGGAGGTCGCGACGAAGAACACCGCCGGCATGCCGACCGAGCTCAGGATCGGCAGCGCGGTCTCGACGCACGACTTGTAGCCATCGTCGAACGTCACCATCACCGGGTTCTTCGGCAGCGGCGCACCCTCGAGCGCGCGGACGACGTCCGCGATCGTGACGGGCGTGGCGAGCTTCGCGATCAGCTCCATCTGGCGACGAAACTGCGCCGGCGAGGCATCGGCGACGCCGGGATCGTAGCGATAGTCCGCTTCGTCCTCGGCGATATGGTGATACGTCAGGATGCTGAGCGTCGACGGGATCGGCGCCGCGCGACGTAGTCGCATCGCCGCCTCCAACGCCCCCGCGTGGTGGAGCGCGGTCGCCAAACGCTCGCGAACTCCCATCGAGAGAACAGCATACCAAATGCTATGGTGCGGGCGCGTGTTCGCGGTCCCCGGCATCACGTTGCTCGTCGTTTTCGTCCTGGCACGGCCTCAGGAGTTCGTGCCCTTGCTCGCGCGCCTCCCGTTCTTGCACCTGTTCACGCTGCTGGCGGTCGTCGGCTACGTGCTCGATCTCCGGCTGCGCCGGCTCCAGCCGGTCGCCGCGAACACGCTGCCGTGGGTGATCGCGTTCTTCGTGTGGGCGATCATCGCGACCGCGGCGGTGGCGCCCGCGACGCTGGTCTCGCTCCTGTTGTTCCTGATCGTCCTGTTCGCGCTGTACGGGACGGTCGCGCATGGCATCCAGCGGTTCCGCACGTTCCAGACCGTGGCGCTGGTGCTGTGCCTGACCAGCACGTTCATCGCGGGCGTGTGCTTTCACCAGGGCCTGGCACCGAAGCAGTGCATCGCCGGCATCGAGACCGACGCCGGCATCGACGGCGAGCCCGACGGGCGGTCGTGCGAGACCAGCGAGGAGTGCCGCGGCGCCAACGCGGATCCGGGTGAGGAGTATCGCTGCGAGCACGTCGGTCTGTTCGGGACGTACAGCGTCGACGAGCGCGTGCGTTATCGCGGCGAGCTCCAGGACCCGAACGAGGTCGCGATGGTGATCTGCGCCGGCGGCCTGGCGATCTTGCTCGCCTTCATGCTGCGCAAGCGCGGCTCACCCGTGGTGCAGACGCTGTGCTTCCTCGGCATCGTCGTGTGCGTCGTCGCGGTGTGGATGACGCAGTCGCGCGGTGGGCTCGTCGTGTTGATGCTCGTGCCGGGGGTCTATGCGATCCGGAGGTGGGGCTGGGGGGTCGTGATCCCGGCGGCGATGATCGCGATCCCGATCTTGATGCTGGGCGGACGCAGCGGCGAGAGCGCCGATGTGTCGACGGAGATGCGCTACGAGGCGTGGGGCGTCGGCCTCGACATGTGGCACCACAGCCCGGTGTTCGGGGTCGGCGCGCGCCAGTTCGCGATGCACCACTACCTGACCGCGCACAACTCGTTCGTGCTGATGCTCGCCGAGCTCGGCATCATCGGCTTGTTCCTGTTCACCGCGATCGTCTACCTGTGCCTCAAGACGCTGATCCTCGGCCTGCGCGAGCTCCGCGCCACACCGGGCACGCGGTCCGCGCAGATCTGGGGCATGGCGCTACTCGCGGCGATGACCGGAATCCTGTTCCAGATCAACACGCTGTCGTTCGCGTATCACATGGCGCTCTGGCTGTTCTTCGGGCTGTGCGGCGCCTGGTACTCGGCGATCCGGCACCACAAGCCAGAGTTCGAGGTCAAGCTCCACTTCCTCGACGTGTTGGCCATCGCCCTCGGCTGCCTCGTGTACGCCACCATCGTGCTGCCGGTGTTCCTCAAGGCCAAGGGCGAGCTGTAGCCGCTACTTCTTCTTTTTCGGGGCTGGTTTCTTCACGGCGGGCTTGGCGGGCGGCTTGGCGGCGGGCTTGGCAGGCGCCTTGGCGGCGGGTTTGGCGGGCGCCTTGGTGGGGGGCTTCGCGGGGGCCTTGCTCGCGGGCACCGGGGGCTTCGCCGGCACCGGTTTGGTGGGGGCAGCCGGGACCGGCTTCGCGGCCGGCACGGGCACGGGCGCGGGGATCGGCCGCTGCGCACCCGGCTTGGCGGGCACGCGGATCGGCTCGGGCTTACCGCTCGGCAACGGCTTTGCCGGCCGAGGCGGCAGCGGGCCGCGACGAGGCAGCTCGTCGCGCTCGTGGATCTCGCGGTCGTCGTCGTCGTCGTCGTTCGAAGCCACCGCGTCGTCGTCGTCGTCGTCGTCGCGAATGATCGGGCGCACCGGACGCACGGCCGCGGGGCGGATCACGGCCGGGCGGCGAACCGCTCCTTCTTCTTCTTCGTCGTCGTCGTCGTCGTCGTCGTCGTCGTCGTCCTCGTCCTCGTCCTCTTCTTCGTCGTCGTCGTCGTCGTCGTCCTTGGTTTCGTCCACGGCCCAGGGCGGCTTGTCACCCTCCCGCCAGCCACCGGTGTCGTCGTCCTTGTCGTCGTCGTCGTCTTCTTCTTTTTCCTTTTCCTTCGGTTCTTCCTCGTCGCCGGTCCACGAGTCGTCGTCGGCGGCGGGTACGGCTTCGCCCGATTCCTCGCCGAAGTCGTCTACCTCGTCATCGTCGTCGTCATCGGCCTCGTCGGCCTCGTCGTCGGCCTCGCCGACCTCGCCGGCCTCGCCGGCCTCGTCATCGTCCTCTTTACCGCCGACCGGATTCTCCGCCGGCTTCTTGCGAGGAGCGGCGGCAGACCGTGGGTCGAACACATCGACGTCAGTGCGCATGGGATGAGGAATTCTAAACAGTCCCGGCACGCTATGTGTCAACCGGCGCGTGCTACAAACCAGCCGTGCGCCGAATCGGCATGCCGGTCGCGGTTGCGAGCATGCTCGTGGCGGGAGTCGCCCGCGCGGATACGAGCCTGCACGTCTCCGCCAGCGGCAACGTGGCCGTCACGGACAACGTATTTTCGGTGTCGCGCGACGCCAATCCCGAATCCGACCTCTACACGACCGTCCGCCCGGGGCTGATCGGGACCTGGGAGACGCCGCGGATGATCCAGAACCTCGCGCTCGAGGCCGAGATCCTCGAGTACGCGACCCACGGCAACACCGACCCGTCGCTGACGCTGCGGGGTCGCTGGGACTCGCTGTGGCTGCTCGGGCCGCGCTCGGAGCTCGGCCTCGGCGGCGATGTCGCCGACGGCCGAGTGACCGCGCTGAACGCGCGCAACTCGGCCGATCAGACCGCGGTGATCGTGACCCCGTCGGGCAACTCCGACGTCCGCTCCGCCGATGCCAACCAGCGGCTGTCGTGGCAATCGACGCGCGAGACGCGCACGAGCGAGAACGCGTACGCGCGGTGGGGCGCGACCACCGACAACGCGATGGCGCCGACCACGACGGACTCCCTGGATACCGGGATCAGCGTGGGCTTCGATCGGCTGTTCTCGCACGATGACATCGGGCTCGAGCTCGGCGGGTCGTACGTCCGGCTCGAGCTCGTCGCGCCGGTCGGGATGGGCTCGACACCGAGCCGCCTCGTCCAGCAACTCAACCCGCATGCGACCGCGTCGTGGCGCCACGATTACACGAAGCGGTGGAGCAGCTCGCTCGGCGGAGGCGTCGTCTACGTCAACCCGTTCGGCACGGACAAGTACGATCCCACGCGCCCGGCCGGCACGGCCTCGCCGGCCCCGGTGTTCAACGCCACGCTCGCCTATACCGCCGACTGGGGCTTCGCGACGCTGACCGGTGCGCGCGCGGTATCGCCAAACCTATTGATCGCGCAGAACACCGTCGACACGGGCGCATATCTCCGGATGTCGCTGCCGCTGCCGTGGCTCGAGCTGAGCTCGCGCTCCGAGCCCCGCTACACCGCGGTCGGCTCGCTCGGTGTGGCAGACACCCAGCTGATCGACCCGCAGTCGTCCGCCTTGGCCGGCTCGTTCGAGCTCGTGCATGTCGATCTCGCGCTGCAGTACAGGCCGCGACCGAGCATGACCTACGCGCTGCGCTACGAGTTCGCGTACCAGCACGGCGATATGGTCGCGGCGCTCGTCGAGCCGTCGTTTTTTCGCAACACGGTCTACTTCGAGTTCCAGTTCCGCTACCCGGGCGTGCTCGCGGTGTCGGTGCCGCGCCGGACCGGGAGTGTCCGTGCGGACGGCGGCGATCTCGCGCCGATCGGCTCGGAACCTGTCGTACCCGATGCTGCGGAGCCCGCGCCCGCGGAGTAAGCTCCGGACGTGGCCGGGCATCCGAACGTCCGCAGCCGGGCCCCGCGCTCGGCGGATCTGACGGTCCGAGTCCTCGCGCTCGCCGGCGAGGCCACGCTCCCGTGGATCGAGGAAGAGCTGACCGACGCGTCGATCACGCTACAGATCGCGCGCAGCGTCGCGCAAGCGATCTCGGCGCTGGTCGAAGATCCTCCCCCGCTCGCGACGATCTTGGTGTGTGACTTCGACGCGCTCGATCCGGTCGACACCATGCAACTCCACCAGATCCGCGAGCGCGGCTGGTTCGGCGCGCTGATCGGCCTCGGCCGCGTGCCGGATCCGCTGCGGATCTCGCTCGCGATCGGCGTCGTGCTCTCACCGCCGTACCGCGCGAACACGCTGCGCAACGCGATCGCGCGGGCCGGCATCGGCATGGCGACGACGAAGATCCCGATCGACGACGTTTAAGTGTAGGGCGACGCTGGCCCAGCCGCGGCGGGCCCGAGTTGCACGTAGCAGCGGCCCCACGTGGGGCCGGCTGGCGGCCCAGCGTTGCTGATCGCGAACGCGCCAGACCCGAGCGCTACCCGGTCACCGGTTCACCGCCGAGGTGCGCCGGCGCGAGCACTTCTCACCGGTAGCCATGATCCCTCCCGAGCGTGCCGCGCTACGCCGGCCCGCGATCGAACGCAACGAACGGCGACGCCAGTTCGCGGCAGCGAGACCCCCCACGGGGCGTGGTCGCCAACGCTCGCCCGAAGCTGAGGATCCGCGAGCGCCGCAACCGCAAGCTGCACGCAACACTGGCCCCACGTGGGGCCGGCGACGCCACCGCGGGCTCGGCGTCCCGTGTCAAGCGGCCCCACGTGGGGCCGTCCGGCTGCCGGCGCTGCGGTGGGTCGCGAACGTTGTTCGATCTCGATCGCCGCAATCGCGAGCTGCACGCAACATTGGCCCCACGTGGGGCCGTCCGGCTGGCTGCGCTGCGCTGCGCTGCGCTGCGCTGGGTCGCGAACGGATCTGCGGTCTGCCCGGCGTGACATTGCCGACGCCTCGCGACCGGGAAGAACCGGATGCGATCAACGCGAACGACGCGATCGACGCGAACGACGCGATCGACGCGAACGACGCGAACGACGCGAACGACGCGATCGACGCGACCGACGCGACCGACGCGATCGAGACGCTCGTGCGAGCACTGGACGAGCAGATCTCTGAATCATTTTTCTGATAGCCACCGTTGGTTTTCGCTTGACGAGTTTCGGCGGCGCGTTAATTCGATTCGCCGACTCGATTCTCATCGCGCATCAGACGCTGCAGTGCGGCCGCTGCCGCGACGGCGCGTGCCGCGTGGGTTTGTCTTGCCTCGACGTGCGATTCGTCATCGAGCGCGCACGTGGTTTCTCCGAAAATCACGGTGCTATGAACGACGAGAGGGATCGGGACAAAGGAGATCGACATGTTCGAGGATCAAGTGGTGGAGACGAGAGGCAACGTGTTCTCGGGAGGCACGCGGCGCAGCTGGCAGGAGATCGATCGCGAGCTGCGCGCGATCGCGAAGCGCCAACGAGCACTCGATGCCGAAGAGGCCGGGTTGTTATGTGTGGTCGTGCGGCGCGAGATCTGGCGCGAGCTCGGCAAGGCGTCGTTGCTCGAATATCTCGAGGACGTGCTCGGCTATGGGCCGAAGGCGGCGAAGGAGCGCATCCGCGTCGCGCTCGCGCTCGCCGAGTTGCCGGTCCTCGCCGACGCGCTCGCGACCGGAGAGCAGAGCTACTCGGCGATCCGCGAGTTGACGCGCGTCGTGACCGCGCAGACCCAGGTCGCGTGGTGCGATGCCACGCGCGGCAAGAACGTTCGCCAGATCGAAGATCTCGTCGCATGTCATCGGC
>JBDTEH010000380.1:0-53147 GCA_039922635.1 Kofleriaceae bacterium | reverse complement strand
GGTTCGCGAACCGCGCCGGCGAGTGGACGTTCTGGAAGTCCGGCAACCCGTACGGGGTGCGGTCGTGGCGCGAGCAGAACGCCGAGGACACCGGCCTGCCGATCTGGCGCCTGCTCTACGATCGCGTTTAGCGTCGTCTGCAAATGCGCCGACGACGATGAGCTCAGCGCCGGCGTCGGTACGTTCGGACAAGATCGCGGCGAAGGCGGGGTTCATCGGTGATGCCCATCATGGCGAGCGCGTCGAGCGTCAGCTGGCGAACCATGCCCATACGCTCGCCGAGGCTGCCCGGCACGAGCTCGTGCTCGGGCAGGTCGCTGCGGCGCAGCTTCTTCGTCGGCCAGCTCGAACGGTCTACGTCACGAGCTTACGCCTGATCCATCAGCGTCGCCTGTTTGATCTTGTCGACGCGGAACTGGCGATCTTGGTGGGTCTCCAGATCGACGACGTTGAGCAGCGTGACCTGACGATCGAACACGAGGTTGCGGATCTTCACGAGCCGTGGCGTCAGCTGCCACGCCTTCTTCTCGTACACGATGCGCAGCGCGCGGTTCTCGAACCACGCGGTCTCGATCGCCTCGCGCACGGCGGGTGCGATCGGCAGCGCGGGCACGCCGACGAGCTGGAGCTGGCCGACGAGCTGGAGCAACTCGCGCTGCGCGGACGTGGTCAGCGCGGCGCGGACCTTGTCGATCGCGGACTCGATCGTCTGGGGAAACGGGATCAACCGCTGCTCCATCACGAACCGTGACATCGCGACCAGCAACGCGGCCTCGCGCGCGGTGAAGTTGATCGGGGGAAGCTGGTAGTTCTTGTCGAGCGCGTAGCCGCCGCCGCGTCCCCGGTCGGCCTTGATCGGCATCCCGGCGTCTTGCAACGCTTCGAGATCGCGATAGATCGTGCGCAGCGTGACGCCGAAGCGATCGGCGAGCTCCTGGGCCGTGATGCCGGTGCGGCGGGCCCGGAGCGCCTCGGCCAACGCGAAGAGTCGGGATTTCTTGCGCATGAAACCTGACAAAAGGCTGTCACGAGCGAGGTCCAAGGTCCACAACGGAAGGTCGATCACATGACAACGACTCGTCAGCTGTTTACCAGCCAGATGCCCTCCAACGCCCGCCGCACCCGGCTGTGTGGGGCTCGGCTCGAGCTCGAGCTCGTGGAGTGCGCGCGCGCGGATCCGGCCGTGCGCGCGCGGATCGCCGCGATCACTCCAAACGCGAAGATCCCCGTGCGGGTCGAGGGGGACTTCGTGCGGGGGCTGGCCGCCGACGCGCTCTCGCTCGCCGATGACGGTCTCGGCGCGACGCCCCTCCACGCCGAACGCGCGCTGTATCCGATGCAGCCGTACGAGCATCTACATGCTCACGTGGCGCGGATCCGCGAGACTCCCGCGTGGCGTTCAACGGAGGCGTAGATGACCACGTTCGCATTTCTGTGTTTTGTCGTCGGGATCTGCGCCAACACCACGGCGGTGCGCTTTGCACGCTCGCGAAACGGGCTAGATTGAGCCGTGGCGCGCACTCGCAACCAAGAGGGCCGCGAGGCGGCGGGCTTCAAGCTGGTCTCGCCGTATCAGCCGAGCGGCGATCAGCCCAAGGCGATCCAGGAGCTGACCGAGGGCCTGCTGCGCGGCGATGCAGCGCAGGTGCTGCTCGGGATCACCGGCTCCGGCAAGACCTACTCGATCGCGAACGTGATCGCGCAGGTCCAGCGGCCGACGCTGATCATGGCGCACAACAAGGTCCTCGCGGCGCAGCTCTACGGCGAGTTCAAGGAGCTGTTCCCGGACAACGCGGTGCACTACTTCGTCAGCTACTACGACTACTACCAGCCCGAGGCCTACGTCCCGACGACCGACACGTTCATCGAGAAAGACTCGATCGTCAACGAAGAGATCGACCGGATGCGCCACGCGGCGACGTTCGCGCTGCTGTCACGGCGGGACGTCATCATCGTCGCGTCGGTGTCGTGCATCTACGGCATCGGCTCGCGCTCGACCTACGAATCGATGACCTGCGAGGTCGATGTCGGCACCGCGGTCGACCGCGATGCGGTGCTGCGCCGGCTGGTCGAGCTCCAGTACGAGCGCAACGACATCGATTTTCACCGCGGCACGTTCCGCGTCCGGGGCGACGTCGTCGAGGTGTTCCCGGCCTACGAGGCCGACACCGCGGTGCGGTTCGAGTGGTTCGGCGATCAGGTCGAGGCGATCAGCGAGATCGACCCGATGCGCGGGAAGCTCAAGCGTACGCTGGAGCGCAGCGTGATCTTTCCGGCGTCGCACTACGCGACGCCTGCCGAGACCATGCGCAAGGCATGCGAATCGATCCGCGTCGAGCTCAAGCAGCGGCTCGAGGCGCTGTCTCGCGAGGGCAAGTTGCTCGAGCGCCAGCGGCTCGAACAACGCACGATGTATGATCTCGAGTCGATCGAGCAGATGGGGTTCTGCTCGGGGATCGAGAACTACTCGCGCCACCTGACCGGGCGCGACGTCGGCGATCCACCGCCGACGTTGATGGACTACTTCCCCGAGGATGCGCTGCTGGTCGTCGACGAATCCCATCAGACGGTGCCGCAGATCGGCTCGATGTATACGGGCGATCGGTCGCGCAAGGAGACGCTCGTCGATTTTGGATTCCGGCTGCCGAGCGCGCTCGACAACCGCCCGCTGCGGTTCGACGAGTGGCGCGAGCGAGCGCGCCAGGCGATCTACGTCTCGGCGACGCCGGCCGAGTGGGAGCTCGCCGAGGCCAAGGGGGTCGTGGTCGAGCAGATCATCCGGCCGACCGGGTTGCTCGATCCGATCGTCGAGGTCCGGCCGGTCGCTCATCAGGTCGACGACCTCCTCGCCGAGATCCGCGAACGGACCGCCAAGGGCGACCGCGTCCTCGTCACGACGCTCACCAAGCGGATGGCCGAGGATCTCACCGAGTACTACCGAGAGATCGGCGTCAAGGTGAAGTACCTGCACTCCGATATCGACACGCTCGAGCGCATCCAGATCCTGCGCGATCTGCGGCGCGGCGAGTTCGACGTGCTGGTCGGCATCAACCTGTTGCGCGAGGGTCTCGATATTCCGGAGGTCTCGCTCGTCGGCATCCTCGATGCCGACAAGGAAGGCTTCCTGCGCAGCGAGCGCTCGCTGATCCAGACGATCGGCCGCGCGGCGCGCAACGTCGAGGGCAAGGTGCTGCTCTACGCCGACAAGGAGACCGTCTCGATCCGCGAGGCGGTCGGCGTGACCCGGCGGCGGCGGGCGATGCAAGAGGCGTTCAACCAGCAGCACGGCATCGTGCCGAGGTCGGCGACCCGCACGATCCTCGACGTTCAGATCGCCGAGCCGATGCCGAAGAAGGGCCAGCGCTCGCTACAGGCCCCGGAGCTCAAGAAGCTCGACAGCCTCGACGGGGTACGTGCCGCGATCGCGAAGCTGCGCAACGAGATGAAGCAGGCCGCCACGGATCTCGAGTTCGAGCGCGCGGCGCAGCTGCGCGACAAGGCGCGCGAGCTCGAGCAGCTCGAGCTCCAGATGCGCTGAGCTGGCGGCTCGGTGCACGGCAGGCGTAGCCGGAGGTGCGGCCGGAGGTGCGGCCGACGAGGATCTCGCGGCGATCTACTTGCCGCCGAGCTTCTTGAACTGATCGAGGCCGTCGGCCTTGAGGTCGTACGACGGTGCCAGCTTCGAGTGGCACTTGTTGCACGACTTGATGTTCTTCTGCTTGTTGAACGCCTTCATCGCGGCCTTCGCCTCCGGCTGACCGCCCTTGGCACACGCCTGCTTGATCAGCTCGGTCTTGAGCTCCTTGTGCACGCACGGGGTCGGCTTGTCATCGCCCGCGACCGCGGTCGACGAGGTCAGCGTGGCGATGCCGAGCGAGGCGACGATGGCGGTGACCGAAGCGAGAATCCCGAATTTACTCATGGGCGTGGTCCTAGCGACGAAGGGGAGCCCGACTCTATTCACCTCGAGCCGGTCCGGTCACGCTCGGCGCGGCAAAACTTCGAGCCGCGGCGACCGGGTCGTCCGCCTCGTTGACGCTGCGGATCGCACAGATCGCGGTCGCACCCGCTGCGTAGATGTCGGATACCGAGCGGGGCTCGATGCCTCCAATTGCCACGATGGGTGTCCCACGCGCGGCCGCGACCGCCGCGCGCAGCCCGGCGAGGCCCTGGACCGGATCCGGATCGCGCTTGGTACGTGTCGCGAACACCGGTCCGAACCCGAGGTAGTCCGCGCCCGCGGCAGCTTCGACCTGCGCGACGTCATGGGTGCTGACCCCGATGATCAGCGCGGGCGCGATCCGGCGCGCGTCGGCGAGCGGGAGGTCGGTCTGGCCGAGGTGCACGCCATCCGCGCGGGCGGCGAGCGCGACGTCGATGCGATCGTTGACGATCAACAGCGCGCCGGCGGCATCACAGATCGGCCTCGCCATCCGCGCCACGGCGAGCTGGGTGCGCGCGGCTCCCGGCTTGATCCGGATCTGGAGGATGCGCGCGCCGCCGGGCCCGACCAGGTCGCGCGCGAGCTGCGCGTCGTCGCGATCGAGGATCGCGTAGAACCCGCGGAGCCTCGCGGCTAGGTCGTGCACTTCGACTTGGTGCGCAGCTCGCGCTTGATCTGCGCGTCGAGCGTGTTCGACGACTGCAGCACGTTCGACCTCGGATACTTCGCCTTGACGAGCCCGAGATACGTGCGTGCTTCGGTGCAGCTCTTCATCTGTTGCGCGGCGAGCGCGGCGAAGTACAGCCCGTCATCCGCGAGGTCGCTCGCCGGGTACTTCTCGACCAGCGTCTGGTACGCCCCGATCGCGTGCTCCCAGTCGCCGATCTTGCCGTACGCCTGGCCCTTGAAGTACTGCGCGTCGTCGGCCTTCGGATCGGTCGGGTAGGTCTGGACGAGGCGCTTGAAGATCTCGATCGCGTCGGTATAGCGCTGCGCTTCGAACGCCGCCGAACCGAGCCGCCACAGGTCCGCGGGCGAGCTGTTCGCGCTGGGCTTGCCGCTCTCGATCTGCCCGACGCGTTGCTCGAGCGAGTCGAGCCGCGAGTCGTTCTCCTTGCGGTACTTGTCGAACGCGGCCTTGAGCTCGCCGAAGCCCTGGTTGAGCGCGGTCACCAGGCCGTTCGCGGTGCGGATATCGGTGCGCAGGCCCTCGACGTCGGCGCCGATGTCGGCATTGTTGCGCTTGAGCACCTTGGTCGCTTCGTCGATCACGGTCTGGAGTTGTTTGACCTGATCGTCGAGCGCGCGCTCCTTCGTGCTGATCCGATCGTTGAGCGAGTTGACATCCTTGCGCAGGGTCTCGCCTTCGCTCTTCGTGGTGACCCAGAAGCAGCCGCCGAGGGCGGTCGAGACCAGGACGAGAAATGCGGTGCGCTTCATCGTGTGCATGAGACTCCTCAGTGCCACTGAAATTCGACCCGGCGGTCTTTGTCGTCGCCGAGCCCGGTGGGTTCGGTCTCACCTTTCGGCACGACCTGCAAGCGTGCCGGGTCGGTCCCGAGCCGGGCGAGGTAATCCGCTACGGCCTGCGCGCGGCGCTCCGACAACGCGATGTTGTACTCCTCGGTGCCCGAGGTGTCGGTGTGCCCCACGAGGAAGACATTCTTCCCCTTGGTCTTGGTGATGCAAGCGTTGTTGGTGTCGAGCCGGTCGCGCTCGCTCGCTTCGATGCCCGAGCTATCGAAGCTGAAGTAGACGGTCGACAGCGGGCACGCCCCGTCGGTCACCGGAGCGTTCGCCTTGCGACACAGGCCGTCCTTGCAGTCTTCATCGTCCGCGCAGTCGGTGTCCTTGCTGCACTTCTTGGGGCGCTGGCACGCGCCGGCCTGGCACACGCCCCCCGGGCCGCACTCGCCATCGGCCGCACACGGCTTGCACTGGCCGGCCTGGCAGACCTCGCCAGGGGAACATTGATCGTCGTGCTCGCACTGCGGCTTCGCGATGCACGCATTCGCGGAACAGTGCCTGCCGCTCGGGCATTGATCATCGGTGGTGCACTCGACGCACTTGTTCTCGGCGCAGAGCTTGCCGTCCTTGCAGTCCTTGTCGGTCCTGCAGCCGGGCCCCTTGGACTTGTCGCCGCACGATGTGGTGGCGGCAAACGCCAAGAACATGGCCGCGGCCGCGACGAGCGCGGCGCCGAAACGTGGACGCATGGGACGAAACCTAAATGGAGGCAGCACGTTAGTCAAATCTGCTAGGGTGCAGCCGTAGCATGCGCAGCACGATTCTCGTCATCGATGACGAGCCCAATATCCTCACGACCGTGCGGCGGTCGCTGGAGTTGGAGGGCTACCAGGTGGTCGTCGCGGCAGGCGGGCGGGCGGGCCTCGCGAAGCTCGCGGAGCACGACGTCGACCTGGTCTTGCTCGACGTGATGATGCCGGACGAGACCGGGCTCGAGGTGCTCCCCAAGCTGCGTGCGGCCAAGCCCGAGCTCGTCGTCGTGATGATGTCGGGTAACGCGACGATCGAGACCGCGGTCAACGCCACGAAGGCCGGGGCCCACGACTTCATCGAGAAGCCGCTGTCGGGCGACAAGCTGCTGTTGACGGTCCAGAACGCGCTCGCGTACGCGCGGCTGCGTGGCGAGAACACGCGGCTGCGCGGCCGCGCGGCGACCGACTTCGCGATGATCGGGCGGGGCGCCGCGATGAAGGTGATCTTCGACAAGGTCGCGAAGACCGCGCCGTCGACCGGGCGCGTGCTGATCACCGGCGAGAACGGCACCGGCAAGGAGCTCGTGGCGCGCGCGGTCCACGAGCACTCCAAGCGCAAGGATGGCCCGTTCATCAAGCTCAACTGCGCGGCGATCCCGGCCGAGCTGATCGAGAGCGAGCTGTTCGGGCACGAGAAGGGCGCGTTCACCGGCGCGACCCAGCAGCGCCGCGGCAAGTTCGAGCTCGCGGACGGCGGCACGCTGTTCCTCGACGAGATCGGCGACATGAACCCGAACGCCCAGGCCAAGGTGTTGCGCGTGCTGCAGGAGTCCGAGCTCGAGCGCGTCGGTGGCGGCGAGACGATCAAGGTCGACGTCCGCGTGGTCGCGGCGACGAACAAGGATCTCGCGGCCGAGATCAAGGCCGGCGCGTTCCGCGAGGACCTGTACTACCGGCTCGCGGTCGTGCCGATCGAGCTACCGCCGCTGCGCGCCCGGCGCGAGGATATCCCTGCGCTCGTCGAACACTTCCTCGCGCAGGTCTGCGCCGACAACGATCGCCGGGCGAAGCAGGTCGCGAGCGGTGCGATGACGATGATCATGCAGCACGATTGGCCGGGCAACGTGCGCGAGCTCAAGAACGTCGTCGAGCGGCTCGCGATCCTGACCGGCGAGGTCGAGGTGATCAGCGAGGCCGATGTCGGCGAGGCCCTGCCGCGGGTCAAGGCGGTCAAGACCGAGCTCGCGCGGGGCGTGCCGTTCAAGGATCTGGTCGCCGCCGCGGAGCGCGAGATCATCGTCGCCTCGCTCGAGGCGAACGACCACCACGTGTCGAACACGGCGCGCGAGCTCCAGCTCGAGCGCAGTCATCTCTACAAGAAGATGCGTGCGCTCGGCATCGATCATCGCGCCGACGAAGAAGCGGACTAGTACCGAGGCTCGGTCGAGCTGATCAGCGCTCGCCCGAGCCCGAGCCCGAGCCCGACCTTCGGAACACCGGGGCCCAACAGGCCGATTGGGGCGGCGTCAACGAGCTCGCAGCCGGCGCGCCAGGCTCTACGGGTAGATCACGCGCGCACGCACCGCCGTACCATCGGTATCCGGCGCGACCTTGCTGTCGTCGGTCCACGCCACCGCGAACGCGTTCGACAGCGCAACGACCGACGGATCGGTCTGTGAACCGATCATCGTGGTCGGGATCATGAACGCGGCCGCGAGCGGCATCCCGCGGGCGTCGACGGTCCGCCCGTAGACATCGAGCCGGCCATCGCACGCATCGGCCGAGCCGTCGTCGCACTGGGCCCACACCAGCAGCGTCACGCCGTCCGCGCGCGTCGCGATGCCGAACCCGCGGCGGCCGTTGGTGAAGTCCGAGCCGGTCTGGTCCGAGATCAACACCGGGTTGCCCATGATGAGCCCGGTCGCCGACGTGCGTGCGAGCACGATCTGGCCGGGCCCCGGCGCGGTCGAGACATACCGGATCGCGACCGCGAAGCCGGCGCCGAGCGGCGCCACGCGCACCGCCGTCGCGACCATGCCAGCCGGCGCAGGCGTCAACGTCGCCTCGGGTAACGTGAACAACGCGCCGGTCGTCGAGCCCGGGCGCACGCGCACCGCGTCGTCGGTGATCCACGCGTAGAGCAGCGCGGTGCCGTTCGCGGCGATGCTCGAGCGGAACGGTCCATCGGTCGATCCCGCGGTGCTCGACACCACGGTCGGCACCGTGCCGATCATCGTGCAGTCGGGCTTGGCGAGGATCGTGTGGACCCCGGACGGCCCGTAGACCTGCCAGCTCACCGCGAAGTTGCCGGTCGGCAGCGCGGTGACCGTCGCGGTATCGGCCGCATCGGTCGCGAGCGTGCGCTGGCCCGCGGTCAACGCGCCGGTCGAGTCGATGCCGCGGCACGCGATGCCGGTGCCGCCGCCGACCGTGTCGGTGAAGTCCCACACCGCGATCGCGTTGGTGCCGGCCGCCGCGACCGCCGGATACGCGAGGGTGGTCGTGGGCGTCGCCGAGATCTGATACTGGTTCGTGCCCGCGGCGGCGGCGGTCTTGATCGGCAACCCATCGGCCCCGAACGTGCGCGCGAACACGTTGCACGTATCGGTGCAGGTGTTGCGGAACACCGCCGTCCACTTGTCGTCGCTGGTCGCGGCGAGCTGAAACCCGACGGTCTCGAAGTCGGTGGTGAGGAACTGGTCCATCGCGTAGTCGGTGTTGACGACGAAGTCGGTGGGGTCGAGCTGCACGGTCGCGTCGCCGGCGTCGGTCGTCGTGGTGGCCGCGCCGAGTGCGACCACGGTGGCATCGCTCGCCTTGCCGCTGATCGAGAGGTCGAGCTCGCCGCTGCGGTGGTCGGTCGAGATGCTGAACGTCGCCGGCAGCGCGTGGTCGCCGAGCTCGAGGCTATCGGTCCGCGACGTGCCGTTGTTGAGCTGCGTGATCTCGAGCGTCGCGACATCGTGCACGGCCGGTCGCGCGGACACCGTGACGACGAGATACGCGCCGGAGTTGCATCCGGCGACGCCGAGCGCGGGGCCGAGCATGGCGAGGGCGGCGCGGCGGATCACGCGATCACCACCGGAGCTGGGCCCCGATCCGCCCGATGTTGCCGAGGTCGGTCGAGGGCGCGCCGCTCTTGGTCACCTCGTACACGCCGAAGCCAGCGCCGGCGCCGGCGACCGCAACACCGGTCCAGAACCACCACTGCTTGTAGAACGGCGCGGCCTTGACGACCTTCGGGGGCGCGCGCGGCGGCGGCGGCGGCGGTGGCGTGCCGACGAACTTCTTGCCGAGCCCCGCGTCCCGCTTGTCCTCGAGCTCGTCGATGAACTTCTCGACCTGGCCGCGGTCCTCGGCCTCGGGCTTCTCCTCGAGGTACTTCTTGAACGAGAAGATCGCGCGATCGAAGTCCTCGAGGTTGCGATAGCACTGCGCGATGTTGAACAAGAAGTCCGCGAGGGGCTTGGCGTCGTAGGCGGCCTCGTATTCGTCGAGCGCCTGGTCGAACTTGCCGAGGTTGTAGAGTTTCTGCGCCCGCTCGAAGTGCTTCTGCGCGGTCCTGGTCGCGCGGTCTTCGGCGTGCGCAGGAGCGACCCACAGCAAGCACAGGCCCGCGAGCACGAGCCACCGGAGCAAGATCGCGGTCATTTATGCTTCTTGAAAGGATCGTGCGTGTCGGTCGGATCGATGATCGGATCGGACTTGTGATCCGGCTTGTCGATCGGGTCGGCGTGGTCGGCGTGGTCGGCGTGGTCGGCGTGGTCGGCGTGGTCGGTCGCTGGCTTGACCTCGGGCACCGGCTTGACCTCGACGGGGGTGGTCTTGACCGCGGCCTTGACGGCCGGCTTCTTGGTCCTGCCGGGCGTGCGCCTGCGCTCCGGCGCCGGGACGACCGCGACCTCGCGCTCGAGGGTGACCTGGAACTCGCGCTCCGCCGCGCCGAGATCAACCGCGATCGTCTTGTCATGATAGCCCTCGCTGCGCACGACGAAGTTGCGGTGGTCGGTGGCCTCGCCATCGGTGAGGTCGACGTTGAACGCGCATGGCGTGCGGCACAGCTCCGCCGAGTGGCCCTCGGCGTAGATCCCCGCGCTCGGCAGCGAATCGAAGCGCAGCTCGATCAGCCGCGGCTGCCGGGCCGGCGCCTCCGGGGGGGCAGGCTCGACGGTCGGGGCGATCACGACCGGTGGTGGTGGCGCGACCGGCGGCGGATCGCTGTGGGTATGCACGTAGATCAGCGCCGCGGCGACGCCGAGCCCGACCGCGACCGCGCCGCCCGCGAACCATCCCCACGTGCTGCGCGCGGGCGGTGGTGGCGCCACGGCCGAGTAGCCGTACGCGAGCACCGGCTGCGCCATCTGCGAGGCGAACGGCGGCAGGCCCGGCGGCAGGGCCGGCGGCAGGGCCGGCGGCGGGGTGGGCGCGGTCGTCGTCATGCTCGCGGGCAGCGGCAACATGTGCGGCGGCAACTGCGGTGGGGACAGCGTCGGCGGCTGGCGATACAGCCCGCTCGGCGAGACGGTCGCGTTCGGCAGGCCCTCTCCGACGCCGAGCAGGTGCAGGAGTCCGTCGCGGAGCTCGAGGATGTGCCCGAACCGCCCGTCCGGCTCCTTCGCGAGGCAGCGCATGATCAGCGCCTCGAGCTGAGGGTCGATCTGTTCGCCGCCCTTGGTCTGGCGCGGGGGCACGGGGTGCTCGGTGAGGTGCTTGCGCACGTACTCGCCGAACGAACGGCCGCGAAACAGCGGCTGACCGCAGAACAGCTCGTACATGATCGCGCCGAGTGAGTAGATATCGCTGCGCTGATCGACGGCCATGCCGCCTGCTTGCTCCGGAGACATGTACGCGGGCGTGCCGATCACCGAGCCGGCCTGGGTCTGGAACCCGACGTCCTCGTCATCACGGTTGACCAGCTTCGCGACCCCGAAGTCGAGCAGCTTGACCAGCTCCGCGCCATCGGAGGTCGGTACGACGATCACGTTGTCGGGCTTGAGATCGCGGTGGATCACGCCGACCGCGTGAGCGGCGCCGAGGCCATCGCAGATCTGGACGAGCACCGCGAGCGCGCGCGGCAGGTCGACTCCGTTGCGCGACCACTTGCCGAGCGAGTTGCCGCGCAGCAACTCCATGATGATGAACGTGGTGCCGTCATCGAGCTCGACGAAGTCGGTGACGTCGACGATGTTGCGGTGACGGACGCGATTGACGGTCTTGGCTTCCTGGAAGAACCGGCTCACCGCGTCGCGGCGGCGAGCGTAGTCGGCGCGCAGCAGCTTGAGTGCGACCTCGCGGCCGAGCTTGGTGTGATCGGCGCGATAGACATATCCCATGCCGCCCTTGCCGAGCAGCTCCATCAGGCGATACGAGCCGAGCACCTGGTCGAGGCGGAGCTCGGGATCGTCGGGGTTGCGAGGCACCGGCGGCGGGATCGACGCCGCGCGTTCGGGACGCGAGCTCGGGTGGTTACGCGCGCCCGGCGACTCGATCCGGGTCGGCTCGTCGCCGTGGGTACCGACGGCGAGCGAGGGATGCGAGTCGCGTTCGGCGTCGGGAATCTCGAGCTGCAACGACTGCGTGGGCTCGCGAACACCATCGCGCGATGGCTCCGTGCGTGGGGGCCGAGCTCTGGGATCGCGCGTCGTCATGGGTAAATGCGCGCTCGTCCGCGGCCACGCAGACGTAAACAGCGAGCCCCTAATTCTACGATCGTGGCACAGCGAGTACAACCAAACGATTCCGCGAGGTTGTGCTGACGCTCACTGACACGGCGAACCCTGGCCCAGGACGCGTAAAGCCTCGGTAATCGCCTGTTTGACTTGATCCGACGTTTCGGCTTGTTGCTGCTGGCGCAGCGGCACGATCGCCTGAGTGTTGCACAGGTCGCGGAGCGAGTGCGCGACGGCGGCCCGGATGTCCCGGCTCGGGTTCTGGAGCTGGGAAATCAGCAGATCCAGGTCGCCGGCGACGCGCTGCGGGCCGATCGCTTCGATCGCCGCGCGCAGGACCACGGCATCGAAGCCGGTCGCCTCGCCGGTCGTGGCCGCGATGATCGAGCGTAGCGTCTGGTGCGCCTGTTCGTCATCGGCGCACGGCGCCACGCAGTACGTAGACAACGCGCTGATCGCGTGGAGTCGCGCGTTGCGGCTCGAGGCGTCCGTGGCGCCCGTGTCGGTCGCGATCGCGGCGAGCCCGTTGATCGCGGCCTGGTGATCGCTACACATCGTCGGCAGGGTGCAGAACGCATCATCGAGCTGATTCTGTGATGGCACCGAGTCGATCAGCGTCAGGGCGTCCTGCACGGGCTGCGGGAGCATCGTCGACCCGGCGGCGACGCCTCCGGCGAAGAGCGCGAGCGCGAGCGGCCATGGCTTCATCGCAGCACCGGGCTCCGGCCCAGGATATTGCTCTGACCTGGCGAGAGCGTCGTGCCGCCACCGGCCTCCGAAAAGTACATGAGGTTCGTCGGCGCCGAGTCGCTGTCCAGGATCGGATCGACCTGACCGTCGAGCTCGACGTTGTTGTAGAGGCCCATGTAGCGGGCGAGCTCGTGGGTCGTGAGGCGCGCGAGCTCCTCCCAGCTCTCGTAGCAGAGCGAGTCGACCGAGATGATCACGCCGGACTGGAGGCTGAGGGCGGCCGTGCTCGCCAGGCCCGCGGGGCCGGGGTTCGGTCCAAACGCCTGGACGCCGGCCGGCGACATCGAGCGGACGAAGAACACGTTGATCCCGACGCTGTGCATGCCGAGCTTCAACAGATCGTTGACGTTCGCGAGGGTGGGACCGTCGAGATCGGGGTGGTCGAGCACGTCCTCGTACGTCAACGTGCCGATCGCGACGCTGGCGAGGTCACCTCTGAGCTTGCTGACGAACTGGTTCTTGAACACCTGGCCGTTCGCCGCGATGTTCGCGTTCAACATGCCATTCTCGAAGGCCGCCGCGCACGGATGATCCTCGAGGTTGAGGAAGTAGAAGTGAAGATCGAGGATCACGCTCGAATCGAGCTTCGCGACCGCGGTGACCACCGGGGTCGCGGTGCCGAGGTGGTCCGCGTCGAACGGCCCGCTCCACGACCGCACCGTCAGCGTGTACATGCCGGCCGCGAACGCGCCGGCTGCCAGCTCGTCGGGCGGCGCCGACGGCATCGCGAGCACCGCTTGACCGAGCGCCGGGGTGTGGCGTACGGGGTCGTCGTTGATGTCGGAGGCGGCGTCGAACAGCGTCGCGCCATCGGGCGCAAGCACGTGCGCAGCGCCGACCTTCTGATTCGGATCGTCGACGCGCATCGAGACCGAAACCGACTGCGCTGATTCGGGCACGGCGAGCGGCACGGTGTCGAACGGGCCGCGGACGGGGATGTTCCACACCAGCGAGCCGGTCGCCTGCAGGCAGCCCTCGAACATCTTGCCGTTGCCGCCCTCGTCGACCCGCGGGATATGGGTGCATGCCATGCCGACCCCGCAGTCCCGGGTGTCGGTGCAGAGGTCGATGCAGCGGCCCATCGCACAGGTGTGGTCGCGGCAATCGCCATCGGCGTTGCACGAGGCGCCGGCTGGGTGGCCGCTGCTCTCGTCGACGCAGCTCGCGGTGAGTGGAGCGCTGGGCTCGGTCGCCGAGGACAGCTCGCACGCGAGCCCGGGCTTGCACTCGACCTCGCTGTTACACAAGTCGCCGCGGTCGCCGGTGGCCTCGATGCAGCTGCCGTCGTTGGTACACGCATAGCCGTCGCCGCAGTCGGGGGCGCGCTCGCACAACGGCCGACACAGGCTGTCGAAACACTGCAGGCGTGCCCCGCACTCACTCGAGACATCACAGCGATCACCCAGGCCGGCGCCGCCGCACGAGGCGGCGAGGACGAGCCAGAGGAGTGAGCCAGGCCGCATATGATTCGGATTCCCGCCGAGTTTGTGACGAGGAGGTCGCGTCTTCGAGTATATATGGCCGAGCCGCTGGGGGAATCATGCGTTTAGCCACGACTCTGCTCGTCCTGACCATCAGTGCGAATTCGTGGGCCGGCGCGGCCCTCGACGACGATACCAAGCCCGCGCCTCAGCCAAACGCGGATCCTGCGGGCAGCGCTGCCCCGACCACCGCGTCTGGCGTGGATCCCGCGACGCTGCATCCCGACGACCTCGTCGAGTACGGCATCGATATCCGGATGCGCAAGGTCTACGTCCCGAAGGGCCTGCTCGAGCTGTTCGTCGACAAGGCGGCCGACGGCGCGAGCAACACCGGGCTCGGTGTCGACCTCGTGCGCAAGCGCGGCAACCTCGAGCTCCAGCTCGGCTTCGAGTACGAGCACATCAACGTCGGCGAAGGCGTGTGGATCAACAAGGGCGACGACGTCGCGGCCGGCGCCGAAGCCGACTACGTGCTGTCGCCGGATCACTCCGGCAACAACCTGGGCTGGTTCACGGTCGAGTTCACGTTCATCAACCACGTACCGATCAACAAGTACGTGTCGTTCCGCTACGGTGGCGGCGCGGGCCTCGGCATCCTCAACGGCGAGCTCGATCACTACAACGTGATCTGCAACGGCGCGACCAACGCGACCCCCGAGCCCGGCTGTGTTCCCAACACGCTGCCCAACGGGCGCGGCACGGACTCTGACGGTCATAACTTCAGCCAGCCCGTGAAGTACGACCTGCCGCCGGTGTTCCCGGTGATCAACGGCATCATCGGCTTCCAGTTCCACCCGATCGACAAGATGGTGATCAACCTCGAGGGCGGCATTCGCACGCTGCCGTTCATCGGCCTGTCCGTCGGCTACTTTATAAATTAGTCGAAGGCGATCACATCGCGCCGGCTTCGCGGCGCGGAGCGGCGCGCCGAAATATCGGCGCGCTTTGGTTTCGGGCGCGGCGGCGCCCGGGATCCATTGCGGGGGCGTCCGGGATCCGGGATCCGCGGCGGCGGTCTCGGGATCCGCGCCCGGAGTCCCGGTGTGGTGGTCAGCGGCGGCGGCGGAGGTCGCCGACCCGGAGCGTGAGCTTCTCGGCGTCGAAGAACTCGGCGAGCGGGATGGTGAACTTGCGGCTCGCGCCGGTCAGCTCCTTCCATTGTTGTGCGTCGATCGTGGTGTGCTCGCCGAGGAACGCGAGGAGGCGCGCGCGGAGCGCGGCGACGACGCCGGCGTGCATCACGAGATCTGGCTTGATCTTCGTGACCAGCTTGGCGGCGAGCAGGCGCTCGAGTGCGGGCTTGACGGCGGTGTCGGTCAGGCCCATCGCGCCGGCGAGGTCCTTCGGGCGCGGCGGCTCGACCCCGGCGGCCTCGAGCTTCGCGAGCACCTGCTGGTCGATCGGCTGGAGCGAGGACTGGAGCGTCGCGACCCGCGGCTCGGGCGCGTGAACCACGACCACCTCGGGCGCGACGAAGCGCTCGCCCTGCGCGACGAGCTCGCCCTTCTGTACGAGCGTCGCGAGCGTCGTCGCGAGGTCCGCGATCCCCGTGCGCTGCCCGAGCTGCATCGCGGTCATCCCGGACATCGCGCTCGCCTTGACGAAGTGGACGAGCTGCTGGTCGAGCTTCGCGCGCGCGAGCGCGGCGACGACCTCGGCGTGGCTGCGCCGCGCCTTCGGCGCGAGCACGCGGAGGATCGTGCCGCCGCCGATCGTCGAGCCGTGCACCGGCGAGCGCTCGAACCCACGCACGATGAAGTGATCGCCGGGTAGCGCGCCGAGCGGCGTCTCGCGATCGAGGCGGAGCTGGGCGAGCGTGGCGTCGAGCCGGATCAGCGTCGCGAGCACCTGCGCGGTGCCGTGGTGGAGCAGCACCTTGCTGCGCGCGGGCAGCTCGTCCAGCGTGCGGAGCTCGACGTCGAGGATGTGGGAGCCGAGCACGCGCTCGGGATGGACGACCATGTCACCGCGCGCGAGGTCGTCGACCGCGACGCCGCCGAGGTTGAGCGCGCAGCGCTGCCCCGCGGACGCGACCTCGACCGCCGCGCCATGGACCTCGAGCCCGCGCACGCGCGCCGCGAGGCCGCTCGGGATCACGTGGAGCTCGTCGCCGGTGCGGACCTCACCGCCGAGCACCGTGCCGGTGACGATCGTGCCGAACCCCTTCTTCGTGAACACGCGATCGATCGCGAGCCGGAACACGCCGGTCGTGGCGCGTGGCGTGACCGAGGCGATCGCGTCGCGCAGCGCGGTACGGAGCTCGTCGATACCCTCGCCCGTGCGCGCCGACACCGGCACCACCGCGGCGTGCTCGAGGAACGTGCCCGCGACCGCGGCCGCGATGTCGGCGCGTGCGAGCGCGAGGCCCTCGGCATCGACGAGATCGAGCTTGGTCACGGCGATCACGCCGCGCTGCACGCCGAGCAGGTCGCAGATCGCGAGGTGTTCGCGGGTCTGCGGCATCGTCCCCTCGTCCGCCGCGATCACCATCACGACGACGTCGATCCCGGTCGCGCCGGCGACCATCGACTTGACGAACCGCTCGTGGCCGGGCACGTCGACCATCGCGATGCGCTGACCGTCGAGCTCGAGCGGCGCGAAGCCGAGCTCGGTCGTGATCCCGCGCTGCTTCTCGACGGGCAGGCGGTCGGTATCGACGCCGGTCAGCGCCTTGACCAGCGCCGTCTTGCCGTGGTCGATGTGACCGGCGGTGCCGACGACGATCGCCACTACAGCTCGCGGAGCTCGCGCTTCAAGATCTTGCCGGTCGGGTTGCGCGGCAGCTCGGCGAGGAACGTGACCTTGCGCGGGCGCTTGTAGTCCGCGAGCGCGCTGCGGCAGTAGTCCACCACGTCGGTCTCGGTGAGGCGCTCGCCGTCGCGCACCACGATGAACGCGCGCAGCGTCTCGCCCCACTCGGGATCCGGCACGCCGACCACCGCGGCCTCGAGGATCTTCGGGTGCGTGCTCAGGTGGTCCTCGATCTCGCGCGGGTAGATGTTGACGCCCCCGCTGATCACCATGTCGTGCTTGCGCGATTCCAGGTAGTAGTACCCGTCGGCGTCGACCCGGCCGATATCGCCGACCGAGTAGAACCCGTCGCGTTGCGCGGCGCTGGTCGCCTCGGCGTTGCCGTGATAGCCGGTGATCAGCGTCGAGTTGCGTGCGTAGAGCTCGCCGACCTGGCCCTGCGGCACCGGCGCGCCGTGATCGTCGAGCAGGCGGATCTGGTTGCCGCGCATCGCCTTGCCGATCGTGCCGGGGTGACTGACGTGATCGCCGGGCCCCGCGAGCGTGACCAGCCCGGTCTCTGTCGAACCGTAGAAGTTCCACAGGATCGGCCCGAACGTGGCCATGAACCGGCGTGCCGCTTCGGTCGACAGCGGTGCCGCCCCGCTCATCACCCAGCGCAGCGAGCGGGTCGACGACTTCGCGATCGTCTCGGCCGGTAGCGCCGCGATCCGGATCAGCATGGTCGGCACCATCATCGAGCAGGTGATCCGCTCGCGCTCGATGATCTGGAGGCACGCCTCGGGCTCGAAGTGATCCTGGAGCACGATGGTCGCGCCGAGCGCCATCAGGATCGCCACGAACGCCGGCGCGGCCGAGTGGTAGAGCGGGCACACGACCAGGTGGCGATCGTCCGCGCGGATCCCCATCTGCAGGACCATGTCGGCGACCGACTCGAAGCCGGTCTGCTTGTACGAGCGGTTCGCCCCCTTGGGTTTGCCGGTCGTGCCGCTGGTGTAGACGATCACGCCGCCGCCGTCGCCGCCGGCGATCTTCGGTGGGGTGTGCGGATCCGAGGCGGCGAGCGCGCGCTCCCATGGATCGGCGTCGCGGATCGTTTGACCTGGTGAGGAACCCACGGCGATCACCTCGCCGCCACCACCGCGCGGCGCATCCGGGTGGCCGGGGGCGGCGAGCTTGCGGGCCTCGTGCAGCGCGGTCAGATAGTCGACGTGGACGATCGTCGCGGTCGGTTGGGAGTTCTCGAGGATATGCGCGATCTCGGCCGCCTTGAGGCGATATCCGATCTGGACCGCGGTCGCGCTCATCCGGGCGAGCGCCTGTTGCGCGACCAGGTACTCGGTGCAGTTCGGCAACATCGTGGCGACGCGGCTACCGGCGGTCACGCCGCGCGCGTGCAGCGCGTTCGCGAGCCGGTTGATCGCGGCATCGAATTCGCTCCACGTCATCCGCGTGACGCCGTGTGGTCCGTACTCGACGATCGCCTCTTTGTCGGGATGGGCCGCGGCATGGAACATCACCGCGAGGTGGGGCCCGCGATTGACGTGGCGCGCGGCCCGAGCGAACGCGGCGACGGCGGTCGGCTTGACCGGCGCGAGCACCCCGCTCGCGCGCAGCACCTTCGCGAAGAACAGACCCACATCGAGGCGCTTGCGCAATCGAGCTAGCACGCCGCGAGGATACAGCGATCTTGGCCGCGCAGATCGAGGCGCGCCTACTGGTCGCGCAGGTCGGTGCTGAGCAAGCGGCGCGCTTCGTCGAGCTGCGCACCGGGCGGCGGCGACCGGCCGATGAAGCTCTGGTAGGCGGCCTTCGCCGCGGCCATCTGGTGCAGGCCCAGCTCGGTCTGGGCGAGCCGGTAGTACGCGGCGGTCAGCCAGTCGACCTTGACGCCTTGCTTGGTCTCCTTGTCCTGGGCGAGGTGCGTGGCCTCGCGCAGCGCGCTCTCGGCGCTCGGGCTATTGGCGTCGAGGTAGAGCTGGGCGAGCTGCCAGTAGGTGTCGGCGTCTCGCTTCTTGGCCGAGGCCTGCTGCAACCACTCCGCCGCGACCTTCGCCTGGCCCATGCCCTTGTACGAGAGCCCGATATCGAACATGACCTCGGCGTCGGTCCGATCGATCTGGTTCGCGGCGAGCAGCGGCGGGATCGCCTTGGACCACTCCCTGCGCTTGACGTAGATCCGGCCGGTCCCGGCCTGCGGGTTGAACATCTCCGGCGCCGCGGCGATCGCGCGCTCGTACGCCCGCAGCGCGAGGTCGTTATACTTCGTGTCGCCGGTCGCGGCGACCGACGCCTCCGCGGCGCGGCCCTGCGCGTCGAGGTATTGCGGATCCGGATCGCCGTCGACCGCGATCGTCAGCTCCTTGCTGGCGTCGTCGAGCCGGTTCGCGGCGATCAGGCCCTCACCCTTCAAGTAGTGACCGGCGGCGTTGTCGGGCTCGGCCTTCAGGATCAGGTCGCCCTGCGCGGCGGCGTCCTTGATGTCGCCCTTGCGGGCGAGGTAACGGCCGGCGCGGACCCGCGCCTGGATCGGGGGATCGTTGGTGCCGAGCAGCTTGCGATACGCGGCCGCGGCCTCGTCGTCCCGGTGGGCCTGTTCGTAGGTCCGCGCGATCTCGAGCGCGATGTCGGAGCGCGTCGGATCGAGCTGCTGCGCGGCCGCGAGCTGCGCGAGCGCGTCGTCGACGCGGTCGAGCTTCGAGAGCGCCTTCGCGAGCTCGAGGTGGGTCTCGATGTCGTCGCCCTTCATCTCGACGCTGCGGCGCAGGAAGTGCTCCGCTTTGGTGGCATCGTCGGCGCCGAGATACGCCGCCCCGAGCGCCTTCGACAGCTGCGCGTCGTCCTGCGCGCGGTCGGCGAGCGAGGACAGCAGCGCGTCGGCCCGCGCGTGATAGTCCGCGGCCTTCGCGGCATCCTGGTTGTCGGCCGCCTTCTTCGCGAGCTCGGCGAGCTTGGTCACGGCGCTCATCATCGGCGCGAGATCGGAATCGCCGGCGAGCTTGGCCCCCGTGGTCCACGCCTCGATCGCGGCGTCCTCGTGACCCTGCGCTTCGAGCACGTTGCCGGTCACGAGCTGGAGTTGTGCCTGTTGCGCCGGAGCCAGCGGCGGGGTCCGCGCCGCGAGCTTGGTGGTGATCGCGTTGGCGTCGGCGAGCTTGCCTTGTGCGACGTAGAGATCCGCGGCGACCAGCTGCGCGTCGACGTCGTCCGCGGCCTGCACGAGCGCCTTCTGGACCAGCTCCGCCGCGACCGCGACCTTGCCGTCCTTGAGCTCGACCCGCGCGAGCCCGACGAGTGCCGGGACGTCGAGCTTCGCGAGCTCGAGCGCCTTGTGATAGCGCTCGCGCGCGACATCGAGCCGGCCGCCGATCCGCGCGACGTCGGCCGCGAGCGTCCAGGCATGCACGACGGCGCGCGGATCGCCCGTGCCGATATCTTTGCGCGCGAGGATCGCGAGCAGATCGGCTTCGCGTTGGGAGGATTGCTCGGCCGGCAGCGCCGCCGCGAGCCCGACCTGGGCTCCGATATGATCCTTCGCGAGCTCGAGCACCGCGGCGAAGTCGGCCTTGGCACCGGCGAGATCGACGAGCTGGAGCTTGGCCTTGCCCCGCGCGTAGAGCGCCGGCAGCTTGACCTTCGGGTCGGCGGCGAGCGCGGTGTCGAACGACTTCACGGCGCTCACCGAATCGCCCTTCGCGGCCTGCGCCCAGCCGAGATAGAGCCACCAGAACCCGTTCTTCGGCGCGCTCCTGGTCATCGCCTGCAGCTTCTGGATCGCGCGGTCGGCCTGGTTCGACGCGATCATGCCGAGCGCCTGCGCACCCTCGAGTTGCGGTCCGGTCACGCCGGCTTCGAGCGCGTCGGCGAGCTTCTTGCGACCCGCTGCGATCCGGGTCGCGCCGCCGAGCCCGGTATCGAGCGCGCCGCCGAGCAACGCCTCGGCCTGCAGGCCGATCGCCTCGATGTTTTTGGGCTCGCGCTGCAGGGCTTCCCCAGCCTCGCTCGCGGCGCGCGTCCAGTGGTTCGGGCGGTCGCCGTGGATCGCGGTGCGCGCGGCCTGCATGTGCTCCGCGACCTCCGCCGCGCGGGCCTGCTTGTCGGTGTAGCGCTTGTAGAACACCGCGCCGCCCGCGCCGACCAGCGCGATCCCGAGCACGGCGCCGAGCACGATCTTGCGTCGCTTCGTGCGCTTGGCCCTGGCGTCGGCCGAGACCTCGGCGGCCTGCGGCTTCGCGGCGGCGCGGCGCTTCGGAGGGGCGAGCCCGGGTTGCGCCGCGTCGCGCCCATCGTCCTCGAGATCGAGGCGGATCTCGGAGGTGCTCTTCGGCTCGGCCAGGCTCGCGGCGGCACCTGACTTGGCCGAGCTCGCCTTGGCCGAGCTCGGCTTGATCGAGATCCCGGTCTTGATCTGCGGTGCCGGAAGTGCGGTCGGTGACGACAGATCGAGATCCGCGAAGTCGCCGCGATTCGGCGGCGATGGTGGCGCCGAAGGCAGGCCGAGATCGAGCTCGGCGAGATCACCGGAGGTGGCGAGATCGAGGCCGCCGCTGGTGCTCGGCCCGAGCTCGAGATCGCCGAGGCCGCCGAGCAGATCCATCCCGCTGTGGTCGCCGCCCATGGGCTCTGGAAGATCGTCGAACACGCCGGCGCCGCCCGAGGACTTCGCCGAGGGCTGCGGCCTCGGCGGTTGCGACAGCGGTTGCAACGGTGATTGCATCGGTGGCGGCGCCGTCGCGGGCTTGGCCGGCTGCGGGAGGTCATCGAAGAAGCCCTTGGGGGCGGGCAGGTCGGCGCCGGGGTTCTGGGTCGGCGTGGGCAGGCCCACCTGGTGCTTCGCGGGTTGCGGGAGGTCGTCGAAGAAGCCCTTGGGGGCGGGCAGGTCGGCGCCGGGGTTCTGGGTCGGCGCGGGCAGCCCCGCCTGGTGCTTTGCGGGTTGCGGGAGGTCATCGAAGAAGCCCTTGGGGGCGGGCAAGTCGGTGCTGCCCGGCTTCTTGCGCGCGGGTTGCGGGAGGTCATCGAAGAAGCCCTTGGGGGCGGGCAAGTCGATCCCGGCATTCAGCTTGGGCGTGGGAAGATCGATGATCCCTTTGGGCGCGGGCAGATCGACGATGTCGAGCTCGGAGGTTGGGTTGACCACGGGGAGCGGGGCGGGCGGGGTCGCCGCACGTGGCTTCGGTGCAGGTAGATCGATCGCGGCGTTCGCCGCCTTCGGCTTGGGCGCGGGGAGGTCGGTGATCTCGCTGCCCTTGGCGGGCGTCGCGCGAGGCGGCAGGACCGTTCGCGGCTTGGGCGCGGGAAGATCGGTGATGCCGAATTTCGGTGCGGGCAGATCGGCCGGCAGGTTCGCGCTCGACTTCGGCGCCGGTAGGTCGACCAGATCGAGCCCGGACCTCGGCGCGGGCTTGCTCGCTTCGAGGCCAGCGAGCGGTCCCTGGCGCTTCGGTGCGGGGAGATCCGCGAGCTCGGCCGGCTTCGGTGGCGTCGGGATTTTCGGGATCACGGGCGGGATGATGGGGACCTTCGAGGTCATCGATCTCGATAGGGCGCTCGCGGGGAGCATCACGCGCGACTTGCAGCTCGAGCACGCGACGAATTTCGCCCCTGTCGGGACGTCGGCTTCGGCGATGCGGTTGACGGTCCCGCAGGCCGAGCAAGTGGCCTCGATCATCCGGGCGATATCTTACCCCGACCGGATCGAGATTGCCTGTCAGCAGCCGTGGAGCGTCGTGAATGGATCGCAGGGGTGCGTGGTTCGGGTAGGTGTCGGGTTGCCGCGTGGCGCCGGATGGCTGGGCATCGGCCGCTCTTGGGGCTCGAAATCGGCGTCGTCGCCACCGTCGCCACCATCGCGCGGCCGGTTCTTGGCGTTCCGGCCCGCGCCCCGGACCGCGTTGCGCAGCTGGTTCTGGAGCTTGCGTTCGAGCACCGGCAACACGACGAGCACGCGCGCGACCTGCGCCGGCGTGAGGACCTTTCGCAGCGCTGCGATCCGCTGGTCCTCGAGGTCCCAGAACTTGCGCTGGTTCGCGAGCGAGGCATCGATCAGCCCGTCGATCTGCTTGGCGGGGAGGCCGGCCGCCGCGTCGAGCCGGTGCTGGAGCTGACCGCGCTCGGCGAGCAACCGATCGAATTCGTCGTCGTACTTCGAGAGCAGCGGGAACAACCGGCCGGCGCCGGCCGTGTCGAGCCCGAGCTCCTCGGTCAAGGCGATCGCGCGCATCATGCGGACGCGCTTCTTCACGCGCTCCTGCTTGGTCTCTCGCCGCGCCGGTGGCCCGGTGACGACCACCGGGCCCGCGCCCGGTCTGCCGGGAGGCGTCTGTCCGGGCGCCTGCGCGTAGGCGGTCGTCGCGAGCAGCGCGGCAAACACGAGCTGCATCCAACCGCGACCTCGCAGGATCGCGCGCAGCCTCGGGCTCGTGTGGGCTGGGCTCGTGTGGGCTGGGCTCATGTGGGCTGGGTTCATGTGGCTTGTCTGGGTCGGTGGTGGCCTCATCCCGGAGCGTGTCCCTTCTTCGTCAGCCAGTGCTCCGCGCGATCGAGCTCGCGGTCGTCGAGCGAATCGATCCAGTCCAGATCGTCGGCCGGCAACAACGTGCCGGTATCGTCGGCGAGCTCGTCGCTCCCATCGACGTCGTCGACGTCGGCGAGCTCGTCGCTCCCATCGACGTCGTCGAGCAAGAGTGTGGGGTCGACGTCGCCGACGTCGACCGCTTCGCCATCGAGCCACATCATCGAGTCGCTGGCCGGTGGCGGCGCCGCGCCCGGAGCCACCACGATCGGCATGGCACGCTCGGCGGTCACCTCGGGCGCCGTCACCAAGACGCCCGGGACGCCCGGGACGCCCGGGACGCCGGGAACGCCCGGCGAGGCGGGGTGGATCCACCACATCAGTGCGATCACCACGGCGCCGGCGCACGCCGCGGCCGGCACGCGCCAGCGCCACGCACGCCACCACGGTAGCGGCACGCGCGGTCCGACGGCGAGCGCGATCTCGCGTTCGAGCTGCGACCAGTTCGGCTCGCGCCCTTCACCCGGTAGCGCGCGGAGCTTCGCGACGAGCGCGTGGTCTTCAGGCGCGAGCTCGGCGGGCTCGATAGGTTCCCGATCAGTCACGTGTGGATCCCAGGATTTCACGCAGCCGCTTGACCGCGTAGTGAAAATTGACCTTGGCGGTGTTCTCGCTGCAGTCGGCGAGCTCGGCGACCTCCTTGAACGGGAGGTCGTCGAACACGCGCAGCTCGAGCACGAGCTTCTGCTTCGGCGGCAGCTGCGCGATCGCGGCGCGCAGCCGCGCGCCCTCTTCACCGCCCGCGAGGTTCGTGATCCCGGCCGGCTCCTCGACGAGCGCGTCCTCGGGCAGCTCGGCCGGCTGCTCGCGCTTGTGATCGCGGATCCAGGTCAGCGAGCTGTTGATCGCGATCCGGAACAGCCAGCTCCGGATGCTCGCGGCGCCGCGGAACGCACCGAGTCCTTTGAACGCGCGGACGAACACCTGCTGGGTGACGTCGGACGCGTCGGCGTCGCTCTTGATGTACCGCCGCACCATCCGCCACACACCCTTCTGATGGCGGCGGACCAGCAGATCGAACGCGCTGCGCTCGCCGGCACGGAAGCGGACGACGAGGTCATGATCGGGATCGGTCACTTCCGTCATCCGGACGGCCGAGACGGTGAGGAGCGCGACGGGAAGCGCGGTGCTGTCCACATGATTCAGACCCCGGCCTTGCCGACTGGTTAACACCACGGTAGCGTCCGTGCCCCAACCCCCGGGCATTACTAGGATAACCGATGCTGGACCCACAACGAATGGAAGACGTGCTGCGCCGCGGCGGCGAGGTCGGAGCGCTGGTGGAGTCCTGGAGGGGGCTCGACGAGCAGCGCCGCCGCCTCCAGGGCGAGCTCGACGGCGCTCGCAAGCAGCGCAACGCCGCGAACGAGCGCATGGCCAAGCTCGACAAGAAGGGCGCGGAGTTCGCGCAGGCGCGCGACGAGTTGAAGGTGCTCTCGACGCGGATCAAAGAAGGTGAGGCCCAGCTCACCGCGCTCGAGGGCCAGGCCGAGGCCGAGCTGCTCGGGATCCCGAACGCGCCGCACGCGAGCGTCCCGCTCGGCGCCGGCGAGGCCGACAATCAACTCCTCCACACCTGGGGCGACAAGCCCGCGTTCGGGTTCGCACCGAAACCGCACTGGGAGATCGGCGAGGGCCTCGGCATCCTCGACTTCAACGCGGGCGCGAAGATCACCGGCGCGCGCTTCACCGTGTTGCGCGATGGCGCCGCGAAGCTCACTCGCGCGCTGCTCAACTACATGATCGATCTCCACACCGCCCACGGCTACGTCGAGGTGTGGCCGCCGGCCGTGGTCGCGCGGCGCTCGCTGCGCGGCACCGGCCAGCTCCCGAAGTTCGAGGCCGATCTGTTCAAGCTGGAGCTGCCGCCGCACCCCGACCACGATCCCGACCACGATCTGTTCCTGTCGCCGACCGCCGAGGTCCAGGTCACCAACCTCCACGCCGACGAGATCCTCGACGCCGACGCGCTGCCGAAACATTACTGCGCGTACGCGGCGTGTTTTCGCGCCGAGGCCGGCGCCGCCGGGAAGGACACGCGCGGGTTGATCCGCCAGCACCAGTTCGACAAGGTCGAGCTCGTGAAGCTCGTCGCACCGGAGACCAGCTACGCCGCGCTCGAAGCCTTGCGCGGGGATGCCGAGCGCGTCCTGCAGGGGCTCGGCCTCCATTATCGCGTCGTCACGCTGTGTACCGGCGATCTCAGCTTCACCTCGGCCAAGACGTACGACCTCGAGGTCTGGCTGCCCGGCCAGGACACCTATCGCGAGATCTCGTCGTGCTCGAACTTCGAGGACTTCCAGGCCCGCCGCGCGAAGATCCGTTACCGCGTCGCGGCCGGCGAGAAGGCGCGTCCGCTCCATACGCTGAACGGCTCGGGCCTCGCGATCGGCCGCACGATCGTCGCGATCCTCGAGAACTACCAGCAGGCCGACGGCAGCGTCGTGGTGCCCGAGGTCCTCCGCCCGTACATGCACGGGCAGGAGCGAATCACGAAGCTGAGCTAGCACGATCGCTCGGATCATTCCGAACACTTACATCGCGTCGATCGAGCGCGAGCCAAGGCCGGAGGTCGAGCCCGAGCTTCGGCTCGGCGGTCGCGTGGTCACTTCGGATCCGCAGATCCGGGCTCGGGCTCGGGCTCGGGCTCGCCGGAACGAGCGCGAGCAAGACGACGACCCTCAACGCCACGTGACGCCGGTCGCTTGCGGTTATGTGATCGGCATGGGCCCTAGCGAGTGGCACTGGAGTGGAGCTAGGGCGTGCGAGCTGCGCGGCAGACATCCGCTCGCACGATCCGCAGATCCGGCCCTTTGCCCCTTCGCCCCTTTGCCCCTTTGCGGAGATCCACGGTCCCTTACTCGGCGCGCTCACCCCATGGCGGCCCTGCGCTTTGCCCCGCCCGGGGCAAACGCCAGATACCTCGGAAGCGTGGACCAGGGACGGTCAGGACGCACAGCCCTGCGAAAGGCCTAGATCCTCCTTTACAAGGTCGTTTCGATGCCTATAAATACGCCCCTGCCTCTGGGACTGCCTGGAGGAGTGGCCGAGCGGTCGAAGGCAGCGGTCTTGAAAACCGCCGAGCGCAAGCTCCGGGGGTTCGAATCCCTCCTCCTCCGCTACGGTATGTTGATAATCGAATAGTGTCACGCAAGTGGTCATGGGCGGGACGTCGTCGGAAACGCCGGCGTCCCGCGCACAATTTTTTTGGCAAACCGCACTGGAGAGATGGCCGAGTGGCTGAAGGCACCGGTTTGCTAAACCGGCGTACTGGGTATTCTGGTACCGAGGGTTCGAATCCCTCTCTCTCCGCTGGTTCGTTTCGCGCTAGGGATCCGTAGCTCAATGGATAGAGCACCGGTCTACGGAACCGGGGGTTAGAGGTTCGACCCCTCTCGGATCCACTCATGATTAGTGATGAAACTTGGATGACCCACGCGCTCGAAGAAGCGCGGTCGGCCGCCGCCCATGGCGACGTGCCGGTCGGCGCGGTGGTCGTGCTCGAGGGTACGATCGTCGGACGAGGCCGCAACCGCCGCGAGCTCGATCGCGATCCCACCGCTCACGCCGAGGTCATGGCGCTCCGCGCCGCGGCCCAGGCGGTCGGGCACTGGCGCATCCCCGGTACGCTGTTCGTCACCCAAGAGCCCTGTCCGATGTGCGCGGGCGCGCTGGTCAATGCTCGGATCGTCCGGCTCGTGTTCGGCTGTCTCAACCCGAAAGCGGGCGCGGTGCAGTCGCTGTATTCGATCGTCACCGACCCGCGCCTCAATCACCGGATGGAGGTCCGCGGCGAAGTTCGCGCACCCGAGTGCGCCGCGCTGCTCTCCGAGTTCTTCGCGGAGCTCCGCAAGGGGCCCGCGTTCAGCACGTAGCCCGTGGACCCGAAGGGGTCCGGCCGGAAAGGGTCCGGATAGAAAACGTTTGGAGGAGTGTCCGAGTGGCCGATGGTGTCTGATTCGAAATCAGATTTGCGCAAGCAACGGGGGTTCAAATCCCTCCTCCTCCGCAATTCCCAAGCTCCGGTTTGGGAGGGATGACCGAGTGGCCGAAGGTGCACGCTTGGAAAGCGTGTGTACTGAAAGGTACCGAGGGTTCGAATCCCTCTCCCTCCGCCCCACGACTTGCGTGACGACCATTTTATGGTCCCGGGTGACGCGAAAGCTGTGAACCCCGCCAGGTCCGGAAGGAAGCAACGGTAGCGGAAATAGTGGGTGCCTGGGGCCACCTTTTTTGGTGACGAGCGACGATCCAAGCAATCGTCGCTCGTCGTGTTTTCGGTGGTATCAATGATCGGGCGTGAAGCTCGCAATCCTCACCGCGCTGCTCGGCGCGTGTACCTCGATCACCGGCGGTGGCGGTCGGGACCCGGTGGGCAGCGCCGGCAGCGCCGGCTCCGCGGCTCCCACCGTCAAGAAGAGCGGCCTGAGCCTGACCGCCGAGATGTCGAAGGACGGCTCGGACACGACGGTAGCGGCACAGCAGCCGGTGGACCCGAAGGCCGACCCGAAGGCCGAGGCCGCGAAGTCGGACCCGAGTGGCGCGAAGGGGTTGCCGGACGAGCTGCCGAAGCCGGACACGATGGCGCCGCCCAGCGCGTTTGGCACCAAGGACGACGGTGACCACAACTCCGTGCCCGAGCCGATCGTCTCGCACGAGACCGGCCCGCAGCGGCCCTCGGACCACCGCGCGCACGTCGATCCCGGTCCGCTGCTCGGCGCGATCAAGCTCGACATGGAGCCGAACTGGGATCGCGACTTCGAGACTCCCGGCACGATCTCGTTCGTGTTGAAGGTACCGAACACGACCGACACGCGGGTGTTCGCATTTCACTACGGCTACGATCTCAATGGCGCGCCGACCGATCGCGACGCCTACAAGAAGTTCCTCGCCGATCAGAAGGTGTTGAACGTGACGCTCGATCGCCAGCGCAACGCCGCCTGGTATCTCGAGGGCACCGACGCCAACGGCAACCCCGCGTTTCGCACGCTCGTGACCTTTGGCGGCAAGCGGATCGTGTGCGGGGGTTCGCTGTACAAGGACAAGGCCTCGACGGCGCTCGGTCCAGATCTGCGCGACAAGGTGGTCAACACCGCGAAGAAGATCTGCGAGTCGCTGGCGTTGTAGCGACAGAGGCAGCGGGTATAGTGCCGTCCGCGTGTCCTACCTGGTCCTCGCTCGCAAGTACCGCCCGTCGACGTTTGCCGAGGTCATCGGCCAGGATCACGTCACCCGCACGCTGACCAACGCGTTCGCGAGCGACCGGGTCCACCACGCGTTCTTGTTCTGCGGCCCGCGCGGGTGCGGCAAGACCACGGTCGCGCGGATCGTCGGCAAGGCCCTCAACTGCCTGGTCTCGACGACCGGCGAGCCGTGCGGCGCGTGCGAGGCGTGCCTCAGCATCGGCAACGGCAGTGCGGTCGACTACCAGGAGATGGACGGCGCGTCGAATCGCGGCATCGATGCGATCCGCGAGCTGACCGAGGCGGTCCGCTACCAGCCCGCGATCCTGAAGAAGAAGGTCTACGTCATCGACGAAGTCCACATGTTGACGACGGAGGCGTTCAACGCGCTGCTGAAGACGCTCGAGGAGCCGCCTCCGCACGTCACGTTCGTGCTCGCGACGACCGAGCCGCACAAGCTGCCCAACACGATCCTGTCGCGCTGCCAGCGCTACGACTTCAAGCTCGTGCCGGCGTCGCGGCTCGCCCAGCACCTCGCGAGCATCTTCAAGCAAGAGCACCTCGAGATCGACGCGGGCGCGATCAGCCTGCTCGTGCGCGAGAGCGGCGGCAGCGTGCGCGATGCGCTGTCGCTGTGCGACCAGATCATCTCGTATGTCGGCGACGCGAAGATCACCGAACACCACGTCGCCGAGGTGCTCGGCGTCGCCGATCGCTCGCTGACCCGGACGCTCGTCACCGCGCTCGCGGGCGGAGATCCGGGGACCGCGCTCGCGGCGGTCGAGTCCGCGATCGAGCGCGGCGTCGATGAGGTTCAGCTCGCGCGCGCGATCGTGCGCTACCTGCGCGACCTCGCGGTGATGCAAGTCGCGCCCGAGCGCGACGGGCTCGTCGACGCGTCGGACGAAGAGCGCGCGGAGCTCGCCGCCGAGGCGGGCCGGCTCGATCGCTCGCGCGTGACCCAGATGTTCGATCGCATGCTGCGCTGCTGTGACGAGCTCGGCAAGACGCTGCAACCGCGCCTCGTGCTCGACTGCGCGCTGATCGAGGTCGCGACGCTCGAGCCGCTCGTGCCGCTCGGCGATCTGCTCGATCGGCTCGGCGAGCTCGAGGGTCGACTCGCCGGCCGCGGAGCCGTCCGGCCACACGCGGCGTCCTCGAGTGGCGGTGGTGGCGGCGAGCTCAAGTCGACGGCCCCCGCCACGCGCGGCGCGCCTGCGAATTCATCCTCGGTGAGGTCTGCGGCGAGCTCCCCGCCCCCCGCGGGGCCGTCGCCGTCAACATCGTCGTCGCCGACGTCGTCGTCGCCGTCGTCGCCGTCGTCGTCGTCGTCGTCGCGCCCAGTAGCTTCAGCGCCGTCCGACAGGTCCGGTCCGGTCTCGATGCAGCCGAGCGGGCCGGTCCCGGCGATCGACAAGTCCGCGACTGGCTCGGGCCCACAACCGGCGAAGGACCTGGGTGGGTCACCGGCTGGCGGGCCACACAAACCCGTGCTCACTACCCCGACCAACGCCGCCGAGGCGCTGCAGGCGTGGGCGCAGGTGATCGATTACCTCGAGACCCAGCGCAAGATCTCCTTGCGCGGCTACTGCGAGTTCGCGCGCGTGGTCGCGTGGACCGCGCACCAGCTCGAGCTCGGCTTCGCGAGCGATGGTCAGAGCCGCTGGGCCGGCGAGAACCTGGGCGAGAAGCAGAACGTCGACGAGCTCAAGGCCGTGCTTGCCGATCTCGGACAACCGGTCAAGGTCGAGGTCCGGCTACTCGACGAGGCTCAATCTCACGCGATACCGGCTCGCTCGCTCGTCGAATCGACCCGAGCTTCGACCACGGCCGAACGCACCAGGCGCGAGAGCGAAGCGCGAGAACACCCGATCACGAAGCACGTCCTGCAAACGTTTGGTGCCTCGATCAAGGAGATCAAGACCGATGTCTAACGGCCAAGGCCAAGGAAAAATGCCCGACCTCAACGCGCTGATGAAGCAGGCGCAAAAGCTCCAGGGCGACGTCGCGAAGGTCCAGGAAGAGCTCGCGGCGATGACCTGCGAGGGTGCCGCCGGCGGTGGTCTCGTCACGGCGACCGTCAACGGCCAGTTCGAGGTCGTCCGCGTGAAGATCGACAAGTCCGTCGTCGATCCGAGCGATGTCGGCATGCTCGAGGATCTGGTCACCGCCGCGATCAACGCGGCGGCGGCGAAGGTCCGCGAGACCAGCAAGGAGAAGATGTCGAGCGTGATGGGCGGCCTGGGCGGGCTGCCCGGCATGCCGGGCATGTTCTAGGCAGCCCCCGCGCCATGGCCGGTGATCCGATTCGCAGGCTGGTGCAGGAGTTGTCGCGCCTGCCCGGCATCGGCGAAAAGACGGCGACACGCCTCGCGTTTCATCTCGTCCGCGGCCAGCGCCAGCACGTGCTCGACCTCGCGCAGGCGCTCGTCGATGTCACCGACAAGATTCGACTTTGCTCGGTCTGCATGAACATGACCGAGCAGGATCCGTGCGCGCTGTGTAGCGATCCGCAGCGCGAGGTCGAGACGATCTGCGTCGTCGCGACCCCCTCCGACCTGATCGCGATCGATCGCGGCGGTCACTTCCGAGGCCGCTATCACGTGCTGCACGGCCTGTTGTCCCCGCTCGAGGGCATCGGTCCAGATGACATCCGGGTCGCCGAGTTGATCCGGCGGCTCGCTCCACCGGTCCGCGAGGTGATCATCGCGACCAGCCCGAATGTCGATGGCGAGGCCACCGCCATGTACGTCGCGCGCGCGATCAAGCCGCTCGGGGTCAAGGTCTCGCGCATCGCGACCGGACTCCCGGTCGGTGGCGAGCTCGAATACTCCGACCAGGCAACCATCGCCCGGGCGCTCGCTGGTCGGGCAACTATGTAAGCAACGCGCCAAGGTGCGCTGAACAGCCGATTCGTCCGCCCAAGAGTTGAACGAAATCGGGGGGGTTGCTACCGTGGCTCGACGGCCGGGACACCGCTTTTGCGTCCGCCCGGAATCCGTTGGGAGCCACAGCGCGATGATTCAACAGCTCGTCATGTACGAGGAGGAGCTTGCGCAGATCAATAACATCTGCGAGGTCCTTCATCGAGACTCGAACGCGAGGGCCGTGCTCGTGATCGATAAGAACGGTCAGGCCTTCGCCCAGGCGGGCGAGGTCGAGCAGCTCGACGTGACCTCGCTGTCGTCGTTGACGGCGGGTAACGTCGCCGCGACGGGTGCGATCGCCTCGCTGCTCTCCGAAAAGGAGTTCGCGGGGCAGTTCCACGAGGGCGAGAAGACCAACGTCCACATCTCGATCGTCGGCCAGCGCGTGATCATGGTCGTGCTGTTCGACGAGCGTAGCTCGCTCGGGCTGGTTCGCCTGCGCGTGCGCAAGGCGACCGCCGAGCTCGTCAACGTGCTCGATCTCCTCGCGAAGAAGACCGCGTCGGGAACGCAACCTTCGGTGTTCTCGGAGATTACCGACGACGACATCGACAACCTCTTCAACGATTAACGCGCCATGAGCTTCATCAACTACAGCTCGCGCGAGATCAATTGCAAGATCGTCTACTACGGGCCCGGCCTGTGCGGGAAGACGACGAACCTCCAGTACATCTACAACAAGACCAATCCCGAGGCGAAGGGGAAGATGATCTCGCTCGCCACCGAGACCGAGCGCACCTTGTTCTTCGACTTCTTGCCTCTCTCGCTCGGCGAGATCCGCGGCTTCAAGACCCGGTTTCACCTCTACACGGTGCCCGGGCAGGTGTTCTACGACGCGAGCCGCAAGCTGATCCTGAAGGGTGTCGATGGCGTCGTGTACGTCGGCGACTCCCAGATGGAGCGCATGGAAGCGAACATCGAGTCGCTCGATAACCTGCGCTCGAACCTGCAAGAGCAGGGCTACGATCTCGACAAGCTCCCGTACGTCGTCCAGTACAACAAGCGCGACCTGCCGAACGCGATGCCGATGGCCGAGCTCGAAGAGGCGCTGAACCCGACGAAGGTGCCGATCTTCGAGGCGGTGGCGCCCAAGGGGATCGGTGTGTTCGATACGTTGAAGGCCGTCGCGAAGCTCGTCTTGACCGAGCTGCGAAAGGGCGGTTGATCGAACATGCAGCTCGAGCGTCCTCGGTTTAGACAGGATCTCGTTGCCGAGCCGATCGAAGACGGCAACGCGCGGTTCATCGACGTGATGGATCCGGATAGCGGCAACGTGTACCGGTTCTTCGAAGTCGAGTACTCGCTCGCCTGCGCGATGGACGGCGAGCGCGATGTGCCGGGGATCGTGCGCTGGGCGCACGAAGAGCTTGGCCTCCAGGCCAGCCCGAACGAAGTGAAGACCGTGATCGCGACGCTCGGCGAGCTCGGCTATCTCGATGGTGCTGCGGCACGGCCCGAGACGCCGGCGCAGAAGCCCTCGATCTGGGATGCACCGCTCCCGCCCACCGATCGTGGCGCTGGCGCTGGTGCTGGTGCTGGCGTCGGGGACGACGAGCTCGGTCGTGGCGTCGTCGTCGGAGCGAAGCGAGTCAATACGCCGGTGCCGGGCCTCGAGCTCGGTCATGCTGGAGCCTCGACCGCGGTCGCATCGCGTGCCGAACCGCCCGCGGGTGACGTCGAGCTCGCTGCGGGCGTGACGACCGGTCATGGTGCGCCGGCCGCTCGCACGAAGGTCGACGACATCGCCCTGGGTGTTCCGGGTCGGGTCGATGTGTCGGTCGATCTGAGCGAGCAGATCGGCGTCAGCGCGAACGATGTCAAGGAAGCCGTCCGGGCGTCGAAGGTGATGAACGCCGTCGAGATCCCCGACGATCTCAAGCACGCGCTCGAGTCCGCGGAGGCCCCGGCCGCGAAGGCCACGCAGAAAAAGCCCCCACCGACGCCCGCGAAGGGCACGCCGGCGGTCGATGCGAAGGCTGCCGACGCGGCAAAGGCCGAGACGGCGAAGGCCGCCGAGGTCGCGAAGAACGTCGCCACGGCCGCGAAGGCCGCCGAGGCCACGAAGGCTGCCGAGACGGCGAAGGCCGCGGCCGCGAAGGCCGCCAAGCCGCTGCCGAAGCAGGTCGAGAAGCAGAAGCAACCAGAGGCCAAGGCCGCGGTCGCCCCGCCGGGTCCGGAACCGAAGGTCAGCCGCGGACTGTTGATCGTGCTCGCGATCGTGGTGATCGGCGCGATCGCGTTCCTCGTCTATCGCTTCGTGCTCGTCAAGCAGGGCGTGACCAGCGAGGCGCCACCCGTGTCGCCCGTGGTCCCGAAGGTCGCGCCGACCCCTCCGCCACCGCCGGTGGAGACCGAGAAGCTCGCCACCAACGCGCCGCAATCGGAGAGCATCAAGCCGACCGCCGCGGGGACGCTCGAGATGATCGCCGCGACCGGCACGAACGTGAAAGAGGGTGACCAGCTCGCGCGCTTTGTCGGCGCGAAGGCACTCGAGACCGAGGTCGCCGCGCTCGACAAGGACATCGAACAGCGCGTCAAGACCGAGCTGGTCAAGGCCCAGCAGGAGCGCGATGCCGCGGTCGCGGCCGATGACAAGGGCGCCCAGGCAACGGCCACCGCCAAGGTCGCCGATCGCCAGCGGAGCCTCGACGACAAGCAAGCCAAGCTCGCCGCCAAGAAGGCCGATCTCGACAAGCTCGAGATCAAGGCGCCGGGCGACGGAACCTTCACGGCGAAGGCGAAGCCCGGCACGAAGGTCACACCGACCGACGAGATCGGCATGCTGCTCCGCGCGCCCACCCGTACGGTCACGTTCAAGAAGGCCGACGGCGCCCCGAGGTCGCGCGTCCTGCTCGTCACCAAGGACAACAAGCAGCTCGCGTGCACCGTGACGTCGGTGGACGCCGCGGGCGTCGCGATCGAGTGCCCCGAGGCGTCCGCGCCCGAAGGCACCGAGGTCACGTTCGGTGGCCTCGACACCACGCCCGCGCCGGTCTCTCCGGATCAAAACGGTGCCGCCGCCGGCTCGGCTGAGCCTGCCGCCGTGCCCTCGCCGGCGCCCACACGTCCGATCGCGCCGCGGCCCGCGTTTCACTCGGCGCCGAAGGCCGTACACAAGGCGACGCCCAAAGCGACGCCCAAAGCGACGCCCAAAGCGACGCCCGCCGACAACGGCTCCGCCGAGGCCCCGCCCGCCGACAAGCCCGCCGACAAGCCCGAGCCCCCGGTGCCGGCCGCCGGTTCGGACACCCCCGCGCCATAGGCCGGGGACGTACTACAGTTTCACAAGTTCGCTCTCGTAACCGCGCGAGATCACGCCCCCCGAAATGGGGACGTACTACAGTTTCACAAGTTCGCCGCCACTCCGTCACAGAGCGCGCGCGACTCGGGCCGACCACAGTGCGCACGACGCCCGCCTTGCGACCGCGCACGATGGAACGTCGCTCGTCTCGTCTCGTCTCGGCGGGATGGGGACGTACTACAGTTTCACAAGCTCGCTCTCGCAACCGTGCGAGATCACAAACCCGGAATTGGGGACGTACTACAGTTTCACAAGTTCGCCGCCGCTCCGTCACGGAGCGCGCGCGACTCGGGCCGACGGCGAGCGCGCCGGCCGCGTCGAGCCCGCGCACGATCGCGGCGCGCGGGCCCGAAGCTCCCATTTCACGGGCCGCTGAGATTCAAAATAGCGAGTCCCATTTCGCGGGTCGCCGCGCCTTCGAAACGGTGGTTCGAACCTCGCGGAACGCGCGGGGCGCCGGCCTGCTACATTTCAGCCATGAAGCTCAAGGGCACGATCCGGCGCAGCGATCTCGAGGGCGGCCACTGGATCCTCGTCGTCGAGGGTGGCGAGCAGTACCAGCTCGACGGTGCGGTCGGCTCGCCGAAGGACGGCCAGGTCGTCGAGGTCGAAGGTAAGGTCGACAAGAACGCGATGTCGTTCGGCATGATGGGCGCGCAGTTCACGGTCACCACGCTCACCGCGCTCTAGCGCTTGCGGGTCCCGTTGGTCGTCGTGCGGTGGATCGTGCTCGGCTTCGCGCTCGTGCTCGCGGCCCCGGACGCCGCCGCGAAGATCGTGATCATGGAGCCGCCACTCGCGCTCGCGTGCGCAACCGCAACGTCGTGGCCGCTGGTCGAAGACTGTTTCGAGCAGCACCGCCTCCGCGGCACCATCGTCCGCCAGATCGAGGGTGCGAAGCTGCTCGAGATCGAGTCGGTCGAGGCCACCCATGGCGAGCTCGAGACGTGGGCGCTGTACGTCGCGAACGGCCCCGGTTGGAAGCTCGGCGGCCTCGTGGACGGCGGCAGCTACGTCGCGGATGCCGAGGTGCTTCGCTTCGAACGCATCACCGCGGGCTCGCATCACGGCTATCGCTTCGACCTCGCGACCACCCAGCAGAGCGCGGTCTCGCTCGATCAGGGCTCGACCCAGAGCTCGGTCCTGCGCCAGACCGAGGCGGCGTTCTGTAGCGGCACGAGCTATCACTGCATCACCGCGGTACCGCGCTGCGAACAGCTCGTGTTCGGCCAGGCGGTGCTCGCGTTCGAGGGCTCGATCGAGATCGCGAACAACCACATCCAGGTCACCGGCGCGGGCACGCAGCCGCAGAGCTGCAGCGCGCCGGCCACGTATGCCACGCAGCTTCAGTAGGTCAGCTGATCGACGATGTAGTGCTGCTTGTCGACCGCGAGCGGCTGTTCGTAGAGCTCGTGCCCGTACAGGTAGCGGTAGCGCGCGTAGTTCTCGGTCACCTTCTTCATGTACTCGCGGGTCTGCGTGTACGGCACCAGCTCGACGAGCTCGTCGATCTCGCGGTCGCCGTTGGTGTCGATCCACTTCATCACGGGCCGCGGTCCGCTGTTGAACGAGCCGGCGCCGAGCGGGATCTGCGTCTTGAACTTCGCCAGCAGGTGCCCGATGTACCAGCTACCGGTCTCGATGTTGAACGCCGGCTCGTACAGCTTGCCGGCGTCGTACGGGATGCCGAGCGCCTTGGCCACGCGCTGCGTGGTCGGCGGGATCATCTGCAACAAGCCCTGCGCGTCGGCGTACGACAGGTCGTGCGGATCGAAGCCGCTCTCCTTGCGCATGATCGAATACAGATAGCCCTCGGGGTTATCCCCGAGTGCCTGGTACTTCTCGACCAGGTCACGATACGCCCGCGGATACGCGTTCTCCCACCAGCGCCGCGCATCGTCCTCGGGAGGACCGTCGAGCGCGGAGCCCGAGTAGCTGACCGCGAGCATCCACGGCCGGTTGTAGTTGCCCGCCTTGCGGTACCGATCGAGGAGCATCGCGAACGCGGCCGCGCGGTCGTGGCGGTGGAGGAACGCCCGCTCGCCACGCGCGAGCTCCTGGCCTGCATCGACCCCGAGGCCGGCCGCGATCAGCTCGTCGGCGCGAGCGATCAGGGCATCGGAGGCGAGCGCTTCGTCGACGGTTGCGGCGAGCTTGGGGCCGCGCGGCTTGGCGTCGCCGTCGCCGAACGGTCCGATCGCCACGCCGAGCGCCGCGAGCCGCGAGCGCGACAGCAGCGCGTACCACGAGAACGGGAACTTCGTGATGGTCGCGCGGTACCCCGCGATCGCCGCGTCCTGGTGCGCGAGCCGCTGATCGATCCTCGCGAGCCAGTAGCTGCCCTTGCCGGCCTCGAGCGCGCCGTGCCGCTTCGCGAGCGTCGCGAGGTGGGTGCGCGCCTGATCCCACTGGTTCAGGAAGTAGTGCGACATCGCGAGGAACCACAGCGAATCGTCGGCCCACTTCGAGTGCGGATACCTCGCGAGCGAGTCCTCGAGCGGCGCGATCGCGGCCTGGTAGTGGCCGCGGTTGAACTCGAGCCAGCCCGACAGGAACTGCGCTTCACGCGCGTACGCGGTGTTCGGATACGCGGCGACGACCTTGTGGTACCAGGCGATCGCCTCGTCGTCGTGATCGGCGCGCGACAGCGCCCGCGCCCCGTGGAACATCGCTTCGGCCGCGGACGCGCCGAGCTTGGCATACACGCCGAGCAGCAACCGCCCCGCGTCGCCGTAGCGCCGGCGCATCTCGTAGAGCGTCGTGCCGGTCCAGTAGTCGCGCTGGTCCGCGATCGCCTCGGGGATGCCTTCGCGCGGCACCAACGCGAGCTCCTGGATCGCCTGATCCCACAGGTGCGCCGCGGTGAGCTGCTTGGCGCGCTCGACCCGGTCGGCGGGCCCGAGCGGAGCTCCGCCGAGCTCGAGCATCTTCGCTTCGGCTTCGGCTGCGAGCGGATGCGACGGGTGCGCGATCACGAGCGCGCGATACGCCGCCGCGGTGTGCTTGACCTCCGCGATCCGGAACATCGCGGTGCCGAGATCACCGGCGTCCTCCGCGTTCGCGACCGCGAGCAACCGGGTGTACTGCGCCGCCGCCGCCGCCCGATCGCCGCGCAGCCACGCGACATCGGCGAGCCGCCACGCGACCTGCGGCGCGAACCGTGATCCGGGCATCGTGGCGAGCTTGGTGAACGCGGTCCGCGCGGTCGCCGCGTCGCCGCCGCGCAACGCGACCATGCCGCGCAACCACAGCGCGTAGTCGGTGTTCGCCAGCCGCGCGTCGCCGAGCTTGGCGAGCTCGTGCTCGGCGCTGTCGACATCGCCGGCGTCGTACGCACGAAACGCGTCGCCGAGCCGCCGCGAGGTCGCGGCCTCGGCCTTCGCCAGCTTGGCGGGATGGACCGGCCTGAGTGCGGGCTTCGCGCCGGCGGTGCTAGCCACCGCCAACGCAACACCCGCCGTCCACAGCGCGATTCGACGCACGCCTCGAGTATAGCCGCCGTAGATCATCGGGCACGTTTCGGGTCGCGCACCCACCGTGTACAGCCACCGTCACCGCGAGCTAGATCCGAGGTATACCGCCGGGCGATGGCATACGCCGCCCTCGACTACTACGCCCTCGACGAGCTGTTCACCCACGAGGAGCGCGTCGTGCGCGACACGGTCCGCGAGCTCGTCAGCTCGCGCGTCATGCCGGGCATCGGCAAGCACTTCAGCGCCGGCACGTTCCCGCACGAGCTCGTACCGGTGTTCGGCGAGATGGGCCTGCTCGGGCCTTCGCTCACCGGCTACGGCTGCGCGGGAGTCACGCCCAGCGCGTACGGGCTGATCTGCCAGGAGCTCGAGCGCGGTGACTCCGGCATCCGCTCGTTCTGTTCGGTGCAGAGCTCGCTCGTGATGTACCCGATCTGGGCGTTCGGCTCGGACGAGCAAAAGCAGCGCTACCTCCCCGACATGGCGGCGGGCCGGATGATCGGCTGCTTCGGCCTCACCGAGCCCGACTTCGGCTCGAACCCGAACGGCATGCTGACCACGGCGCGCCGGGTCCAGGGTGGGTACTCGATCACGGGCACCAAGCGGTGGATCACGAACGGCTCGCTCGCGGGCGTGGCGCTCGTGTGGGCGAAGCTCGAGGGGACCGTGCGCGGCTTCCTCGTGCCGACGGCGACCCCCGGCTTCGCGGCGAACGACATCCACGGTAAGTGGTCGTTGCGCGCGAGCGTGACCAGCGAGCTCGTGCTGGACGACGTGGTCGTCGCCGAGGACGCTGTGCTGCCCGGCGTGACCGGCATGAAGGGGCCACTGTCGTGCTTGTCGCAGGCGCGGTTCGGCATCTGCTACGGCGCGGTCGGCGCGGCGATGGCGTGTTACGACGAGGCGCTGTCGTACGCGAAGGACCGCGTGCAGTTCAGCCGGCCGATCGCCGGCTACCAGCTCGTGCAGCAGAAGCTCGTCGAGATGGTCGCGAAGATCACGCAGGCGCAGCTGCTGTGCTGGCGGCTCGGCAAGCTCAAGGAAGCGAATCAGATGAAGCCCGCGCAGATCTCGCTCGCGAAGCGCACGTGCGTCGCGATGGCCCGCGACGTCGCTCGCGATGCGCGCGATATCCTCGGAGCGAACGGGATCACCGACGAGTATCAGTGCGGCCGCCACATGCTGAACCTCGAGTCGGTGTTTACCTATGAAGGCACGCACGATATCCACACGCTGGTCGTCGGTCAGGACGTGACCGGGCTCGCGGCGTTCGACGGATAACATGCCCTATCGCCACACCGGATCGACTGCACGTCCCGACGTGCTCGTGTGCGCGGGGCTCGATCCATCCGGCGGCGCCGGGCTGATCGCGGATGTCCGCGTGCTCGCCGAGCTCGGGGCGCGGCCGGTGGGCGTCGTGACCGCGCTGACCATCCAGAACACGACCGGGGTCGTCGAGTGGCACCCGACGGATCCGGAGGTCGTGTCGCACCAGCTCGCGTTTCTACTCACCGATATCGAGGTCAAGGCCGTCAAGGTCGGCATGATCGGCTCGCTCGCCCTCGCGAAGGCGATCGCGAACGCGCTGCACCTGACCAACGCGCCGGTGATCTGGGATCCCGTCGCGGGTCCGACGCTCGGCACCGGCGTGTATCACGAGTCGTTCGACGACGCGGTCGCGGTGCTGCGCCCTCACCTCGCGGTGATCACGCCGAATGCGCGCGAGCTCGCGCTCCTGACGCGGATGCCGGTCACCGATCTCGCGTCGGCGGAGATCGCCGGGCAGGCGCTCGCGCAGCAGCTCGACGCCGCCGTGCTGATCAAAGGCGGCCACCTCGGGGGGGACGCGGCCGCGCACGCCGAGTCGGTCGACGTGCTGATCCACCCCGGTGGGCGCGAGGAGCTGCGCGGGCCCCGGATCGCGAACGGCGAGCACGTCCACGGCACCGGCTGCGCGCTGTCGACGGCGCTCGCCGCGTACCTCGCCGCGGGTAAGGGGCTCGCGGAGGCGTGTCGCGAAGCCAAGCTCTATGTCGCGGCGCGGATCGCGGCGCCGGTGCGTCCCGGCCGTGGCGCGCCGGCGGTGATGTAACGCGAGCGCTGCCTCGCACCTCCAAGCTCCAGCAATGAGAGTAGCCATCACCGGCGGGACCGGCTTTATCGGTTCGCGGATCGTCGCGGCGCTGCGGGACCGCGGCGACGAGGTGGTGGCGTTCACCCGCGATCCGGCGCGCGCGCCGCTTCAGGGCGTGCGGTTGGTCCAGGCCGAGCTCGAGCACGCGGGCGCCTGGCAAGACGCGGTCGGGGGTTGCGATGCCGTGATCAACCTCGCGGGCGAGCCGATCGCCGGCAAGCGCTGGGACGCGCGCCAGAAGCAGCGGCTGCGCGATAGCCGGGTCGAGACCACGCAGCACCTGGTCGCGGCGATCGCGAAGGCCGCGCCGCGCCCGCGCGTGTTGGTGTCCGCGTCCGGGATCGACTACTACCCGTTCGCGAGGTCCGAGGTCGCGGACTTCGACGACGACGAGGTCACCGAGGCCGATCCAGCCGGCGAGGACTTCCTCGCGCGGCTGTGCCAGGCGTGGGAGGCCGAGGCGGCCGCCGCCGAGCCGCTCGGCGTGCGCGTGGTGACGATGCGCACCGGCATCGTGCTCGGCCACGGCGGCGCGCTCGCGAAGTTGACGACGCCGTTCAAGCTGTTCGCCGGGGGCCGGATCGGCAGCGGGCGGCAGTGGATGTCGTGGATCCATCTCGACGACGCGGTCGCCGCGTACCTCGCCGCGCTCGACGACGATCGCTATCGTGGACCGATCAACCTCGTCACGGATTCGACCCGCAACGCCGACTTCGCCCGCCAGCTCGGCGCGGTCTTGCATCGCCCGAGCTGGCTCCCGGTCCCGGCGTTCGCGCTCCGCGCCGCGGTCGGCGAGTTTGCCGAGTCGCTGTTGAACGGTCGCCGGGCAGTCCCTCACAAGCTACGGGCGCTCGGGTTCTCCTGGAGCTATCCGGAGTTAGAAGCCGCGTTGGCGACACGCTAGCGTGGCTCGCCACCCACAGCCACGCCCAAGCCAGCAGGATCGTTCGCGGTCCGCGGCGGCGTGAGAGTTGCAAATCATTCCAGGAATGAACCTCCACGAGCCGTTTCCGCGTCGCACCTACCTCGGGCTCACGCTGGTCGCGCTCGGCGGCCTGGTCGGAGCCGCGGCCGTCGAGCGGAGCGCACGCTCGCCTGGCTCGGTGATGCCGTCCGCGATCGAGCTCGGCGACCTGCCGGTGGGACAGGAACACCTGCCGCTCGCCTCGACCGCGATCGCGCACGTCGATCGGCAACCCGCGCCCTCGGATCAGGTCGGCTTCGTGATCGAGGTCGACGGCGCGACGTGGATGGTGCTCGACATCGACCCGGACACGATCCACTCGGCGCGCGCACCGAGGCTCGCACGAGGCGACGATGCATCGGACACGATCACGAGGTTGCGCGATCGCGATCTCACCGAGCAGCTCCGTGGTTGGCGTGGCCAGCAGGTGATCGTCGATGGGACGTGCACCGATACGCTGCACGACTTCGCGCGGATCACGCAGGTCACCGGGGATCCGGTCTACGCTGGCGACACGACGACCCCGCGCTGGACGGCCCACTCGATCGAAGCGAACGGCACCCACCTGATCGTCGCGCAGCTCGCGCATTGCACCGGCAGCTTTGCGCGCGCGGCCTCCGCGCCGGCGGCGGTGCCGTTCGCGGAGGTCGCCGCTCGCGCCGATCTGGCGGCCGAGGCGACCCAGCGGTTGCTCGCCTCGGCGGCCGGGCGCCAGGCTCGCATCGATCTCGATGTGGGCTGGCAGGGCGGCGACTATCCGAGGGTCGACTTCGAGACCATCACGCAGATCACGACGAAGGTCGTGCGCGATCCGCGCAACGGGACCACGTGGATCGCGGTGCACGCGGCCAGCGAGTTCTCGTGCGGCGGCCCGGACGTCAACCTGTTCGGACTCTATCGGATCGAGCACGACGCGCTCGAGGTGGTCGTCGAGGAAGCCTCGCCCGATCTCGCCGCCATCGATGCCCTCGTCGACCTCGACGGGGACGGCGTGCCCGAGCTGCTCGGCAACGGTTGGCTCACGCCGAACCGCGCGTTTTACGATCAGCACCTCGAACCGATCGTGGCGTACGAGCTCCCGTTCTTCGGCTGTCCCTGCTGATCGCTACTCGAGCTCGTACTTCTGGACCAGCCGGATCAGGTTGCGCCGCGACACCTTGAGCTCCTCGGCCGCCCGGGTCTTGTTGCCGTGGTGACGGCGCATCGCCGCGCCGATCATCTTGCGTTCGAGCGCCTCGACCGCCGCGGGCAGCGAGTCGACATCGGTGACCGCCTCCACGAGATCCGGCGTGAACTGGCGGATCCGCGGCGACAGCAACGCCTCGGAGATCACCGGCGCCTCGCCGGCGAGCACCACCAGCCGCTCGATCTCGTTCTCGAGCTCGCGGACGTTGCCGGGCCACGGATAGGCGAGCATGCGCTGCAGGCACTCCGGCGCGAGCTGCTTGGGCCGCCCGCGCGTCTGCTTGTCGAGGAACGCCTCGACCAACAGCGGGATGTCGCCGCGGCGGTCGCGCAACGGCGGTAGCTCCACGTTGATCACGTTGATCCGGTAGAACAGATCTTCGCGGAACGTGCCGGCGGCGACCATCGCGGACAGATCGCGGTTGGTCGCCGCGATGATCCGGACGTCGACCGTTTGCGCCTCGGTATCGCCGACGCGATTGAACGTACCTTCTTGCAGCACGCGCAACACCTTGACCTGGAGCGTCGGCGACATATCGCCGATCTCGTCGAGGAAGAACGTGCCGAGATCCGCCGTCTCGAACAGGCCGACCTTGTCGGCGACCGCGCCGGTGAACGAGCCGCGCTTGTGGCCGAACAGCTCGGAGTCGAGCAAGTTGTCGTTGAACGCCGAGCAGTTCGTGACGACGAAGCGATGGCCGCCGCGCCCCGAGCGCTGGTGGATCGCGCGCGCGACCAGCTCCTTGCCGGTGCCGTTCTCGCCCTGGATCAGCACCGTCGAGTCGCTCGGCGCGACGCTCTCGATCAGCGCATACAGCTCCTGCATCGCGGGCGCGGCGCCGAGGATCCCGGCGTAGCGTGCGCGCGTGCCTGTGGGCGTCGCGATCGGCTCTTCGCGCCGGTGGGCGAGCGCGATCTCGAGCGCGACCTCACCGAGCATCGATTCGAGGAGCGCGATCTCCGGTGGCGAGAGCTCGGCGGACAGCACGGCGAGGCCGCCGCCGTGCGGATCCTCGGCCATGATCGCCGCGTAGGCGCCGGGCTCGGTCGGGCGATGCTCGACGAGCAGGAGCTCGAGCCCGCGGCGGCGCAACACGCCGCGCACGTGGCGAAGCACGCGTAGATCCAGGCCTTGCCACCAGGGCGCCCTCATCGTCGACACCAGTGTGACAAGTGGTCACACGATCGTCAAACCGCTGGTTCGCCGCGCTCGTGACTCACGCTGGCAGATCGACGCACCAACGCAGCGCTGATCGAACTTCGAGCCAGCCATCCTCGTCCGCGAGCAGGTACGGCGATTCGAGCGTCACCACCTCGAGCCCGGCGAGCACGCCGTACTTGGTTCCGAACGAGCCAGGACACGGATAGCCCATGTCGTGCGCGACGGGATAGCCGCAGAGCGCGCTCATCTCCCGCGCGAGTTGCTCGCCACGACCGTCCCAGTTGACCATGCGGTAGGTCGCGTGACACGAGATCAGCCGCTCTGCACCGATGCGCTCGATCAACGCCACGAGTGCCTGGGTCTCCGGTTGATCTTCCGCCGCGGCCCCGGGGTGGTAGCCGTGCCGGCGCTGTTCGCCCCAGGTCGGGCACGCGAAGTTGCGGTTGAGGTCGACGTCGTTCGAGTTGTTGCGCATCCCGCCGAGCAGGCCGTCGACATTGACCACCGGGATGATCCACGTGTCGCGACCGGGTGGGCGCTCGACCAGCTCGTCGGCCAGCCGCTCCATCATGAGCTGACTGACCGGCTCGTCGCCGTGGATCGCTCCGAACAAGATCGCGGGCGGCCGCGGCTTCGCGTAGTCCGCCGGCGTGAAGTGCACCGCCTCGATCGGCCGGCCGAGCACGGTGTGGCCGATCACGACCTCGCGCTTGAGCGACATCTACTGGATGCTCGGCTGGATGCTCGGCTCACTCATTCGAGCTGCTTGCCGAACACGGTCGCGAGGCCATAGCCGACGAACGCGGCGGCCGCCGTCATCGGGATCCACGCCACCAGCATCGCGGGGCTCTCCTTGATCATGTCCGGCAGATGGCTCGCGTTCGAGCCGACGGTGATCGCCGTGATGATGAACGGCGCGAGGATCCAGATCCACGCGAACACCTTGCCGCCTCCGGTCGCCGGCCCGGGCAGCCAGGCGAGCAGGTTCACGACGACGAACACGATCGTCGCGAGCGCCGAGATCGTGCCGCTATCGATGTGCCCGTTGAGCACGGCCTTGAGCAACGCTACGAGTGGAATCTGGCCGTGTTCCGGCACGACCAGCGGCAGCAACACGCCGATCACACCGAGCGTGACCAGCACGCGGGACAGCGTCGACTCGACGTACTCGTTGCGGATGAGCTGGCCCGGGATCAACAGCGCGAGCCCGACGAGCGGGACGAGGATCTGCCAGGGCGGCACCGAGCCCGCGACGAGCAGGGGCACCAGCACGGCCGAGATCCCGAGCAGCGCGGCCAAGATCCCGCGCGGCATCACCGCCATCGGGATCGCGCCGATCACGACGCCGAGCAACCCGAGCGCGGCGATCACGAGCATCGGCAGCTTCTGCGTGCCTTCGCCGTGGATGATCGTGTCCCAGTTAAACACCAGCGGGTGGATCGAGAGCGGCACCACGAACGCGACGAGCGTGGCGATCCCCCACACGATCATCACCAGCGGCAGCGCGTCTTTCCACGGCTCGATCGGGGCGTTTGCATCGTGCATCTGCGCCCCGCCGCGATAAGGGACCGGCGCGATCGGCTGTGGCGCGTAGGCGTTCTGCGGGCCCTGCACACCCATGCCGCTCATCGGGGGCGCCATCGGCTGCGGCACCGGTTGCGGGTATTGCGGCTGGTATGGCGGCTGTGGATATTGCTGCGGCGGCGGCGGTGACACCGCGGTCGGCATGAACGCGGCTTGCGGTTGCTGTTGCGGCGGCTGTGGCGACGCGCCGGGCGGTCCGCCCTGCACGAACATCGTCGCCGCGTTCGCGGCGGAGCTCGGTGCGAGCCCACCCCCATACGGTGGTTGCGAAGGCGGATGCCGTGGCTGCGCCGGCTGCTGCGCCGGTTGATACGCGGGTTGCGGCGCCGGTGGCACGTACGGACCGGGTCCGCTCGAGGGTGGCGCCTGCTTCTTGAGCTGCTCCATCATCTCGTTCGAGTAGCCGAACGCGGTCTTCGCGAGCCCCGGTTGCACGGCGGGTGCAGGCGGTTGCTTCGCACCGCAGAACACGCAGTGGAGCGCCGCTTCCGGCAAGTCCTTCGTGCAGCTAGCGCATTTCTTCACGGTTCCCCCGAACGCAGGACCTCACTATACATTAGCCTCGACGCCATGGTCAGTTTGGGGGACGTCAAGCGCAGCGCCGCGGCGTTGTTCGGGCAGGGCCAGCACCTCGCCGCGCTACGCTTGTACGACGCGGTCGTCGCACGCGCGCCGCTCGACTACGATGCGCGGATCCGGGTCGCGGATGCGGCGCTCGCGCTCGGCGAGGCCCGGGCCGCGAACGTGTATCGCGCGACCGCCTGGTATTGCCTCAAGGCCGGTCATCCGCTCGCCGCGCTCGTGTGCGCGCGCGTCCTCGAGGCCCACGGTGCGGACGCGAGCGATCTCGTCGCCGCGCTCGTCGTCACCTACGGCAGCGAGAGCGAGCGCCTGGGCAAGGTCGCGACGCGGATCGCCCCGCCGGCCGAGACGATTCCGATCGACGTCCCCGACGTCCGGCTCGCGGCTCCGCCCGACGCGATCGCGACCGCGCTCGAGCGTGCGGAGCACTGCACCGACACGCTCGACGGCTACCCCGAGGCGCTGCACCCGATCCCCCTGCTGTCGGCGATGTCGGAGGCCGCGTTTCGCCGCGTGCTCGGCACGCTCGTGCTGCGTCGCGTGCCGGCCGGCACGCTCGTCGTGCGCGAGGGCGAAGCCGGTAATTCGTTCTTCTTCGTCGCGGCAGGTCAGCTCCGCGTGTTCGCGACCGATGGCCTCGGCCGCCAGACCGAGCTCGCGCAGCTCGGCGAGAACGCCGTGTTCGGCGAGATGGCGCTGCTGTCGGCGCAGCCGCGCACCGCGAGCGTCGGCTGCTCGAGCGATGTCGATCTGCTCGAGGTTGGCCGGCAATCGCTCGCGGCGCTCGCCGATGAGCTCGGCGCGGTCGCCGAGGCGCTGCACGGCTTCACGCGCGAGCGCCTGCTCGGCAACCTGATGGCGACGTCCGCGTTGTTCAGACCGTTCAATCGGATGCAACAGCGCGATCTGCTGCGCCGGTTCACCAGCCACGACGTCGCGCCCGGGACGGTCGTGATCGACGAGGGCGAGGAGGGCCGCGGCCTGTTCGTCGTGCTGTCCGGCGAGCTCGACGTCTCGCGGCGCGCGAACGACGGCGCGACCGTGCCGCTCGGCGGCCTCAAGACCGGCGACGTGTTCGGCGAGATCTCGATCCTGCGGAACGCTCGCACCACGGCGACCGTCGTGGCCCAGCGGCCGGCCACCGTGCTGTTCCTGGCGCGCGAGTACGTCGCCCGGATGGTCGCTGGCGTCCCAGAAATCAAGAGTTATCTCGAAGCGTTAGCGGAGGATCGCGAGATCGATAATCAGCTGTTGCTCGGCGAGGACGACACCCCGTCCGACGAGCGAATTCTGATTTAGGCCTTATACTTGTCGCCATGGACGACGAGCAGCAAACAGCGAAGCGTTCGAGTGGTTTCGGTCGCCTCGTGTGGCTCCTGGTGATCGTGGCGATCGTGTTCATCTGGTGGCACTTCCGCGAGCCGGCGTCTACCAAGGTCGATCAGATCGGAGCCAACGACGCCGAGGCGCAGCTCGCGATCGATCGGGACGACATCCTCGTCGATCTCAAAGATCACGCGACGCCGGCTCAGGTCGCCGCGATCGAGCAGCAGATCGGCGCGAAGCTCGAGCTCGTCGATGCGACCGGCGAAGCGGCGGCGACGCAGCTCTATCGCGCGCACGTCGATCCGGCGAACGAAGCCCGCATCATCGCCGCCCTGCACACCAACCCGCTCGTCGAGATCGCCGAGCCCGATTCGTTCATGCAGCTCGACCCGAGCGAGGTCGCCCAGGTCACCGAGACCCCGGCGACCCAGCCTGGCTTCCCGAACGACCCCGACTACAAGTACCAGTGGCACCTCCGCCAGATCGGCATGCCCGAGGCGTGGAAGCTCGCCGACGGCAACGGCGTGATCGTCGCGGTGCTCGACACCGGCGTCGCGTACGAGGACTACAAGAAGTTTCACCAGCTGCCCGATCTCAAGGGCCTGACGTTCGTCGATCCGTACGACTTCGTCTCCAACACGACGCACGCGAACGACGATCACGGCCACGGCTCGCACGTCACCGGCACGATCGCGCAGGCGACCAACAACGGCATCGGCGTCGCCGGCATCGCACTGAACGTCAAGATCATGCCGCTCAAGGTGCTCTCGGCGACCGGCTCGGGCTCGGTCGCGGGCATCGCGGACGCGATCCGTTACGCCGCCGATCACGGCGCGAAGGTCATCAACATGTCGCTCGGCGGCGCGTTCCCGTCGGGGGTGCTCAAGAAGGCCGTCAAGTACGCCCACGACAAGGGCGTCACCGTGATCTGTGCCGCCGGCAACGAGAGCCGCGGCAAGGTCGGCTATCCGGCCGCGTATCCCGGCGCGGTCGCCGTCTCGGCCACGCAGTTCGACGAGAGCGTCACGTTCTACTCGAACTACGGCAAGGACATCGACATCGCGGCGCCGGGCGGCAACACCCGCGTCGATCAGAACGGCGATGGCATGCCCGACGGCGTCCTCCAGAACACGATCGTGATCGGCGATCCGACCAAGGACGGCTACTTCACGTACATGGGGACCTCGATGGCGTCGCCCCACGCGGCCGGCGTCGCCGCGCTCGTCGTCGGTGAGGGCGTCACGAACCCCGACCAGGTCGAGGCGATCCTGAAGGCCAGCGCGCGCAAGCCCACGAACCAGTCGTACACCGCCGACAAGTACGGCGCCGGCATCCTCGATGCGCCCGCGGCGATCCTCAAAGCACGTAGCGAGACCGGGGGCTTCCAGTTCGGTCTCGGCTTGCTGCTGGCCGCCGGCATCGCGGCCTCGGCGCGCCGCAAGAAGCTCGGCGTGGGCTACCTCGCCGGGGTCGGCGTCGGTGCCTCGGGGCTGTTCTTCCTGCCGTACATCCTGCCGACGATCTCGACCTGGCCGATCGTGAACGCGCTGACCCGCGGGCTGCCGTCGTGGGACCTCTCGCTGCTCGGCGTCAACGGCCACGGCAACGCGCTGTTCTTCAGCGCCGCCCTCCCGCTCGCCGCGCTCGCCATCGGCTACGGCGTGCCGAAGCTACGGCCGTTGCTCGCCGGGCTCGCGATCGGCGTCGCGGCACACCTCGTGTTCTTCGTTGCGGCACCGCTGATGTCGCTGCACTACGTGCCGGTGATGGCGTCGTCGGTGTGGCTCGTCGCCAACGCGGCGCTCTGCCTCGTGCTCGCGCGCCTGGTGCTCAAGCCCCGCTGACCAGCTACTGGCCTACCTGGCCTACCTGTGGCCTACCTGGCGCAGCTCGATGATCGTGGAAGCCCCCTGACCGGGGCTTTCTTCGATCGTGACCTCGAGCGCCGACGCCGACGGGGCCACGAGCTTCGCCGCGAGCACGCCGGCGACGTGCGCGGCCAGCGTCTCGACCGAGATGTTGTCGAGCGGCAGCAGCAGCGCATCGCCGCGTGGCATCACGTAGCGCTCGCCGCAGAGCGTGAACTCGAGCTCCGGCGATTCGGTCGTCATGACGAAGAACGGATTGTTCGTGGCGAGCAGCACGTGCTCTTTCCAGGCGGCGCACAGCTCGTGCAGCGCCTGCTTGAGCGCGGAGAACGGCACCATGTTCGCGATCGCGATCGAGTCGACCTCGAGCGCGACCGCGATCGTGTAGTTGTGCCCGTGCAGGCGCTCTTTCGTGCCGTCGGCGAACACCGTCATGTGGGCGCACGAGAACTTGTACTGCTCCCGCGCGATCGAGATCCGGTGCTTCACGAGCGCACGATACCGCAGCTTGGCCCGCGTCGCTAATAGTGTTATTATGACACCATGAGCACCTGGGACCAGATCGCGATCTGCGAGGCCGACATCACCGCGCTCGAGGTCGACGCGATCGTTAATGCGGCGAACACCAGCCTGCTCGGTGGTGGTGGAGTGGACGGCGCGATCCACCGCGCGGCCGGCCAGGAGCTCCTCGCCGAGTGCCGGATGCTCGCCGGCTGCGAGGTCGGCAACGCGAAGCTCACCAAGGGCTACAAGCTGCTCGCGAAGTCGATCATCCACACCGTCGGTCCCAAGTGGAACGGCGGCACGCTGGGTGAGCGTGGCAAACTCGTCTCTTGCTACCGCCGGTGCATGGAGCTCGCGAAGCTCCACGAGCTCGGCTCGATCGCGTTCCCCGGTATCTCGACCGGAATCTTCGGCTACCCCGTGCGCGAAGCCGCGGACACGGCGCTCGCGACGATCCACGAATTCCTCGTCGAGAATCCGCTAAAGATCCGCGTGATCATGTGCACGTACGATGCGCTGGCGACGATGATCATGACCGAGGCGCTGAAGGATCTGCGCGGTTCGGACTAAGTCGGCTTCTTGTGCGCCGCACGGAAACGCTTCTCGATCTGTTCGGGGTGCGCGTCCCACCATTTCTTGAGCCGAACGAGCTGCGCTTCGTCGATGGCGAGCGGCACCTTCAACACGAAGTGGACATCCCACGCGACGTTGCACGCCCGTTCGACCGGAGTTATGTCGAGCAGCGCTCGCAGACTCGCGAGTGCACGGCGATCTCCATTGCGAACGAGCCCACCGAGCGCCGACGTACGCATGGAGAGATCGTTGGCGTTCGAGAACGCGGCGAGCACGCGCTTCGCTGCCGGCGACCGGTAGTGCGCGAGCGCGTGCAGCCACTGTGCGCGATACCAAGGGAGCGCAAATCTTCGCCGGCGGAGGCCGACGAGCACCGCTTCAGCTTCTTTGGTCTGCGCCGCGGCCAGCGCACGCAAGGCTTCGCCGATCGCGAGCGTGCCCCGTTTCCTTGGAAGCTCGATGGCAACCATCGAGGCGAGCGCCGGTACGAGGGTCGCGGCCCACGGCGGCCGGTTGGAGAGGACCTCCGCCGCACCTTCACGCACGCCTGGATCGGGGTCGGTCAACAAGCCGGTGAACACGCCGTGAAAGCCGGGCATCGCGGGCGTCGCGATGCGGTGGAGGATGAACGGCAGCTCCCAGCGTGCGTGCTTTGTGCGAGGCAGCGCATCGACGATCGTCTGGATGCGAATCGCTGCAGGGATCGACCTCAACAGGCGCAACCGCGGCGCCCGTGCGGGCCCATCTCGGGTGGTCACCATGATCTGGAGTGTGCGCGCGAGCTCTGCGGGCGTCGTCGGCATCGCTACGCAGGCTTCGACTTCACGAACCCCGACATCGCGCTCGCACCGACGAACCCGAGGATCACCGCGAGGATCTTCTCGCCGCCCGTCGCGACGATCACGCCAGCTCCGGCGAGCGCACCGAGCCCGACGGGAGCGCGATCTTGCATCCGAGTCTCACGCGCTCGCGCGGTCGCGGCCGCGGCCGCCGCGCCGGCGCCGCCGACCATTGCCGCCGGCACCACCACCGCCACCGCCATCACCGCGCGGCCGGCGCTCGCGATCGCCACCCCCACCAGGTGCGGTGTAGCGCGGCGCCAATGGCGCGGCTTCGGCCGCGGCCTCGGCTGCGATCTCGGTCGACATCTTGCCGGCGACCCGGAACTGGTCGGGCTTCCAGCCCTTCTGCGGCACGACGGTGATCAATTTCTGGAACCGCTTCTCGAGCGAGTCGAGGTAGTCGCGTTCCTGATGCTGCAAGATCTCCGCGACGCGCGGCGAGCACTCGAGCTCGATCTTGTCGTTCTCGACGGTCATGCCGCTGCGGCGGACCTCGCGCAGGATCTCGTAGGCGACCGTGGTCACCGACTTGACGACGCCGGAGCCTTCACAGGTCGGGCAGGGCTCGGTCAGCAGCTGGACGAGCGATTCGCGGGTGCGCTTGCGCGTCATCTCGACCAGGCCGAGCTCGCTGATCTTGGTGACGTTCGTGCGCGCGCGATCGCGCGACAGCGCCTTCTGGAACGCGTCCCAGACCTTGCGGCGGTTGCCCTCTTTGTCCATGTCGACGAAGTCGACGACGATGATGCCGCCGATGTTGCGCAGCCGGAGCTGGCGCGCGACCTCGTCGCAGGCCTCGAGGTTGTTCGCGGTGACCGTGTCCTCGAGGTTGCCCGAGCCGGTGTTCGTGAACGAACCGGTGTTGATATCGATCGCGGTGAGCGCCTCGCCCTGGTCGATCACGAGCGAGCCACCGCTGCGCAACGGCACGCGGCGCGCGACCGCGAGGCGGAGCGCGGGCTCGATGTGGTAGTGGTCGAAGATCGGCCGGCGGTGGTCGTAGCGCTTCACCCGCTCGGTGAAGCGCGGCAGGAACGCCAGCGTGAACTTGCGGACGCGCTCGAACTCTTCGTCGTCGTCGATCACGATCTCGCTGGTGTCCTCGCGCATGAGGTCACGCACGCAGCGCAGCGCGAGATCGAAGTCGGCGTAGACCAGGCCGGGCCCGGTCATGCCTTCCTCGCGGCGCTCGATCTCGCCCCACAGGCGCGCGAGGAAGTCGACGTCGTCGCGCAGCTCCTGGTCGTTGGCATCCTCGGCGGCGGTCCGCACGATGAAGCCGGTGCCCTTGGGGCGCGCCTCGTTGACGATGTCGCGCAGGCGGCGGCGTTCCTTGTCGGAGCCGATCCGCTTGCTGACGCCGATCTGCGCGACGTGCGGCATGAACACCGAGTAGCGCCCGGGCAGCGACAGATAGCCGGTGACCCGCGCGCCCTTGAGGCCGATCGGATCCTTGGTGACCTGACACAGCACGTTCTGGCCGGGCTTGATCAGCTCTTCGATCTTGCGGTTCGCGAGCTGCTTGCGCGAGCGCGCGATCCGCGAGGCCGCGCCCTCCGGAGATTCGTCGCCGCTGTCATCGGTCTCGCTGTCCTCGAACAGCTTCGCGGAGTCGCCGCCGAGGATATCGGCGACGTAGAGGAACGCGGCGCGCTCCACCTTCGGGCCGAGATCCACGAACGCCGCCTGCATGCCGGGCAACACGCGCGTGACCTTGCCGCGATAGATGTTGCCGACCATGCCGCGGTCGCGTTTGCGCTCGACAAAAAACTCGGCCAGAGCGCCCTCTTCGATGACCCCAACACGGGTCTCAGGGCCCTCGGCGTTCACCACCAACATGTTTTGCATTTAGTCGCTCTGCAATTCGTTGCGGAAGCTCCGGAGCGCCGCGACATGGATGTCGTAATTCGGGCTCGCAGGAAGCGGGATTCGACCCACTCGGTAACATGGGAGATGTTAGAAAACAAGTGATTGCGAGCATGCCCGAGAGCTTGGCCCGAGGGTTGCTTGATCGCTGGGTCACGCAGCGGCTCGGTTACTGATAAGCCCCGAATCGCACTACTTAAATTAGTTAGGTTAGGGTCGAAAGACCGCAAGGACGCCTGGGTTGCCGCCCGGGCGTTCGTGTTTTCGGCGTACGGGGCCCCAACGAGCG
>JBDTEH010000379.1:0-10405 GCA_039922635.1 Kofleriaceae bacterium | reverse complement strand
CTTTTCGTGCAGCACGATCTTGGTCTTGCCGTCGTGCTCCTCGAACGTGACGGTACACAACACCTCGCCGGCCTCGGGCCGCGGCTCGAACAGCGAGGTATAGACCAGGCGCGTTGGTGGCGTGACCTCGAGGTACGTCCCCGAGAACCCGAGCTCGCCGCCGCCGTGCAAGCGCAGCACGTAGCGGTAGCGCCCGCCGGTACGCACGTCGGCGGTGAAGCCCTCGCCCGGTGCGCCGATCGCCTCGGGCGCCCACCAGCGCCGCAGGTGCTCGACACGGGTCCACGCGTCGAACACGATCCGCGCGGGACCATCGATCGTTCGTGTGATCACGAGCTCGAGCTCGCCACGCACTTCACTGACGGTACGGTTACTACTTCTTGCGTCGGCCATCGGTTTTCTCCTGGTTCACGAGCTCCTGGACGAGCTCGTTCAACTGATCGAACCGCGCGTCCCACACGCGGCGGTACCGCTCGAGCCAAGCGTGAAGATCGCGCAGCGGCTCGCCGCGCAGCTCGTAGACCCGCTGCTGCGCGCGCGCCTCGACCTCGACCAAACCCGCCTCGCGGAGCACCCGCAGGTGCTTCGAGACCTGGGGCTGGTTGAGGTGGAGCCGCGCGCCGATCCGGCTGACCGGCAGCGGGCCCGAGCGCAGCAGCTCGACGATCCGGAACCGGTTTTGCTCGGCGAGCGCCATGAACATCTCGACCACGACACTAATATGCCCTCACGCGTATATGCCTGTCAAGGCATACATTCACGTGGGGATCCGTGGCGACCGCCGGACCCGCCGGGCCCGCCCGGTCAGCCCTCCAAGATCTCGCGCAACTTCGCGAGTAGCGCCTCGGGCTCCATCGGCTTCTGGATGAACGCGACGCCCGAGCTCTCGACACCGTGAAGCAAGATCGCATCGTCGGTGTGCCCCGACATGAACAGCACGCGGATCGCCGGCGCGAGCTGGGTGATCCGTTCGGCGAGCTGGCGCCCCCCCATCCGAGGCATCACCACGTCGGTGAGCAGCAGATCGATCGCGGGCTGCTGCTCCGCGGTCAGTAGCGCATCGCCCGGGGTCGAGGCCTCGATCACGACGTAGCCGTGCTCGCGCAGCACGGTCGCGATGATCGTCCGAACCTGCGGGTCGTCCTCGACGAGCAGCACGGTCTCGGTGCCGACCAGCGTGACCGGCGGCGTGGCCACCGGCGCGGCGGTCACGACACCTTCGTGCCACGGGAGCTCGACCTCGAACGTCGTGCCCTCGCCGGGCTCGCTCCGGACGTGGACGGTGCCACCGCTCTGTTCGACGATGCCGAGCGCGGTCGGTAGCCCCAGCCCGGTGCCCTTCGCCGCGTCCTTGGTCGTGAAATACGGCTCGAAGATCTGCGCGAGCGTCGCCGCGTCCATCCCGACGCCGCTGTCGCGCACCGCGAGCCGGACGTGAGTCGCGACGCTGTCGAGCGTGATCGTGATCCGCCCACCCTGCGGCATCGCGTCGCGCGCGTTGACCACGAGGTTGAGGATCACCTGTTCGATCTGCCCCGCGTCCACGTAGATCGGCGCGCGCGTCGTGCGCTTGATGATCGCGAGCTCGATGTCCTCACCGATCGCGTGGCGCAGCATGTCCGCCATCGCGTCGAGCAACTCGCCCAGATCGAGGACCGTCGGCTGCAACACCTGGCGACGGCTCAACGCGAGCAACTGGCGGGTCAGCTCGCTGGCGCGCTGCGCGGCGCGCACGATCTCGGCGAGCTTGGCATCTGGGACCTGGGCGCGGCGCTGCAGGAGGTGGCCGTACGTGATGATCACGGTCAACAGGTTGTTGAAGTCGTGCGCGATGCCACCGGCGAGCCGGCCGACCGACTCGAAGCGTTGCGAGCGCATCAGCTGGTCGTCCGCGTTGCGCTTGGTCTCGGCCGCGAGGCCTTCGGCTCGCCGCCGCGCGACATCGAGCCGCAGGATCGTCGTCGCGGTCCACCAGGTCAGCGCGGTGAAGCACACGATGCTGGTCGCCGCGAACAGCGCGGTCTCGTGCTCGACATCGAACAGGCCGGTCTGCTCGCCCAGGATCACGAGTGCACCGATCGTGGCCGGGACCAGGAGCGCCGCCGGCAGCAGGCGCCGCGCGAGCGCGCCACCCGGCCCCTCGCTCGCGATCACGGCCATCACGCCGCGCGCCGGCCGCGCGCACAGGATCGATCCGGCGCACAGGGTCATCGCCACCGCCGGGTTGAGCGCGACCTCCTCGTAGCCGCCGAGCGTGTACAGCGCGCGCACGCCGTAGAGGTTGCCAAGGAGCGCGAGTAACGACACGAACCCCGCGCCGAGCGCGAGCACCTGGACCGTGAACTGGGCCACGCGGCCACGCGCGTCGAGGCAGAGCAGCGCCACCCCGATCGCGAGGAACGCCGCCGCGCTGATCGCCGACATCCGCCCCGGCGCGAGGCCCGGCGCGAGCACGTGCTTGTCATCGGCGAACAACAGGTCGTCGATCCCGAGGTCCGCACCCGGCACGTACTCGAACAAGGTGACCGCGCCGAGCATCGAGACCACGTACGCCAGCGCACGCGAGATCCGGGCATCGGCCGGCGATCTGCCGGAGGCCACGAGCGCGAGCGCGGTGCCCGCCAGCACGAACCCGATCGCGGCGTTCACCTTCATCGCCCCGAGCGCGGGCAACTGCTCGACATGGAGCGCCCAGCCGCACACGGCGATCACCCCGATCGCCGCCACGACGATCGCGCCGAACCACGCGGCGCGATGGAGCGTGGTTACCACCCGCGGTGCCAGCACGAGGTCGTCCATTCACCCGCAGCTTGTCGTGGCATTATGCCCCGGGCAAGCCGAATCGGGCGCGATCGCTCAGAACGAGCCGCTCGCGACCGACAGGTAGCCACCGGTCGCGCTGGGCGCCACGATCGGTACGCCGGCGCGCAGCTCACCGTGATCGAAGCGGACGAGCGAGCCGATCGCGGGTGCGCGCGCGGGACGGTCCCAGCGCCGCGTCACGTTGAAGCCGATCAGCGCGCCTGCGAACGGGCTCGCGACGAACACGATCGCGGCCGCCGAGTCGAGGTGGTCCCCGTTGATCAGGCCGGCCGCGACCAGGCCGCCGACCGATGCGCCGAGCAACGCGCCGCCGACCGACGCGCCGAACGAGCCGGTCTGGTCACCCGCGTTACCTCCGAGATAGACGCCCGTGCCGATCCCGAGCACGCCGCCGATCGCGCCCCCGATGATCGCGCCGCCGAGGCCGCCGAACTCTGCATCGCACCCAACGGCGCACTCGAGGCCCGCGCCCGCCAGAGCGCCGAGCGCGAACCCGACGACGCCGATGCCAGCCCCCAGCGCCGCCTCGCCTGCCAGGCGACCACCATCGAGCGGCGGCGGCTCGATCGGCGCGTTGGTCGCGATCACCGGCGCGAGCGACGGCGGAGCGAACCGCCAGTCCGGACTCGGAGTCGACGCACGCGCTGCCGCGGGATCCGGTGCCGCGGGATCCGGTGCCGCGGGATCCGGTGTTGCGGGATCCGGTGCCGCGGGATCCGGCGCCGCGATGGTCGTTCGCGCGGCCGCGACGAGCGTCATCATCACGATCGTGGTCATCGCCTTGATCGGCCTCATGCTTCACTGTCCCGCACTTGCGCTCGCGGCGGGCTGGCAATCCACGACTGGCACCTCGGTTCCGCAACGTGCCGGGACCTGCCCAACGATCGAGCTCGCGGACCGCACCGTCGCGGATCGCCAGGTCGCGAACCGGTCGTGCACGTGGCGCCGGTCAGTGCGCGCGCGTCACGATCGATCGACGACCTTCGCCGTAGGCACCGGCGGCTCGGGGACGTGCCGCGACTTGCCGAACGAGCCGAGCTTCCAGAACACCAGGCCGAGCACGACGACACCGGCGAGGTTGAGCACCGCGTCGCTGCTGACGACACCGGCGACGCCATGGTGCGCCTCGAACCGCGAGTCGATCAGGCCGACGTACGCGATCGCGACGTTGCCCGCCGCCGTGAACATCGAGTAGCGGGTCGACGCAGACTTGGTGTCCTTGCCGATCGTCTCGAGCACGGTCGCGGTGAACGCGGCGTAGCAGAAGCCGGTGACGAGCGCGTAGGTGAGCGCGCCGGTGGTGAACGTGGCTTGCGAGGCCGGCGACACCGCCATTCCGACGCCGACCACGGCGGTGAGCACACCGGACAGCAGGTACATCGCGCGGCGATTCTTGCGGTCGCAGACAAAGCCACCGATCAACGCGCCGGCCGCGGTGAGGCCCTGGCCGACAGGACCTCCGACGAACGCGAGCACGCTGGACACGTGCGCGTCGAGCAGCGCCTTCGCCTGTTCGACCGGCAGCTTCGCGAGCTCCGCGGCGAGATCGTGGCGGACGTACTCCTGCGCGATGCCGCTGAAGTAGTTCGTCAGCGCCGCGGTGCCGACCGGGGACAGGCACAGCAACAGGCCGGTGATGCCCGCGCGCGTCCACAGCACCTCCTTGATCTCGTGCAGCAGGCCCCTGATCGTCTCGACAAACGTGCCGCCCGCCTCGCGCGCCGGCTCGTCGACGGCGAGCGCGGCGAGTGCCGGCAGGATCATCATGGCCCCCATCGCGCCGCCGACCGCGATGGTGGAGTACCCGTGGCCGCTCATCCAGACCGCGAGCGCGCTCGCGATGCCGCCGCCCGCGAGGTTGCCGACGTTGTACCAGGCGCCGGCCTTGCCGCGCTGGGCGTCGGCCAGGCCGGTCGCCATCAGCCCGCCGTTGCAGCTACCGATCAGCCCACTGAACACGGAAGCGAGGAACCCGAACACGAGGAACGTGACCTTGTCCTCGGGCAGGTGCATCTGGAACGCGACGAACAGACAGGCCGCGCCGGCGACGCTCACGATCACGAGCCAGTTCTTGCGTTGCGGCCCGAAGTCGACGACCGGTGCGTACAGGAACTGGAGGATCGAGGGCACGAACAGCAGCGTGACGAACCAGCCGATCGCGTCGAGCTCGATGCCGGCGCGGCGCGCGAGGTACGGCATCACGATGCCGGTGAAGCCGCCCGGGACGCCGTAGGTCATGCCGGTGAAGGCGAACAGCCACGGTGGCGTACGGCGGTGATTCACGGGCCGCACTGTATCCGAAACGAGCAAGCCCGAGCCCTTTGAGGGGGCTCGGGCGCGCGCAACGAACAGGTCGGGCGAAGGCCCGACGGATAGCAGCTCAGATCACGTGGAGCTTCGCGAGCGTCGCCTTGACCGAGGCGATGCCGGCCTGCGCCGAGGCCTTCGCCGTGTACATCTGGCTGATGCCGACGACCTGGCCGTTCTGGGCGGTGAGCGTGAAGTAGAACCGGCCATCGGTCGCCGTCAGGACGGCGAAGTTGGCGTCCACGGCCGACGCGTCCTGCACCGCGAACGCACCGTTCCACGCGGCCGCCGCGGTGGTGTACGACTCGCTCGACAGCACGACCTGGCCGTTCGCCGCGACCACGTTGAAGCGGAACTGGTTGGTCGAGCCTTCCTCGATCGAGACGCGCGCGCCGGTCGTGTTGGCCTCGAGCTTGTCGAGGTACGTGGTGACCGCCCTGACGCACGCGGTGATCGCGCGGGTCGCGTTCGACTTCGTGGTGTAGATCTGCGAGAACGAGATGATCTCGTGGTTGCCGGCGACGAGGTGCAGCAGGTAGCCGCCGTTCGAGGCCTGCTCGAGCGAGTACTGCGCGTGATCGACGCCGTTGGTCTCGACCGACAGGATGCCGTTGATCGCGCTGGTACGCGACGCGTACGCCTCCGAGGTCAGGAGGATCGCGCCGTTGCCGGCCGCGAGGTGGAAGTGCCAACCATCGTTCGCCTGCCACAGATCGAACTTGCCGGCGGTCGTCGCGTTGGAGTCCGCATCCGAGACGTCGTCGTCCGCCTGGGTGGCGCAGCCCACGAGCGCGGAAGTGGCCGAAGCGGACAGGACGAGAGCGACGAGAAGCGAGTTGAGGTTGCGCATGATGGCTCCGCCCTATTACAAGGGGTGAGCCAATGTAGGACACGCCAACCTATCGAACTTATTGGGCCGACGATCCCAGATTTGGATCAACTCGCAACTAAAGTTGCACAAATGCAACTGGAGTTTCAGTCGTAGCGTAAACCTTCGACCGGCGTCAGCGCCGCGGCGCTCTGCGAGGGAAACAGCGTCGCGATCAAGCTGATCACGAGCGTGATGCCGGCGACCAGCAACACCTCGAAGAACCGAACGTCGATCGGCAGACGATCGATCAAGTACACCTTCGGATCGAGGTGATAGCCGTACGCGCTGACCGAGTAACAGGTCGCGAGCCCGATGCCGACGCCGAGCACCGTGCCGACGCCGCCGATCGCCAGGCCGAGCACCAGGAACACGCGCGCGACGCTGGTCGAGGTCGACCCCATCGACTTCAGGATCGCGATCTCGCGGGTCTTGTCGGTCACCATCATGGTCAGCGCCGACACCATGTTGACCGTCGCGACGATGATGATCAGCGTGAGGATGATCACGAGCGCGAGCTTCTGGAAGTTGAGCGCCGTGAACAGGTTGTGGTTGAGCTCGTACCAGTCCTCGACCTGATACGGCGGGCCGCCGAGCGCCTTCTCGAGCTTCTTCGCGATCTCCGCGGCGCGGTCGACGTCCTTGACCTTCATCTCGACGCCCATCACCTGATCGCCGCGGCCGACCAGCTCCTGGGTCTCGTGCAGCGACGTGTACATCAGGCGGCGGTCGTACTCGTCGAACCCGCTGTAGAAGATCCCGGTCACGCGGAACCGCTTCGTGCGCGGCGCGCTCGACTTCGCACGCCAGGTATCGAAGTCGATGTTGGACAGCGGCACGACGACCGTGACCTCGTCGCCGACCTTGGCCTTGAGCTTGTGCGCGAGCTCCTTGCCGATGATGATCGGCGGCAGCTCGCCCTGTTTCGGCACGACGCCGAGCGAGTCGACCGAGCCCTGCTCCATGTGGCTCTCGAGATCGAGCACGCTCTTGACGAGCTTCGGATCGACGCCCTTGATCGCCACGCCCGACAGCTCGCCCTTGCCGCGGGTGACGAGCATCTCGGCGAAGATGAACGGCTGGACCGCGATCACGTCCGGATCGATGTGCATCGCGGTGTCCATGACATCGCGGTACTCGGCGAACGTGGCCTGCGACTTGAGCACGATCACGTGGGCGTTGACCCCGAGCACCTTGTCGCGGAACTGCTGCTGGAACCCGGTCGTGACCGCGAGCACGATGGTCAGCGCGGCGACGCCGAGCACGACGCCGAGCACCGAGACGCTGGTGAACACCGAGAACACCGCGAGCAGCGTGCACACCGACGCGGAGATCATGCCGAGCACCAGCATCAACACGCCGACCGGGCTACCGCCGTGCGAGGTCAACATCACGACGAGGCCCGCGACCGCGACCGCCGCGGAGACGATCGCGGCGGTCAACATCGCGCGATCTTTCTGGCCGTTATAAAGGTAGCGCCAGCCGATCCGGAGCTCGTACGGCGCTTGGTAGATGTACCAACCGACGAAGCCGACCAGGCCGAGGGCCACGACGAGGATCAAGAGTTCGGCCCACAGCGGCATGCGGGCTCAGCTTGCCTCGCCACTGGGCGCGGCGCCAGCACGACGCGTGACGATGATGAGGTCGCTGCTGTCGCTGCTGTCCGGCCCGCTCGGCAACCTCACGACCAGGCGACACCGAACCCGGCGCGAGGTTGCGCTACTTCGCGCCGGAGCCCGATCCAGAGCCGGCCGCGTCCTGCAGCGAGGCCGGGAGCGGCGGCAGCTCGTCGATCGCCGGCAGCAGCGCGATCTCGATCCGCCGGTTGTTCTGGCGACCCTGGGCGGTCGTGTTCGGCGCGATCGGGTCGTGCTCGCCCTCGCCCGCCGGGATCAGGTTCTTCGAGGGCATCCCGGCCGTCACCATCACGCGCGTCACGGTCAGCGCGCGCTCGGTCGAGAGCTGCCAGTTGTCCTTGGGCGCGCACGGCTCCGGCGTCTTGCTCTTGGCGAAGTCCTGGTTGTCGGTGTGGCCGACGACGAGATACCGGCGATCGGGGAACTTCTTGAGCACGCCCGCGACCTCGACGACGGCGTACTCGCCCCGCTTCGAGAGCACGCTCGAGCCCGACGGAAACAGCACCTCCGCCGGCAGCGAGACCACGAGCGCACCGTGGCGCGCCACGACCTGGAGCTGGCCGGTGTCGATCATCTTCGCGAACTGTTCTTGAATGTCCTCGATCGCGGCCATCCGCTTGTCGGCCTCGGCCTTCTGCGCGCGGAGCTGAGCGAGCTCGTCCTTGGTCGCGTTCAAGCTCTTCGCGACCTCCCCGCTCTGTTGCTCGAGCCCCGTGGCTTTCTGGGTCGCGGCCGCGAGCGACGCCTTGCACTCGGTCGCCTGCTGGGTCGCATCGGCGGCCTGGCCGCGCAGCGCCGTGAGGTTCTTCGCGCAATCGGCGTGGTCCGCGTCGCCGTGCTGCGCCTGCTGGCGGTACTGCCAGGTGAAGTAACCACCGGCGCCGGCCGCTCCCGTGACCACGATCGCGTACAGCCACAGCCGCCACGGGAACCCACGCGCGGGTTTGACGGGCGAACCACTCTCCGGACGTTGCGCCATCGACCCTCCTCGACGCACGATACCGCACGAGGTCCGCTCACTTGGCGGGCGCACACGCCGTAACGAGAACAAACAGTCTTGACTGACTGTTTCTTGGGCGGTAAGGATCTCGGGATGCCCGAGGCGGTCCGCGCTCCCCGTACGCAGCAGCAGCGCCGCGACGAGACCCGCCGCGCGCTGCTCGATGCCGCGGTCGAGAGCTTGATCGAGGTCGGCTTCGCGCGGACCACGACGCTCGAGGTCCAGCGCCGGGCCAACGCCTCGCGCGGCGCGCTGCTCCATCACTTCCCGTCGAAGACCGAGCTGCTGGTCGCGGCGGTCGATCACCTCGCCGAGATGCGCGCCGCCGAGCTCCGCCTGCTGTCGTCCGAGCTGCCCGCCGAGGACACGCGCGCCCGAGACACCAAGAGCTCGCGCACCGACGCGGTCCTCGATCTGCTGTGGCAGTGCTTCAGCGGCACGTTCTTCCAGGTCGCGATGGAGCTCCGCACCGCCGCGCGCACCGATCCCGAGTTGCGCCCGGTGCTGGTCGCGGCCGAGCGCGCGCTCCGCGATCGGATCGTCGCGCAGGCGCGCAAGCTGTTCGGCAAGGAGGTCGCGGACCACCCGGGCCTCGAGCGCGCGATCGACTTCACGCTGCAGTTCATGATCGGCTCCGCGATGACCGCGGTGCTCCACGAGGATGCGCGGCTCGACATCCTGATCGACGATTTCAAGACACTGTTTCCGACGGTGTTGACCAACGCAGCAACCACCCCCAGAAAACGGACGAAGAAATGAGTGATCTACGATTCGACGGAAAAGTAGCGATCGTCACCGGCGCCGGCGGCGGTCTCGGGCGCTCGCACGCGCTGCTGCTCGCCTCGCGCGGCGCGAAGGTCGTCGTCAACGACCTCGGCGGCAGCTTCACCGGTGAGGGCAAATCCGGCACCGCGGCCGACAAGGTCGTCGCCGAGATCAAGGAGCACGGCGGCGAGGCGGTCGCGAACTACAACTCCGTCGAGGACGGCGATCAGATCGTCAAGACCGCGATCGACACGTGGGGCAAGATCGACATCGTCGTCAACAACGCCGGCATCCTGCGCGATGTCTCGTTCGCGAAGATGAGCCAGGCCGATTGGGACCTCGTCTACAAGGTCCACGTGCTCGGCACGTTCAAGGTCACCCACGCCGCGTGGGCATACATGCGCGACGCCGGCTATGGTCGGATCATCAACACGTCGTCGGCGGCCGGGATCTACGGCAACTTCGGCCAGGCCAACTACTCGATGGCCAAGCTCGGCATCCACGGCTTCACCCAGACGCTCGCCGCCGAGGGCAAGAAGCGCAACATCGTGGTCAACACGATCGCGCCGATCGCCGGCTCGCGGATGACCGAGACCGTGCTGCCCAAGGAATTGCTCGAGGCGTTGAAGCCCGAGTACGTGTCCGCGCTGGTCGCCAAGCTCGCGCACGAGGCGACCGAGGACTCGGGCGGGCTCTACGAGGTCGGCGGCGGGTTCTACGCGAAGCTCCGCTGGGAGCGCGCGAAGGGCAAGACGTTCCGGCTCGGCCGCACGATCACGCCCGAGGATGTCGATAGCGCCTGGAAGACGATCGCCGACTTCAAGCACGCCGACCACCCCGGCGGCGTCGCCGAGTCGATGCAGCCGATCATGGCGAACGTCGAGGCCGGTCCGAGCAAGGGCGGCAATCAGTTCATCGATGTCGATGCCGCGATCGGCTTCAAGTATCCCGAGCAGCAGTCGTCGTACGACGAGCGCGACGTCGCGCTGTACGCGCTCGGCGTCG
>JBDTEH010000378.1:0-24886 GCA_039922635.1 Kofleriaceae bacterium | reverse complement strand
ACGCCAAGCCAGCCGTTCGACCCCGCCGACTTCGAGGACTCGCCTCCCCCCCCGGCGCCGCCACCGCCACCACCAGGACCGAAGCTGGTCGGCACGCCGACCAAGCAGATCGATCCGAGCGCGCTGGACGGCAACACCAGCCGTGTGTTCGTCGATGATCCCCCCGACCCAACGGCAACCGACGCGGTGAGCGGCGCGGACGCCGGCACCGCGGACCCGAAAATGAAGGCGTTGGCCGAGAGCCTCGACTGAGCCCCGGCAAGCCAGCAGATCGGTCGGTTGCACGAGGGGACGAACAGCTTGTCTTTCGACGAGCGCTTCGGTAGAAACCCTCTGGCGCACTCCGGTTTCCTGCCGCGCCACGAGAGGTCCTCATGGCGCAGCAAACGAAGTTCGTGTTCGTGACCGGTGGCGTGGTGTCGTCGCTCGGCAAGGGCATGGTGTCGGCGACGATCGGCGCGCTCATGGAGAATCGCGGCCTGCGGGTCGCGAACATGAAGCTCGATCCGTACATCAACGTCGATCCGGGGACGATGAACCCGACGCAGCACGGCGAGGTCTACGTCACCGATGACGGCGCCGAGACCGACCTCGATCTCGGTCACTACGAGCGGTTCGTCTCGACCAAGATGTCGCGGCTCAACAACATCACGACGGGCCAGGTCTACTCGAGCGTGATCGGCAAGGAGCGCCGCGGCGAGTACCTCGGCTCGACCGTGCAGGTCATCCCGCACATCACCGACGAGATCAAGGGCCGGATCCTGCGCTGCGCCGAGGGCCTCGACGTGCTCGTGGTCGAGGTCGGCGGCACGGTCGGCGATATCGAATCGCTGCCGTTCCTCGAGGCGGTGCGGCAGCTCCGCGTCGAGCTCGGCACGCAGAACTCGGTGAGCGTGCACCTCACGCTCGTGCCGCACCTCCGCGCGGCCGGCGAGTTCAAGACCAAGCCGACCCAGCACTCGGTCCAGAAGCTGCGCGAGATCGGCGTGCAGTGCGACGTGCTCGTGGTCCGCTGCGAGCAGAAGCTCCCCGAAGACGCGCTCAAGAAGATGGCGATGTTCTGCTCGGTCGCGCCCGATGCGGTGTTCCAGTCGATCGACATCGATACGGTCTATCGGCTGCCGCTGGCGCTGTCCGAGCAGGGCCTCGATCAGAAGCTCGCGGGGCTGCTCAACATCTGGTCGCGGGCGTCGCGGCTCGATGCGTGGGAGCAGGTCGTCGCGCGGATCACGCATCCGAAGCACAGCGTGAAGGTCGCGTTCGTCGGCAAGTACGTCCAGCTGATCGAGAGCTACAAGAGCCTCAACGAGGCGCTGCTCCACGGCGGCATCGCGAACGACGCGAAGGTCCAGATCGATCACCTCGATAGCGAGGAGCTCGAGAAGTTGGGCCCCAAGATCGGCGACGTGCTCGGGTCGTACGACGGCATCCTGGTCGCACCCGGGTTCGGCGCGCGAGGCACCGAGGGCAAGATCGCCGCGGTCAAGTACGCCCGCGAGCAGAAGGTCCCGTACTTCGGGATCTGCTTCGGGATGCAGATGGCGTGCATCGAGTTCGCGCGCAACGTGTGCGGGCTCGACCGCGCGAACTCGACCGAGGTCGATCCACAGACCCCGCACCCGGTCGTCGACCTGATGCCGGATCAGCGCGGCGTGACCGACAAGGGCGCGACCATGCGGCTGGGCTCGTACCCGTGCATCCTCAAGCCCGGGACCAAGGCGTACGAGGCGTACGGCTCGACCGAGATCAACGAGCGCCACCGCCATCGCTGGGAAGTGAACAACAACTACCGCGACGCCCTGGAGCGCCACGGGATGGTGCTCTCCGGGTTATCCCCAGATGGCCGGCTCGTCGAGATGCTCGAGCTCCCCCAGCACCCGTACTTCGTGGCATGCCAGTTTCACCCCGAGTTCAAGAGCCGGCCCAGCACGCCTCATCCGCTGTTCTCCCGGTTCGTCAAAGCGACCCTCGAGCAACAAGCGCGCCGTAAGTAGTCAGGACCCCAGGCCTCAGCAAGACGCGGGCCAGGGGGGCTTTACAAACCGGAATCGGCTGCGTACGCTTACTTCAAGCGACGTACCAATTCCGGTCCATCGCTCCAGGCGATCCTAGTAAAGCGAAAGTCAAGGAGAAATCATGGGAATGGAGATGAGGCAAGAGCTGCGGCTCTCGCAGCAGCTCGTGATGACTCCTCAATTGCAACAGGCGATCCGCCTGTTGCAGCTCTCGCGCATGGAGCTGGCCGAGCTCGTGCATGAAGAGATGCTCGAGAATCCCATCCTCGACGACGAGATGGACCTCGACAACGAGCGGAGCCCGGACCTCGACCCGGTCGGCTCCGACGAACAGCTTGCCCACCAGCTCGAGAGCCAGGGCAACTCGACCGAGACCGCGATCGAGGGATCGATGGTCGATGGCGTCGCCCAGACCGAGATCAAGGGCGATGCCAGCGCGGTCAACGAGATCGACTGGGAGAACTACCTCGATAGCTACCAGGCCGGGCCGTCAATGCCGGGCTTCCGTGGCGACGGTGAAGAGATGCCGTCACTCGAGGCGACGCTGACCCGGCCGCCGAGCCTGCACGACCACCTCGCGTGGCAGCTCAAGATGACCGACCTGTCGCCCGAGCGGCTCGAGATCGGGATGACGATCCTCGGCAACATCGACGCCGATGGCTATATCAAGGACCCGCCGATCGAGGAGCTCGCCGGCGACCTCGGCGCGGATCCGGTCATGTGCGAAGAGGTGCTCGAGAAGATCCAGACCTTCGATCCGACCGGCATCGGCGCGCGCTCGCTCGCCGAGTGCATGCTGATCCAGTGCGTCGCCGCCGGTCAGGACGACGATCTGTGCGTGAAGATGATCCGCAGCCACCTCGGCAACCTCGAGAAGAAGAACTACCAGGCGATCGCGCGCGATCTCAAAGCGCCGCTCGAAGAGGTCTACGAGGCCGCGAAGGTCATCATGGAGTTCGACCCGCGCCCGGGTCGCCAGTACTCCTCGGACGATCCGCACTACGTCACGCCCGATGTCTATATCCACAAGGTCGGCGACAAGTACTTCGTCGTGCCGAACGACGACGGCCTGCCGAAGCTCAAGATCAGCGGGTTCTACAAGAACGCGATGGGCTCGGGCGCGGCGAGCAAGGATTACGTCCAGGACAAGCTGCGCTCGGCGCAGTGGTTGATCCGGTCGATCCAGCAGCGCCAGCGGACGATCATCAAGGTCGCCGAGTCGATCCTGAAGTTCCAGCGCGAGTTCTTCGAGAAGGGCATCGCCCACCTCAAGCCGCTGATCTTGCGCGATGTCGCCGAGGACATCGGCATGCACGAATCGACCGTGTCGCGCGTGACGACCTCGAAGTACGTCCACACGCCCCAGGGGATCTTCGAGCTCAAGTTCTTCTTCAACAGCGGCATCTCGCGGACCAATGGCGAGGACGTCGCCTCGCAGGCCGTGAAGTCGAAGATCAAGGAGCTGGTCCTGAGCGAGGACGTCAAGCGCCCGCATTCGGACCAGAAGATCGTCGAGCTTCTGAAGAAGGGCGGCATCGATATCGCCCGCCGCACGGTCGCGAAGTACCGCGAGCAGCTCGGCATCCTCAGCTCGAGCAAGCGCAAGCAAGTGTTCTGAGCGCACCCCCGCCGGCCCCACGTTAGCCACCACGATGTGGGTGCGCGGACGACGGGGCCTCTCGGTTCGACCGGCTGCTAGATCTTCGCCGTTTCTGCAGGCCAAGCGATGATCGCGATGGAGCATCGGCGGTAGACTCGATCTCGAACCATCTTTAGGGAGGCGCTCGATGCAATTCGCGGTGACGTTCCGTCACATGGAACCGACCGATGCACTGAAGAGCTACGCGCGAGAGCGCATGGAACGAGTCAAGAAGTACCTTCCCGATCCGATCGCGTGCCACGTCGTGCTCAGTACCGAGCGCCATAACCACCGGATCGACGTCAGCTTCCAGCTCCACAACGGGCTGTCGATCGCCGGTCACGAGACGACCGAGAACATGTACAGCTCGATCGACCTGGTGATCGCGAAGATCGAGCGCCAGGTCCGCAAGTACAAGGGCAAGCTCGAGGGCATGAAGGCACGCCCGCACGGCGTGCAGGCCCTGCCGTGGTCGCACTCGATCATCGACGAGGCGTTCGTCCACGCCGAGGGCACCGCCGACGGTCATGCCAACGGCAACGGCCACGCCGAGGGCGCTCCCGCGCCGTCGTTCACGGTCGTCAAGACGGAGAAGTTCCACGCCCAGCCGATGTCCGTCTCCGACGCGTGCATGCAGCTCAACCTCCTGAACGAGCCGTTCCTGGTGTTCCGGCTCGATGGCAACGACGGCCGCGTCGCGGTCGTCTACAAGCGCGAGGACGGCAGCTACGGCTTGATCGAGACGCCGGTAGCGTCTTGATCTGCGGCAGGCGTGGTAGCGTACAGACCGGCGCATGAAGATCGTCGACCTGATCAAGCGCGACATGATTGTGCCTGCGCTCGAGGCGACCGAGAAGAAAGCGATTCTCGAGGAGCTGGCGGCCTATATGGCGGCGCATCACAACCGCATCGATCGCGCGGCGCTCGCCCGGGTCCTCGTCGAGCGCGAGCAGCTCGCCTCCACCGCGATCGGTGAAGGGGTCGCGATCCCGCACGGCAAGCTCGGTGCGGTGGGCGAGATCGTCGCCTGCCTGGGCCGGGCGCGGAACGGTGTCGAGTTCGACTCGATGGACGGCCAGCCGACCTATTTGTTTTTCGTACTCGTCGCGCCCGAGTCGTCGACCGGCGCGCACCTCAAGGCGCTCGCGCGGATCAGCCGCGTGTTCAAGGACCCGGAGTTCCGCCGCCGCCTGCTCGCCGCGCCGGACGCCGAGACGATGTACAACGTAGTCGCCGACGAGGACGCCAAGTACTAGTGGCGATCTCGATCGCGGAGCTACTCGGCCGAGCGGAGCTCGGTGCGATCGCGGTGGCGGGGGAGGCGGGGCTCACGCGTACGACGAGCGTTCCACGGATCCAGAAGCCCGGGCTCGCGCTGACCGGCTGGCCCGAACAGCTCCACGACGGCCGGGTGCTCGTGATCGGTGGCACCGAGATCGACTACCTGCGCGAGAACGAGCTCGCCCGCACCCTCGGGATCCAGACCCTGCTCGCGTCGGATCCGGCGTGTATCGTCGTGTGCCGAGGCCAGCATCCACCGCCCGAGCTCTGCGTGGCGGCCGACCGTGCCGGCGTGCCGGTGTTGGTTTCGGCGCTGGCGACCGCCGATTTCATCGCCGCGGTGACGTCGTGGATGGCCGATCGGCTCGCGCCGTCGACGCAGCTCCACGGCGTGTTGATGGACGTGCTCGGCGTCGGCGTGTTGATGGTCGGCAAGAGCGGGATCGGCAAGAGCGAGACCGCGCTCGACCTGATCGTCCGCGGCCACCGGCTGGTCGCCGACGACGTCATCGTCGTCCGCCGGCACGGCTACCAGCTCAGCGGGCGCGGCGCCGGCATCCTGGGTCACCACATGGAGATCCGCGGCCTCGGCATCATCAACATCAAGGACCTGTTCGGCATCTCTGCGGTGCGCGAGGGCAAGGTCGTCGAGCTCGTCGTCGAGCTCCACGAGTGGGACGCGGCGGTCGAGTACGATCGGCTCGGCTTCGACGACGAGGTCGAGCACTTGCTCGAGATCGCGGTGCCCAAGTTGAAGCTGCCGGTCCGGCCGGGGCGCAACATCGCGACGCTGATCGAGGTCGCGGCGCGCAACCAGCTGCTCAAGGCGCAGGGCATCCATTCGGCCCGCGCGTTTCGCGATCACCTCGAGCGCGAGGCCGGGCTGGCGCGCGACGCCGCGGATGCGATCGCCGCGGATGCGGTGGAGTGAGTCGTGCAGATCGTGATCGTCACGGGGTTGAGCGGCGCCGGCAAGAGCACGGCGCTGCGGGCGTTGGAGGACATCGAGTTCACCTGCGTCGATAACATCCCGGTCCCGCTGGTCACCGAGATGGTCGATCACCTCGCCCACGAGGGCGATCTCGACAAGCTGGCGATCGCGCTCGATGCACGCCAGCGCAAGAACCTGCCCGCGTGGCACGAGACGATCGCCGAGCTACGCGGCGCCGGCCACCGGCTCGAGGTGATGTTCCTCGATGCGAGCGAGGAGGTGTTGCTGCGCCGGTTCTCCGAGACCCGCCGCCGCCACCCGCTGAGCGGCGACGATCTATCCGAGGGCGTGCGCCGCGACCGCGAGGTGATGCACGACCTCCGGGCCGGGGCGGCGATCGTCGACACCACGAACCTCAATACGCACCAGCTCAAGGCGATCATCCAGGATCGCTTCGGCGGCACCGGCAAGCTCGCGGTCACGTTCGTGTCGTTCGGCTTCAAGCACGGCCTGCCGCTCGAGTTCAACACCGTGTTCGACGTGCGGTTCCTGCCGAACCCGTACTTCGAACCGAACCTCACGCACCTCGATGGCCGCGACCCCGAGGTCGCGAAGTTCGTGTTCGGACCCGATGGCTCCGAGTTCGTGCGCCAGGTCGAGGGCCTGTTGCGGTTCCAGCTGCCGCAGTTTCAAAAAGAGGGCAAGCTCTACGTCACCGTGTGCGTCGGGTGCACCGGTGGTCGCCACCGCTCGGTCGCCGTGGTCGAGGAGTTGCGCCGCAGGCTCGGCAGCGAGTGGGACATCCTGGTCCGCCACCGCGATGTCGATCGCGATGTCGCCCACCATCCAGAGAGGTCGCGCTGATGGCCGATACCGCTGCGCAGGTCGTGACGATCATCAACGAGCGGGGACTCCACGCGCGCGCGGCGACCAAGCTCGTCCAGCTCGCGGCGAAATACCCCTGCGAGGTCGCGCTCGAGAAGGATGGTCACGAGGTCAACGGCAAGAGCATCATGGGGGTGCTCATGTTGGTCGCGAGCAAAGGCACGACGCTGACGGTCAAGGCCAAGGGCGATAAGGCCAGCGAGGCGGTCGTCGAGATCGTGAAGTTGATCAACGACAAGTTCGGCGAGGGCATCTGAGCGAGCCGCGCCCGGAGATCCGGAGGATCGGGCTCGGCGTCTCGTCGGGCATCGCGTTCGGGCGCGCGTACTTGATCGGCCGCGATACGCTCAAGGCGCCGCGCCACCACATGGAGCTCGACGATCTCGATGCCGAGATCGCGAGGCTCTACAAGGCGATCGCGGCGAGCGACAAGCAGCTCGCGAAGATCAAGGAGAAGCTCGCCTCGGAGAACGAGAGCGACTACCACATCATCACCGCGCACCAGATGATGCTCCACGACGAGCACATGGTCGGCGCCGCCGTCGAGTACATCAAGGAAGACAAGATCAACGCGGAGTGGGCGCTGCGCCGCGCCGTCGACGACATCCGCGGCGTGTTCGACTCGATCGAAGACCCCTACCTGCGCGAGCGCAAGAGCGACGTCGAGTTCGTGTTCGAGCGCGTGCTGCGCAACCTGCTCGGCCGCGCGACCGGCCCGCTCGCGCCTCCGCCGGATGCGGTCGTCGTCGCGTACGACCTGTCGCCGGCCGATACCGCGCAGCTCCACAAGGCCGCGGTCTCGGGCCTGATCACCGATGCCGGCGGCAAGACCTCGCACACCGCGATCATCGCGCGTGCCCACGAGATCCCCGCGGTCGTCGGCCTCGAGGACATCACCGAGGTGGTCGAGACCGACGACCTCCTGGTGATCGACGGCGCGACCGGCGTCGTGATCGTGAATCCCACGGCGGCGACGGTCGCCGAATATCGCGAGGAGCAGCGCCGCCAGGTCGCGCAGGGCGTGCACCTCCACGCGATGAAGGACCTGCCGGCCCAGCTCCGCGACGGCACCGATGTGACGATGTTGGCGAACATCGATGGCCCCGACGAGATCGAGGACGCGCTCGACTACGGCGCGCAGGGCGTCGGCTTGTTCCGCACCGAGTACCTGTACATGACCGGCGATCTCCCCGACGAGGAGATGCACTACCAGACCGCGCTCAAGGTGATCGAGAAGATGCGCGGCCGGCCCGCGACGATCCGCACGTTCGATCTCGGCGCCGACAAGCTCGCGAAGTTCGTCGAGGAGGCCGATCTCAACGAGGCGAACCCCGCGCTCGGGTTGCGCTCGATCCGGCTGTGCCTGTCCGACCTCGGCAAGGAGCTGTTCCGGGCACAGCTGCGCGGGCTGTTGCGCGCGTCGAAGCACGGCGCGCTCAAGCTGATGTTCCCGATGATCTCCGGCGTCGCCGAGCTGCGCGCGGTCAAGGTGATCGTCGACGACGTCAAGCTCGAGCTCCGCGAGCAGGGCCACGACTTCGACGAGAACATCAAGCTCGGCATCATGATCGAGATGCCGTCCGCGGCGCTGACCGCGGATCTGCTCGCGAAGGAATGCGACTTCTTCTCGATCGGGACGAACGACCTCATCCAGTACACGATGGCGGTCGATCGCGTGAACGAGTACGTGTCGTACCTGTACGAGCCGCTGCATCCGTCGCTGCTGCGGCTGATCGCCACCGTGGTCGAGGCCGCGAAGGCCTCGAACATCCCGGTCACCGTTTGCGGCGAGATGGCGGGCGAGCCGATGATCGCCTCGGTGCTGGTCGGGCTCGGGATCCGCGAGCTGTCGATGAGCGCGGTGTCGATTCCCGAGGTCAAGGACGCCGTGCGCCACATGGCGGTCGAGGACACGCAGCGCCTGGTCGCGCGCGTGAAGACCGTCGCGACCGCGGCCGAGATCCGCGCGATCGTCAGCGCCTACATGTTCGGGATCTCGGCACCGCCGCCGAAGAAGGCCGGCCCGTGAAGCTCGGGTGCGCGGCAGGCCTCCTGCTCGCGGCCCTCCTGATCGGCCGGATCGCGAACGCGGGTGACCCGACGCGAGTCTACAAGACGGTGGAGACCGATCACTTCCGGATCTACTACTGGGAGCCGCTCGACGACGTCGCGCACCGGGTCGGGGTCGTCGCGGAGCGCGCACATCGCGTGCTGTCGCCCGCGCTCGGCAAGGTCCCCACCGAGAAGACGTTGATCTTCCTCGCCGACGACACCGATGCCGCGAACGGCTTCGCGACGACGCTGCCGCGCAACATGATCCAGCTCTACGCGACCGGGCCGGATGGCTTCTCCGAGCTGGACGATCACGACGACTGGCTGTACGGCCTGGTCGCGCACGAGTACACGCACATCCTCCACCTCGACACCTACGAGGGGCTGCCGACGATCTACAACTCGATCTTCGGCAAGACCTGGGCGCCGAACCAGATCATGCCGCCGTGGATCATCGAGGGCATCGCGGTCTACGAGGAGTCCAAGCGCTCCGCCGGTGGCCGCGATCGCGGCACCCGCTTCGATTCGTACATCCGGATCGCGCGCCACGCCGACAAGGATCTCCGCCTCGACCAGGTCACCGGGTCGCCTCGCCAGTTCCCGCGGGGCAACGCGCGCTACGTCTACGGCTCCCACTTCATCCGCTACATCTTCGACCGCTTCGGCGATGACAAGCTGCGCGAGATGTCGCACGTCTCGGGGGCCTATCCGGTCCCATTCGCGATCAACCGCCAGATCGCGAAGGTCGTCGGTAAGCCGTTCACCGAGCTCTACGCCGACTGGAAGGACTACCTGCGCGATCGCTACGGCATGGAGGAGATGGCGGCGGAGCGGCGCGGGCTGCGGCTCGGCCGGCCGCTCACGCACGCGGCGGAGTCCCAGCTGTTGCCCCACTACTCGGCGGACGGCAAGGAGCTGATCTGGCTGCAGTACGACGGCTACTCGCTGCCGAGGGTGCGGGCGATGCCCGTCGGCGGCGACGTCGCGCAGGCGCACGACGTCGTCCAGATCGACGCGATGGGGCCGTTCGATGTCGAGCCAGATCGCTCGCTCGTCTACGAGCAAGGTCGCCAGTTCCGCCGCGACTACTCGTTCGAGGACGTGTTCCGCTGGGACGCGACGACCCACCAGACCACGCGCATCACGACCGGCAAGCGCGCGCGCGATCCCGCCGTGTCACCCGACGGGCGCCGCGTCGCGTACTCGCGCAACGAACACTCGCACAGCGTGCTCGCGGTCCAGGAGCTCGCGCCGGGCGCGCCGAACTCGGTGGTCTACGAGGGTGACCGCTACGACCAGGCCTACCAGCCGGCGTGGTCGCCCGATGGCACGCGGATCGCGTTCTCCGCGTGGCGCACGCACGGCTATCGCGACATCCTCGTCGTCGAGCTCGCGTCGGGCAAGACCACGGCGATCACGAACGACCGCGCGGTCGACATGGCGCCGGCGTGGTCCAAGGACGGCTCGCTGTTGTTCTTCGATAGCGATCGGACCGGGATCTCGAATATCTACGCCTACGACCTCGCGGCGGGCTCGACCTGGCAGATCACGAACGTGCTCGGCGGCGCGTTCCACGGCCAGCCATCGCCCGACGGCACGCGGCTCGCGTACGAGAACGCCTCGCCCGATGGCGGCTACAACATCTACGAGGTCGCGCTCGACCGCGCGGCCTGGCTCCCCGCCCGCGCGTTCGTCGACGACAAGCCGGCGCCGACGGTGATCCGCGACGACGAGGCGCCGGTCTCGCCGCCGCGGGCGTATCGCGCGCTCGAGACACTCGCGCCCCAGGTGTGGACGCTCGCGGTCGATAGCGCGGCGCACTCGGCCAGCATCCAGACCGGCGGCGCCGATGTCGTGGGCCTGCACAACTATGCCCTCGCGGTCGGGCTCGACGCCGATACCCGCGACACCAACATCGGCGCGTCGTACGCGTACACGGGCTGGCGCCCGTCGGTCCGGCTGTCCGGTGCGCGGACGCTCGTCGCGCGCGGTGGTTGGCGGATCGACGGTGTCAACAAGACGTATCAAGAAGAGGACTGGAGCGGCACGCTGTCGCTCGGGATCCCGCTCGAGTCGCGGCCGAGCTCGTCGTGGACCCTGTCGTTCGACTACGACGCCGACTACTACCGGCTGGCCAAGGCGCCGCTCGAGGTGCTCGATCCGAACATGCGGGTCGAGACCCACCCGGCGACCAACTACCTGCAGGCGGGCGTCGCGTCGCGACTCGCGTTCTCGCGGGTCCGTGGCACCACGTTCGGGCTCGGCTCGCAGGACGGCTTCGATGCGAGCGTGTCGCTCCGGCTCGATCACCCGGCGTTCGGGGCGCGGTATCGCAACGTCACCGTGAGCTACGGGTTCGACGCGTTCCAGCGGCTGTGGGGCACGTCGCCAGTGCTCGCGCTCCGCCTGGTCGGCGCGATCCGCGCGGGCGACCGGGTCACCGCGGGTGGCTTCGCGCTCGGCGGCGTCCCGGCCCAGGATGTCGCGATGTCGATCGTCAACTCGGCCCGGAGCTCCGCGATCGGCTACCTCCACGGGTATTCCCCGCGCGCTGTGACCGGCAACCAGTATCACCTCCTCAACCTCGAGTACCGGCAGGAGCTGTGGCAGATCGAGCACGGGCTCGCCACGCTGCCGATCTATCTTCGCCGGCTGCACCTCGGCGTGATGAGCGATGTCGCGACCGCGTTCGACACGACGTTCGAGGCCGACCAGGATCTGCGGTGGTCGCTCGGCGCGGCGCTGCGGCTCGACGCCTACTTCGGGTACTTCGTCCCGGGCACGTTCGAGATCGGCTATTCGCACGGCATGATCCAGGCGGGGCGAGTCGACGAGACCTGGTTCCTGCTGACGGGGAGCCTGTGAAGCCCGAGATCCAGCTCGGCGGTGAGGTCGCGATCGAGGTGGCGCGCCAGCTCGCGGATCCGCTGCGCGCGATGCGCGAGCAACTCGGCCTCGTCGTCGATCACCTCGAGCGCTTTGTCGCGACGTCGACCGGCCCGACCCCGTACCCGTGGCGCTCGCTCCAGACTCTGCGCCACGATCTCGCGGAGGCCTACCTCGAGCTGACCCAGCTCACCCGCCGCGTCGACGAGCTCGACCAGGCGCTCGCACCGCGCGAGCCGCACCTGTTCGAGGTCTCGCCCGCGGTCGATCTCGGCCTGCGTCTCGCGGGGCAGGAGCTCGGGGCGGGGATCGAGCTGTTGTTCGATCTCGGCAACGTGCCGCCGGCGCGCGGCGTCGAGGGCCAGCTCGCGCTGCTGGTCGCGCAGCTCGTCGCGATCTCGGTCGCATCGGCGCACGGCGTCGACGGCAGCTCGCTGAGCGTGCGGGTGTCGTCAGAGGACACCTTCGTCACCGTCACGATCGCCGACAACGGCAGCGGCAGCGAGCGCGCCGCCGAGCTCGGCGAGCTCGCCCGGGCGATCGTCGCGCCATGGGGCGGGTTCGCGGATGCGGCGAGCGCGCCGGGCCGCGGCTGCAGCTTCGAGATCCGTCTCGCGACCTGACCCTGCAGCGGCCGCGACACGCTGCTCAGCGGCCGGCGTGGTGACCGGACCACGCCTCGTAGTCCGCGATCCGCTTCGACAGCACCGCGAGGTCTTCGCCGGCGGTCGCGCGCTCCTCGGCCGCGACCACGAGCAAGCCCATCGCGGCTTGCAGCAGGCGGCCGCCGGGCAGCGGCAGGTTCGCGCCGCGCAGCGCGTACTCGCGGACCTCGGAGATCCGGTAGGCCTGATCCTGGCCGACCTTCAACATCTCGCCGCTCATCGTCACGACGTCGCTCCCGACGAGCAACGCGTGCTCGATCTCGCGCTTCGCGGCGGCGTCGCCCTTGCCCTCGGCCTGGGCGCGGACCCGGCGCTTGGCGTCCTCGTAGACCTCGGGGCGCGTGATCGGCGCGTCGCGCGTGTACGGCGCGAGCTGCTCGGAGATGCCCTTCGCGGCCTCCGGGCCGTCCGCGACGTGGAGCGCGACCTCGAGATCGCCGAGCGCGAGCAACAGGTCGCGGCTCCTCGAGCGGCGGCGGGCCTCACTGAACCGCTCGTGCGCCAGGTACGCCAGCCCGGCGCACGCGAACACGCCGCCGGGCAGCAGCGAGAACCCGGCGGCGGCGACGCCGGCGATCGCGACGCCCGACGCGACCAGCGGCGCGGTCGGCGAGCGACCGATGAGCTCCACCCGATCGAGCAGCCGTGCATCGAGCCGGATCACCGGATTTCCAGGCGGCGCGATGATCAACCAGGGTGCGTCGACGCCGATGCCAGAGCGCGGCAGCAGCCGCGTCCGATCGATCGCGCTCGACATGTTCGGGGCGCTCGCCATCAGCCGAGCTCCACGACGCCGACCTCGGCGAGCCGCGCGAACGCGAGCAACGCCTCGGCCTCGCGCACGCTCGCGGACTTGATCAGCGAGAGCAGGTCCCAGCGGCCATCGACCCGCTGTGCGAGCTCGACCTCGGCCGAGCTCAGATCGTGTTCGAGCCGGAGCTCGTTCGTGATGTCGCGCAACCGCCTCGGCACGCGGTGGCGCGAGAGCATGCGCTTGGCGATCTCGGCGACGCGCGCGCGCTCGATCTGCGCGAACGTCTTGCGGACCTCCTGGTCGCTGGGATCCTGGTGTAGCGCCTGGTTCGCCATCGCGAGCGCGCCCGCGCGATCGCCCTGGCGCAGCCTGCCGCGCGCGCCCGCCGCGAGCTCGACCGCGGAGTTCGTGCGCTCGCGCTGGCGGCGATCGATCACGAGGCGACCGGCCTGGACCATCTCGACGAGCTTGTCGTACGTCGCGAACCGCTCCGCGGCAAACGCGGCGGCGATCTCCGCGGCGCTGTGGCGGTCGCCCGCGAGCAGCCACGCCTTGGCGGGATCGACGAGGTCGCCGAGCTCGCTCGCCGGCCCGGTCGCGCCCGGCGGCACGTAGAACGTGACGTCGTCCGCGCCGAGGATGCTGATCACCTCGTCCATCCGGTCGGCGCGGCGCCGTGCGACGTTCAGACACACCTCGATGGACAGGTGGGCGCTCACGCCGGTGTTCGGGCCCTGGCCGCGCGGCACCACGTCGAACTGCCCGTCGTGCCACGTGATCACGTCGGTGACCGTCTCGCGGATCTTCGTCGCGAGAATTTCCACGAGGTCGGGTTCGGTAATCAGCCCCGACATGAGCAGCACTTTACCCAACGGCACGCCGGTCTCGGCGCGCGCCTCGAGCGCGTCCGCGAGCGCGCGCTCGGCGACCAACCCCGAACGTACCAGGATGTTACCGAGTTGCTCGTCGCGGCGATTCGAGCTCGCCCACACGATGGTGCCGTCCTCGACCACGAGGCTGCGCACGAGCCCGCGCCGCTCGAACGTGATCGGGGCGGCCAGCCCACGGCGGGCGACCCACTCGAGCACGTCCTCCGCGGACATGGTGCTCAGGGATCCACGCAGCGACATCGCTTTGAGCATAGCGGACTTTCCGGTACATTGTTCGTGATGGCTCCCGCGCACAATCGGACTGGTGTGTTCCTCGATAGCCGCGTCATGCTCGTCGGCGGAGGGCTCGCACTCGTCGGTCTGCTCCTGCTCGGGTTCTACATGTGGATGGTGCCGAACGCCGCAGCGCGTGAAGCGAAGTCGGCGTGTGCGGGGTTGATCTCGCAACCACCGCTCAACCCGGCGCTGTGCCCCGGTGGCGGTACGACCTGCAAATACCCCGTCCCCGCTCCGGACTTCACCGCGTACGACCACAACGGTAAGCCGGTCAAGCTCTCGGACTATCGCGGCAAGGTCGTCCTTCTCAACTTCTGGGCCTCGTGGTGCGGCGTGTGCGAGACCGAAAAGCCGCACCTGAAAGAGATGGCCGCGGAGCTCGGTTCGAAGGACTTCGTCGTGATCGCGCTCGCGTCGGATCGCAACTGGACCGACATCCTGATCGCGATCGTCAACGCGCTGGATGCGACCGCCGGCGTCGACGAGGCCAAGGCGCTCGCGAGCGGGACCCCGAGCTCGTTCGCGCAGGTGATCAAGGTCCATCCGAAAGAGCACGACAAGATCATCGACTACGTCGCGTTCAAGCAGGGCAAGCAGGCGGCCGAGGCGACCGAGGCCGCGTTGAAGATGATGGGCCCGCCGACCCTCGAAGAGGCGCTCGGTGCCTACAAGCGCGCGTTGCCCGATGGCGTCCCGTTCGACGTGCTGCTCGACAAGCCGGCTGGCGACGACAACATCGGCGCGATCGCCGCATCGTGGGGGATCAAGGCGGTGCCGGAGTCGGCGCTGATCGACAAGCAAGGCCGGATCCGCCACTACTTCGTCAACAAGCGCGATTGGGACACGCCGGTCGCGCAGACCTGCCTGCGGTCCGTGATCGACGAATAGCCATGGCGCGGGTGCTGGTCATCGATGACGAGCCGGATGTGGTGCGGCTGATCATGAAGATCCTGTCGGGCCGCGATCACACCGTGCTGATCGCGCGCGACGGCGCGAGCGCGCTGGCGCGGGTCGCGCACGAGCCGCCGGACGTGATCGTCGTCGACAGCGATCTACCGAAGATCGACGGCGCCGAGGTGTGCCGGCGGTTGAAGACCGATCCGGCTACCGCGAGCATCCCGGTCGTGATGATGACGTCGTCGTACATCGACTACTTCGACGTGATCGCGGACGCGGCGCCCGATGCCTTCGTCGTGCGGCCGTTCGTGCGGCAGGTGCTCGCGAACGTCGTCGAGCGCGCGCTGTTCGAGCGGTGAAGCGGTGAAGGTCCCGTTCACGATCTTGAGCGGCTGGCTCGGCGCCGGCAAGACCACCGCGCTCAACCGCATGCTCGGCGCGAACCACGGCAAGCGCATCGCGGTGCTGGTCAACGAGCTCGGCCGGATCTCGATCGATACCCAGCTGATCGTTGGCTCCGGCGGCGACGTGCTCGAGCTCGCGGGCGGGTGCGTGTGCTGCAAGCTCGATCTCAAGAACGACCTGTGGGAGGGCATCACGGAGATCGTCGAGCGCTCGCGTCCGGACCACGTCGTGCTGGAGACCACCGGCATCGCGGAGCCGGCGGCGATCCTCGAGAGCCTGCACGCGGCCACCGCGCGGGCGGCGGACTCGATCGCCGCGAAGCGCGCGGCCGAGCAGGTGGCGGCGCGCGAGCGGATCGCGCCGGCCGGCGTGATCTGCGTCGTCGACGCGGAGTCGGGCGCGCAGGCGCTCGCGGAGCGCGAGGAAGCGGGCGCGCAGGCGATGGCCGCCGATCGCGTGCTGCTCGCGAAGCTCGACGTCGCCACGGCCGATGCGGTCCGCGCGACGCACGCGCGGCTCGACGAGCTCGCGCCGCACGCGGAGCGTGCGAGCTTCCCGTCCGACGCGGCCGGTGCGCTCGCGATGACCGCGTGGCTGCTCGAGCCGCGCGCGCTACGAGCGTGGAGCACGGGACCCCAGCACGACGAGCACGGCGGTCACCACCACGGCAACCAGCTGATCGCGATATCGTTTCGTGACGCCGCGCCGATGATCGGCGAGCGCGTGCTCGCGGTGATCGAAGCGCTCGGTGCGAGCCTCGTGCGCGCCAAGGGCTTCGTCTACCTCGCGGGCGAGCCGCGGCGCGGCTTCCTCGAGCGCGCGGGCATCCGGACCTCGCTCGAGCTCCGCGAGACGTGGGGCGCCGCCGAGCGCGCCACCGAGCTCGTGTTGATCGGCGACGATCTCGACGAAGCGGCGGTCCGCCGTGCGCTGTGGGCGTGCCGGGCCGGCGGCAGCTAATTCCACATCGCGCCGCGCACGCGGGTGAGGGCGGCTTCACCCGCGACCAAGCCGGCGTCGTTGGCATCGGAGATCGCGAGCCCGACGAGGTCGCCACCCGCGGGCACCGCGCCGAAGGCCGCGTCGACCGCGATCCACGCGCGCCCGGTCCACGACACGGCCCAGCGATGGCGCACGAGCCGGTCGCCGTCGACGCGCAACCCGGTGACGACCCGCGTCGGGATCCCGCGGCGCGAGGCGAGCGCGGTATACGCGAGCGCGAACGTCGTGCAGTCGCCGGCTGTCGCGGCATCGGCGTCGCGTGACGAGGTCGGCGTCGCGCCGAGATCCGGCGTGATCCGAGCGCGGACATCCGCGACGAGCCCACGGATCTCGGCGGCGCGATCGGGATCGCGTGCGGAGTCCGGCGGCATCGGCAGTGCCCCGGGCAGCCGCGCGCCGAGCTCGAGCGAGACCCCGGCGGCCGCGGCGGTCACGGCCTGGCCGGGCAGGGCGGGGACCACGAGATCGCCTTCGAGGACGAGCCGGCGTCCGCGCCGGCCGGTGATCGGCACCGCCGTCGCGGCCACGAGATCGGTCGCCGCGAACGGCGCGCGCGCCTGTGCCGCGGTGATGCGCAGGGCGATCACGCCTTCACCATCGACCACCCGCGCGGGCATGCCGTCGGCCGCGCGATCGATGGTCGCTTCGGCGAGCAGGCCGCCGTCGAGCTCGAGCCGCGCGACCAGCCGATCGGGCGCGACCGCATCGACGCGGCCGCGGCCGCCGGCGAAGTTACGCGCCGGCAAGAACACGGGGCCGGCGAAGTGACCATCGCGACGGACGATCATCGGCACCAGCTCGGCAGGGACCGAAGCGCTCGCGATCTCGACGCCGGGCACGTTCGAACGCCACACGCCGGCCTCCTGGGTCGCATCGCCGGTGCGCTCGACCCCATTGGACGCCTCGCTCCAGTGCACGCGATGCGCGACCAGGCCGAGATCGGCATCGATCACGATCTTGGTCGCGATCTCGACGTCGCTCGCGCCCCGCAAGAAGTGCATGCGCTCGGTGCGATCGAGATGCACGCCGGACGACCTCCACGTCTCCGCTTCGATCGCCGTACCGACGCGCGCACCGCCGAGCCAGATCGAGTAATGCCGGGTCTGATCGGCGTGCCGCGGCGGAGCGATAGCAGGACGATCGGCGGCGATCCGCGGCGGCGACGGCGGCGCGGCACAACCAGCGAGGACCAAAACGACGTACAGCGCGCGCACTCGAAAATGATCGTAGCGAGTTCCTACCAATGATCGCAAACTTCAGTTCTCGATGTCCTTATCTACGTGGTTCGTGCTCGGCGCCGGCTATACCGGCACGGTGCTGGCGCGCCGGCTGGTCGCGGAGGGCCAGCGGGTGATCGTGACCCGCCGCGCGCTCGCCGACGCCGAGGAGGTCGCCCGCGACGTCGGCGCCGAGCCGCGCGCGGTCGATCTCGCGCACGCGAACGAACCGGCGTCCCCGGGGGCGATCGTGGTCTGCCTGGCCCCGCCCGGCGGAGAGCCCCACGTGGAGATCGCGAACCTGCTCGCGCTCGCCACCGCCGCGAACAAGCTGATCTACGTGTCGTCGACCGGCGTCTACGCGCCCGGTGGGGGCGCGTGGGTCGACGAGCAATGGCCGCTCGAACCCTCGACCGTGTCGGGCAAGGCACGGCTCGCGGCCGAGCGCGCGTTGCCGGCGAACACCGTGATCCTGCGCGCGGCGGGCATCTACGGGCCTGGCCGCGGCATCGCGGATCGGCTGCGCGCCGGGACCTATCGGATCGTCGGCGACGGCTCCACGCATGTCAGCCGCATCCACGTCGACGATCTGGTCGAGGCGATCATCCGTGCCGCAACAGCTGGGCTGACCGGGCCGATCAACTGCGCGGACGACGATCCGGAGCCGATCGGCGAGCTCGCGGATCGGCTCGCGGCGAGCCTGGGCGTCGCGCCCGCGCCGCGCGTGCCCGCCGAGTCGGTCGGATCCGAGATCGCCGGCATGCTCGTCGCGGATCGCCGGATCGCGAACCGGCGGATGAAGCAGGAGCTCGGCGTGATGCTGAGACACCCGACGATCGAGACGAGCGCCTAGGTTCGTACAGATCGGCGGCGCAGCACCCAGCCAGCCACGACGAGGATCCACACCAGGCCGAGCGGTGCGCCGGGGCTCGCATCGCAGCACCCACCGCTCTTCTTCGGCGCGGGGTCGCCGTTCACGGCGCCATCGGGCACCACGTTCAAGCCGCAGGTCGGTCCGGTGGCCGCGAACTGGGCCTTCACGTTGTCCCACAGCTCCTGATCGCACATGTCGTACTCGGCGGTCCCCGACGGACAGGCGAGCGGACCCGCGAGCTCGACGAACCTCCACACCTTCGAGAACGACCCCGCACCGTCGGTCGACTTCGTCACGGCTTCGTAGTCCGGTTGCCAGTTGGCACCGCAGCCGACGAGGTTGCCGGCCGGATCCTTGCCGAGGCAGGCGAGCTGGGGGGCGGCCGGCATCGGATCGAACGCGACGCCGCTGTTGGTGGAGCGATACGCGGGACCGCCGATGAAGGTCATGCCCGACTGCATCATCGTCGTGACGAACACCGTGTTCGCGTCTTCGATCACGACGTCCTTGATCGGCCCGGTGACGTCGAGGACGTCCGTCCAGGTCATGCCGGCATCGCTCGAGCGATACAGGCGATCTCCCGACGAGTTATTCGCGCCTTGCGACACCAGATAGACGAGGTCGGCATTCGCGGGATCGACCGCGGCGACCAGCAGGATCGGCGTCGAGCCGTACTGGATACCCGCGAGCGGTGAGGGGGTCCAGCTGCCGCCCATGTTGTCGGTGCGCATCACGTGCGCCTGCGGAGTTGCGATCTCGTAGCCGCTGGCGTACGCGCGCGCCAGGTTGGTCGGTGCGGTCTTGACGCTCTTGTAGAACACCGTCGACGACATCAGGCCGAGCGAGCTGAACGTGACGCCGTTATCGCTCGACAGGTATACGTCGTTCGGTTGGCCGCTCTCGGCGGTGCCGACCCACACCAGGCCCGTCGGTCCGACGTCGAGCGCGTCGATCCAGATCCCGGCGATCCGGTTCGGTGCGCCCGGCGGCAGGTCTTCGGTCGCCGTCGTGAAGCTGCAGCCTCCGTCGCGGCTGACGCGCAGGCCGGTGTAGGTCGTCGCGAAGATCGCGCCGTCGGCGCCGATCGCGTACTTCGGATCCCACTCGCCGCCGTAGCCGATGTTCTGCTCGCACACCCAGCTCATCGTGCAGCCGTCGTCGTGGCTGACCAGCAACCCGAACGTGGTCGCGACGTAGAGCGAGTGCGGATCGCCGGGCTTGAAGTGGACCCCGTTGGTCAGCGGCGGGCGCCCGTTCGCCACCGCGGCCGAACCGAGCGCGAGCAACAATCCTGCGACGACAACGGGGCGCATCCGCGCCGACTATATGCCCGTCGGGCCGACACCGTTCCAAACAATGCACGCCTCGAGTAGTTTTCGAAGCGTCGTGCGTGTGAGGGGCGTGATCACCCAGCCAGCGCGCGACCTGGATCACGAACCCGCTGGCGCGCGCGGGCCGATCGAGGCGATCACCGGGGCGTGATCGGAGGCGTCCTGGCCCTTCCGCGCGTCGCGATCGATCGTCACCTCGGTGATCTGCGCGGCGATCGGCTCGGTCGCGAAGATGAAGTCGATGCGCAGCCCCTGGTTCTTGAACAGCGAGACGCCGCGATAGTCCCACCACGAATAGATCTTGCCGGCAGGGTGGTGGGCGCGGAACACGTCGACCAGCCCGAACGCCAGCACATCGCCGAGGGCCGTACGCTCCGCGGGGCTGCAATGAATCTTGCCCGTCCACTGCTCCGGCGACCACACGTCGAGGTCGTCGCTCGTGACGTTGAAGTCGCCACACAACACCAGCGGCGTCGTGTTGGTCGCGGTGCGATCGAGGTACGCGCGCAACCGGCGATACCACGCGAGCTTGTACGCGTACTTTTCGGAACCGAGCTCCTGGCCGTTGGGGACGTAGACGTCGATCACGCGGACGGTCGTCGCCTGCGGGGTGGTGATCGTCGCGGCGATCACGCGCGCATCGTCATCCGGCTGATCGTCGCCGAACCCGCGCGTCACGTCCGCGATCGGCAGCTTCGAGGCGATCGCGACGCCGTTGTAGCTCTTCTGGCCGTACAGCACGACCTCGTACCCGGCGCGCTTCAACACCTCGGTCGGGAAGCCGGCGTCCTCGGTCTTGGTCTCCTGGAGGCACACCACGTCGGGCTGCGCCTTGGCCAACCACGCCACGAGCCGGGCCTCGCGCGCGCGCACCGAGTTGACGTTCCACGTTGCCAGCTTCACCGAGCGAACCTACATCCAACCACCCTGCAACCTGGAGGGAATTGCGGCGTCTCTCGACTTGTTAGCTTGTTAGATCGACACACCCTCTCGCACGTGAGGATCCCCATGAAGGCATCGAACGACCTTTCGCTGTGGAGCATCATCGAGCGCCTGCAACGCCGTCTCGAGCGGCAGGGCATGCGACCCGCCGAAGCCGATCGCGCGGTAGCGACCGCGGTGCGCCACCTGGCAATGGCCGGACGCTAGCCGGTCGGCAACGCCGCCTGCGCGGTGTTCGGATCGAGGTACGCGGCCAGCTTGTTCTGGATGTAGTCCTTGGCGCGGTTGCGCCACAGAAAGCCGGGGTCCTCGCCGCGGAAGCGGGCATGGCCTCCGTCGAGCGTGAGCTCTCCGTCGATCTTGACGACGAGGTACTTGCCGTTGAACCTGGCCCGTTTTTCGTCGACCCACGTCACCTTGATGCCGTGGCGGTTCGCGAGATAGGTGCCGAGGATCTGGAGGCGCGCGAGCGCATCCTGGTCCGAGAGCGAGTACGGATAGTCGATCTCCATCGGACTGCTGATCGTTCTTACCACATCATTTCGCGCGGTGATCAGCGTCGGCAGCGCGATCGAGCGCCACGTGCTGATCCGGGGTCAGCTGCTGCTCGCAGGTCTGGAACGCCGCGTGGTTCGGCGCGTTGACCATGCACGTGCGGACGGCCGCGGACCACGCGCCGTCGCTGCAGGCGATCGCGAGCGAATCACGCATCGCGGGGAGCTGATCGGCCACCGCGCGCCGCGTCCGGTCGTCGACGCTCGCGCTGCCGAGGTCTTCGCTCGCGAGCCGGAAGAACTGGCCGGCGACCGTGCCGCAGGGTGGTGCCTCGGGCTTGGTGCGGCACGCCGCGACCGCGGCGAGTCCGGCTGCGAGCACGAGGATGCGGCGCATGGCGTGTTTTCGTCTCGCGGAGCGCGGCTGTCAACCGCGGACGTGCTCTAGTCGCGCGATGCGGTCGCTTGTCGTCGCGCTCGCGCTGACCGTGATGGTGTTCGCGGCCCACGCGCGCATCGTGATCGGTGGCGCGACGTGGGACGACGCGACGTACCAGACCGAGATCGTGCCCCCGCGGCTCGCGGCCGCGCGCGCGATCCACGACGCGGCGTGGCCTTCGTGGTGGGAAGGCGCGAGCCTCGGTGTCCCGCTCGCCGCCGAGCCCAGCCACGGCGCGCTCGCGCCGGCGAGCTGGATCTCGACCACGCCGCACGGTCTCGATCTCGTGATGGTGGTGAACATCGCGTTGCTCGCGCTCGGCGTCGCGTGGTGGGCGCGGCGCCGAGGTGCGAGCGAGCTCGCGGCGCTGACCGTGGGCGTGTTGCTCGCGACGACGGGGCTCGTCACCGCGACGGCGCTGCGCGGCGCCCTGCCGGCGCTGGCGGGCGTGCCCTGGGTCGGGCTGTGCGCCGAGGCGCTCGCGGCGGCGGAGTCGCCACGCGTCGCCGCACGCTGGGCCGCGTTGCTCGGTGCGTTGATCGGGCTGATCGGCCTCGCGGGGCAGTTCGGGATCCTGACCGACGCGGTCGCGCTCGCGGTCGTGTTCGGGGCCGCGCGCCGGACCTGGCGCTTCCTCGCGATCGCGCTGGTCGCGGGGCTCGCGATCGCCGCCGTGCAGTGGTGGCCGGCGTGGCACCTCCACGCCGCGGGCGCGACGATCACCGGTCTGTCGCCGGCTCGGCTGATCGAGCTGATCGTGCCCGGCAGCTTCGGCGCGCTCGATCCGGCGCACGGGATCCCGGCGCTCGTCGCCGGTCCGCTGGCGCTGCCGAGCTTGTTCGTGGGCGCTTCGTTGCTCGGGTTCGCGTTCGTGCCCGGGGCGCTGGGAGCGCGCGGCCGCTACGTCGCGATCGCCCTGGTCGTCGGGACGCTCGTCATCGGGCGCGGTGGCTGGCCGGCGTGGATCGGCGAGCCCGATCTCCACCTCGCGGTGCTGATCGTGTTGCTGGCCGTGCGCGCCGCGGCCGGCGCGGATGCGTTCATCGCCGGCGACAAGCGTGCGCTCGTCGTCCTCGCGATCGCGGCCGGGATCGCGGCGCTGCTCGCGTGGTGCATGGTCGCGCTCGAGGACACGACGGGCGCGAGGTCCGCGGTGGTCTGGCGCGCCGTGATCGACGGCGGCACGGGGGCAGGGCTCGTGCTCGGCGCGGTCGCGCTCGCGCGCCTCGCCCCGAAGCTGCGCTTCCTCGCGCTCGCCTTGGTGGTCGCACCGAACCTCGGCTCGCTGCGCTCGACCGCGCCGACCATCGATGCGATCGCCACGCCGAGCTGGGCGACCCTGATCGACGGCCCGGCCCCTCGCCGCCTGTATCGCAACGTTCGGCTCGAGAAGTCAGGCGAACCTTCGACGTTGGAAGCGATCGCGACGCTCGCGGGGGATGCCGCGGCGCGCTGGGGCATCACCGCGGTGCGCACCGACGATCCCGCGCGCTCGCCGAACGACGACGCGGCGTACAGGGCCTCCGCGCACGGCGGCGGCGAGCTCCTCCAGCGCTTCGGCATCTCGTACGCGGTGTTGCCGGCGAGCGTGATCGAGAGCCAGCAGCTCGCGGAGCTCGATCGCCACGCGTTGTGGTCGCTCGCGCGCTATCCAGCCGCGCCGCCCGCGGTCGTGGTCACGATGTGGAGCTGGGTCGCCGCCGACGCGGCGGCGCTCGAGCGGTTGTTCCCCGCCACCGGGGGACGCGGCATCGCCGCCGGCAGCGTCGTGTTGCGCGGCAGCGGCGAAGCCCCCGCGGTCCAGGGCGGGCGGGCCTCGACCTGCACGATCGATCGCTGGGATCCCGGCGCGATCGACCTGCGCTGCACCGCGCCCGCCACCGGCTACGCCGTGGTGTCGTCATCGGCCGATCCGGGCTGGCAGGTCACTGTCGACGGCGCCGATCAGCCGTGGGTCACCGCCGACGTCCTGCGCCGCGCGGTCGCGGTGTCGGCGGGTGCCCACGTGATCCGCTGGCGCTACGCGCGAGCGTCGCTGGCACCGCTCGCCGCCGGGCTCGCCGGCCTCGCGTTGCTCGGCGCGCTCGCGCTCCCCACCCGGAGGCGCCGCTCGTGACGGTCTCGGCACTGGCCGTCGAGCTGAACGAGCTGGCCCCCGAGCTGACCACCGACCGGCTGCTGCTGCGCGGCCCGCGCCTCGCCGACCTCCCTGCCTCGGTCGAGATGTGGACCGATCCGGCGACGACGCGGTTCATCGGCGGCGGCGTCGCGCAGACGCGCGAGCAGACCTTCGCGCGCGAGCTCCGCAACGCGGGTCACTGGGCGTTGCTCGGCTACGGCATCTTCACCGTCGTCGAGCGCGCGACCGGACGGTACGCCGGCGGGGTGGGCATCGCGAGCTTCGAGCGCGAGATCACGCCGCCGCTGCTGCCGTTCGAGGCCGCGTGGGCGCTCGCGCCATGGTGCTACGGCCGCGGCTTCGCGACCGAGGCGCTGCGCGCGGTGCACGCGTGGTTCGAGGGGGTCTTCCCGGACCAGCCCACCCAGTGCATCATCGACCTCGGCAACGTGCCGTCGCACCGCGTCGCCGCCAAGCTCGGCTACACCGAGATCGATCGCCGCACGTACCACGGTTCACCGCTGATCGTGTTTCAACGGCGCGCAACCGCGCGCGGCGTCTAGTGCACCGACCGCTTTGAAACCAGAGGATCACGACCGGAAATTGCTGTCGGTCCGGACCGCCAACCAATCGGGGAGCTGTCCTCGACGTCAGCGCGGCGCTCGATCGCCGACGTGGTCGCGATCGGACGCGCCGCGCGCCTCTTCGTTCCGCGGTTCGATGGTCAAAGAGCAACAGGTCCGTCCCTGCCGGGACTGCCGGGACTGCCGGGACTGCCGGGACTGCCGGGACTGCCCGATGTTCAGTCCCCGCCGGGACTGATCGATGTTCAGTCCCCGCCGGGACTGAGCGGCAGGTCAAACACGAGCCGGTCCGGCGCGGTTCCGCGGAT
>JBDTEH010000377.1:0-5749 GCA_039922635.1 Kofleriaceae bacterium | reverse complement strand
CTCCGGAACGTCGCCGCGTCCCAGCCGACCAGATCCATCTTGTTGACCGCGAACACCAGGTGCGGGATCCGCAGCAGCGACGCGATGTGGGCGTGGCGATGCGATTGCTCGACCAGGCCGTGGCGCGCGTCGACCAGCACGATCGAGAGCCCCGCGGTCGAGGCACCGGTCACCATGTTGCGCGTGTACTGCACGTGGCCCGGCGTGTCCGCGATGATGAACTTGCGCTTCTTGGTCGCGAAGTAGCGGTACGCGACGTCGATCGTGATGCCTTGTTCGCGCTCGGCGCGCAGGCCATCGGTGAGCAGCGCCAGGTTCGTGCGCCCGTCGCCGCGCCGGCGCGAGACATCCTCGACGTGCTCGAGCTGATCCTCGAACGCGGTCTTGGTGTCGAACAGCAGCCGGCCGATCAGCGTCGACTTGCCGTCGTCGACCGAGCCCGCCGTCGAGAACCGCAGCAGCTCGCTGTCCTCGTCGAGCCCGAACCGCTCCGGGGCGATCGCGATGGCCACCATCAGAAGTACCCCTCGCGCTTGCGGTCTTCCATCGCGGCCTCCGTGAACCGATCGTCCGCGCGGGTCGCGCCGCGCTCGGTCACCCGCGCCGCGGCGACCTCGGCGATCACCTCGTCGAGCGTCCGCGCACCGGACCGCACGGCGCCGGTACACGTCATGTCGCCGATCGTGTGGAACCGGACCGTCTCGGTGCGCACCGCCTCGGTCGGCAGCAACGGCACGAACGGGTTCGCGGCGTACACCATGCCGTCGCGCTCGAACACCTCGCGGCGGTGCGCGAAGTAGATCTCCGGCAGCGGGATGTCCTCGAGCCGGATGTATTCCCACACGTCGAGCTCGGTCCAGTTCTACAGCGGGAACACCCGCAGGTGCTCGCCGCGCCGGACCCGTCCGTTGTAGAGCGACCACAGCTCCGGTCGCTGCTGCTTCGGGTCCCACTGGCCGAACTCGTCGCGGTGGCTGAAGATCCGCTCCTTCGCGCGCGCGCGCTCTTCGTCCCGCCGCGCGCCGCCGATCGCGGCATCGAAGCGATGCTCCGCGAGCGCGTCGAGCAGCGTCGTGGTCTGCAGCCGGTTGCGCGAGGCCCGCGGCCCGGTCTCTTCGGTCACGCGCCCGCGATCGATCGAGTCCTGGACCCGCGCGACGATCAAGCGCTCGTCGAGCTCGGCGACCCGGCGGTCGCGATAGACCAGGGTCTCGGGGAAGTTGTGGCCGGTATCGACGTGGAGCAGCGGGAACGGAAACCGCGTCGGCCGGAACGCCTTCTCGGCCAGCCGGAGCAGCACGATCGAGTCTTTGCCGCCCGAGAACAGCAGGCACGGACGCTCGCGCTCGGCCGCAAGTTCCCGAAATATATGAATTGCTTCGTCTTCGAGCACGCGCAGGTGGGGGCGTCGAGCGAGCATCCGTGATGACAGACATATATCCGTTCATCGTTCGATGTCCAGCAAGATCGGTGGAAGACTTCGCGCGTTGAACAGCCATGCGCAGTCTGCGGATCGGGGTCGTGATCGCCGGGCAGCTCGACCCCAACTCCGCGCGGCCCTCCGGCAGCGCGGCCGCGCCGGATCACGCTCGGCTCGTGGAGGAGCGTGTGTTCCCCGCGACCCGGCCGATCACGTTCGGGCAATCGCTGCGCTGCGCGCTCTCGGTGCCGCTCGAGGGCCTGCCGCGCGAGCACGTGCTGTTCGCGCACGACGAAGGCGCGTTCGTGCTGCAGGTCCCGCCCGGCATGACCGCGCGGGTGGCCGTCGGCGATCGGGTCGAGGCCGTGACCGGGACCCTCCGCATCGCGCCCGGTGCGCGCGGCAAGCTCGTGATCGGCGAGGTCACGTTGCTGTTCCAGGACCTCGCGACCGTCGTGCGGCCCAAGCTGCAGCTCCCCGCGTCGCTGCGCGCACGCCCGTTCGATCGCCGGCTCGCGATGATCCTTGGTGCGTCGCTCGCCGTCCACCTCGGCATCGCCGCGTGGGCGTGGACCGCGGACGTCGAGCACACCGTGCTCGGCCTGCGCGAGCTCGCGCCGGAGTTCCGCCAGGACACGATCGACGTCCAGCTCCCTGACTTCACCGAGCACGTCGATCTCACCACGCCGACCACGCCGACCACGCCGACCACGCCGACCCCGCCCGCCATCGCCACGCCGGTCGCGCCGCAGCACCGCATCGTGCAGCCCGCGCGCACGCTGCCGAGCGATCCCGAGCAGCTCGCCCGCGACGCCTCGCGGATGGCCAGCATCCTCACCGGCGACGACGGCGCGCACGGCGTCGGTGGCATGAACCGCCGCCAACCCGGCGCCGATCTCGCGCGCCAGCTCGACGACGCGCAGCACCGCGTCGTCACGATCGGCGATCCCGGCCACACCTCGCGGGTCGACGACCGCGCGCGCGTCGGCACCGGTCACGAGCTCGCGATCGACCAGCCGCAGCTCACCCAGCCCGCGGACGTGCCGCACGATCGCGAGCGCACCGGCCGGATCGTGATCCAGCCGCTGCCCGGCCTCGGCGACGCCACGACGCTGACCCCGCAGGCCGTGCTCGACAAGATCCAGACCGCCTATCTCACCGGGCTGCAGCGCTGCTACCGGCTCGGCCAGAACGAGGACGCCGGGCTCGAGGGCAAGATCGCGATCGAGTTCTCCGTCGACGAACACGGCCGGCTCGCCGATCCGTCCGCCTCCGGCCTGACGCCCAAGGTCGATGGCTGCGTCCAGCACTTCATGACCTCCTGGCACTTCGGGATCCCCAAGGACCACGACGGCGCGGCGACCGATGCCACGTTCAAGATCGCGCTCGTGCTGAAGACGAGCTAGTTCCCGTCCCAGAAAGCCGATCCTCGTCGACGCACGTCGTAGACTACATCATGCATTCTGGGCTCTGGCTCTGTGCCGCACTGGTCGCTGTGAGCGCCAGCGCGTCGGCGAAGTGTCCCGACTGCGAGTGCTTGTCAGCCCTCGACGGGGTGGGAGACAACGTCGAGCAACGCGACGTCGCGATCAACGCACGCGTGATCACCGGGACTGTTCCCGACACGTCGAGGAAGGAGCGCTTCGTGCTCCGGCCGATCAACGGCGAGCCGGTCGCGGTGAAGTCGGAGAAGCTGCACGTCGACACCTACGACACGCTCGTGCTCTCTCCCACGGCGCCGCTCGCCAAGAACACCGACTACGAGCTCGTGTTGCTTCGGGGAGCGGAGACCATCCCGTATTCCAGGTTCCACACGACCGACACCACTGACACCACCGCGCCGACCTGGAAGGGCTCGCTCGAGGCGGAGTTCATGCCACCCGACGATTGCAGTGTGGCCTGCAGCTTGCGGCAGGGCGCGCGTGTGGAGATCACCGCACCGACTCCTCGCGATGACCGCTCCGGCGTCGAACTCGTCTCGGTGTGGGTCACCGATGGCGCGTCGATCGACTACAATAAGCCCCCCACGGCGCACGTGAAGAGCATGCTCCCCAACGACGACATCCGCGACGTCGCGGTCGGCATGCCTCCCACTCACGTAGTGATCGTGCTGGGCGGCGCAGGGCCATGCCAGCAGCAGTCGGTCCCGCTGCCGCCGCACGCCAGGCGCGCGCGCGTCGGTATGAAGGCCATCGACCGTGCAGGCAACGCGAGCGCGCCGCGCGAGGTCGAGGTGCTGCTCTCAGCTGCCAAGGCGAAGTGATCTCGCGGATCATGGCGCTGCTCGGCGCGGATCGCCACGCGGTGCTCCCGTGCCCGGGGCACGAGACTTGTCCGACTCGCGTCCACCACCTGGTACGAGGAGGGGAAATCATCGTCGGTCGGCCGACAAGAACCGACGTACAATGTGATCGAGCATGAGCGAGGGGGCGCGACGCCGGGCGACCTTGGACGAGTTCTGGGCGATTCCAGAGCGCGAGCGGTTCCACGAGCTCATTGGCGGGCAGCTGATCGAGAAGGCGGCGCCCAGCGGCGAACACGGTTCTGCGCAGGCCGGCATCGTGGGCGCGGTCTATTCACCGTTCCAACGACCCACGGGGCGTGGCGGGCCAGGTGGCTGGTGGATCGCGACCGAAGTCGAGGTGCTGCTCGACACCGAGGTGGTGCGGCCCGACGTGGTGGGCTGGCGTCGTGACCGGTGTCCCGAGCGCCCCACGGGGATTCCGATCCACGTACGTCCCGACTGGACCTGCGAGATCATCTCGCCGAGCCGTCCCACCGACGACACCGTGAAGAAGCTGCGCCTATACCATCGAGTCGCCGTTCCTCACTACTGGCTGGTTGATCCCCGCGACTCGACGTTGACCGTGATGCGATGGAGCGACCCTGGCTACATCACCGTGATGCGGGCAGAGCGCGGCGAGGTCGTTCGCGCGGAGCCGTTCGATGCGATCGAGATCATTGTTGGAACGTTGTTTGGCGACGATCCGCCCGAGCGTTGACGCAGCCGACGACCCCGACGACGAGCGTCCGGTCGGTGGATGCTACTCGGACAGTGCTCGTCGATCCGGCGTTCGTCAGCGGCGTCGAGCATCCGCTGCGCGGCAGGCAAGATCTGGACGATGATCCGTGTCTTGTCGCCGATGAACCGCTGGATGCCGATCAGCTTGCTGATTGGCAGCGTCGTCAGAGCGGTGGCTCGCTGCCGCGGCTCGCGAACCAGACGGCGACGATCTCGATGAGGCTCCGATCGTATAGGCGATCGTGATGGTCACGTCAGCGTGTCGCGCGTGCGGTGCGCTTTGCACGGAGCGCGGCCATGACCTCGTCGAAGGGCACGGTCTGACCGGCATCGGCTTGTGCGAGCGAACGGTCGATCGCTGCGTACAACTTCTCGCGATCGGCGTCGGTCATCCCATCGTCATCGTCATCGCCTTCGACGCTGGCCAACAGCGCATGAGCGATCTCCAGCCGCACGGGCTCATCGAGCGCGAGGAGCTGCTGGAGGAGCTGTTGCGGGACGGCCATGTCCCAAGCCTACCCGAGCGCACTGCCGAGGTCGACGTTGGCTTTCCGAGCTGGTCACGTGACACCGGCGTGCGACTGCTACTTGACGATCCGCAGCTCCGGCAACGATATGCGAGTGCTTGAGGCTCGGTGGCAACGGGACTGCCGGAAGGTCGTGCAGTGGTCTGACCTCCGAGCTCGGGCGATCGCCATCACCGGTTTCGGTGGTCGGTCCGACACGCGTCGAACCGCTCGCCGAGAACAGCGTCGCGGCGGTCAAGCCAGCGTTCTCGATTCCGGGATACACCGACCACGCGTTCGATCGAACTGCACTTCGCTGCGAATCCCTGCCGCAAAATGCGGCACCCATGTCGCCCTCGGCCGCTTGTCCTGGCCTGAGCCTGCGTCGCGCAGACCTGCTTGTGTACATCAGGTTGCTGCGCGACGATGCTGGGACCGGTGGAGGTCGTGGTGAGTGTTTCGCGTGTCGATCGGCGGCGTTGGCGAGGAGCTGCGGTCGTGCCTGCTGTCCCGATCCGCGCGCGGCCGGCGCGCCGGCGGAACGCGCATCAACGGCCACGTTGTAGGGCGGGTCTTGGATGAGTCGTGAGCTCGGATCGCGAGAGCCACAGGGGACGACGAGCCACGCCTCGACAACGTCCGTTGCGCAACGCGATGTGCCTCAGCGCACTCCTGCCGAGCGCGCGAGCGACCGGATCGCCGAAGTCGTTCGCGAGGTCGACGGGTTGGCGCCCTCGCTCGCCGCGCTGACCCACGCGACTGCCGCCAACGATCTGCGAGCGTGGACCACCGCGCGCGGGG
>JBDTEH010000376.1:0-19229 GCA_039922635.1 Kofleriaceae bacterium | reverse complement strand
TACCGGAACGTCCGATCGCGGGCCGATCGCGGGCCGATCGCGGGCCGATCGCGGGCCGATCGCGGGCCGATCGCGGGCCGCCCCTCCTTTTTTGTCCTCCGCATCAAACCGCGTGCGGGCCGACCATCGAACGTCGCCACGCAAACGTCGTCATGCAAACGAACGTCCCTGCCAAACGTCCCCGCGAGCGAACCTTCCGGCATCCGACGCCTTTGCCCCTTTGCCCCTTTGCCCCTTTGCGTGCAAACCGCGAGCGGCCCGCGTGCAAACCGCGAGCGGCCCGCGTGCAAACCGCGAGCGGCCCGCGTGCAACCCACGTGCGGCCCGGGCTTGGCGGCCGGTTTTTTGCTGGTAAGTGGCGAATATGTCACGGTGTGCCGTGGCTCCTCGTCCTCCTGCGCGCTCGCAGGCGCCGGTTACCTGGCGCGACGGGGTGCACCTCACGGGCACCCCGATCTGGTGCGATGCGCGCCGGCGGCGTGACGTGTGCTTCGTCTCGGCCGCCGATCGGGTGACCGCCGCGGAGCACGGTCAGCTGATCGCCACGCCGATCACGCTGGCGCTCGTCGCACCGCGCGCGGGTGGCGGGCTCGGTGCGGGTCACCTCGCGGTGCCGTGGCGGCGGCCGTTCACGCTCGGCACGCTGCGGCTCGAGCTGTTGCCTTCCGGGCGCGGGCTCGGCGCCGCCGCGCTCCACGTCGACTCGCGCGGTCGCACCGTGCTGTACGCCGGGCCGGTGCGCACGACCGCAGACCGCGATGCCGCGGAGGTCCGCACCAGCGATGCGGTCGTGGTCGCCGCGCCGTTCGGCGAGCTGCACCACGTGTTCGCCGCGATCGATGACGTCGCCGCAGAGCTGTTGACCTGGGCGCGCGCGCAGCTCGCGAACGCGGTCACGCCCGTCGCGGTGGTCGACTCCGTGCTCGACGGGCTCGAGGTCGCCGCGAAGCTCGGCGCCGAGCTCCCAGTCGCCGGCTCGCGCACGCTCCGCGACGCGGCGCAGCGGATCGCGAACCTCGAGACGCTGCCCGAGCTGCCCCCGCCCGGCAAGGATCCGCGCCTGCTCGTCCGCGTCGCGAGCGATCGCGCCGCGCTGCCCGCGAACTCGACGAGCGCGCTGGTCTCGGGCCGCGCCCTCGACGGACACGCCGGGTTCGCGGCCGGCTTCGCGTGGCCATTCGCGGCCGGCCGCGCGCAGCTGCTCGCGTGGATCGAACAGACCCGCGCGAAGGACATCTACGTGACCGGCGCGTGCGCCGAGTCCATCGTGGCCGCGCTCGGTAAGCGCGCGCGCATGCTCGGTCCGCCTCACCAGATGACGCTGTCGCTCGGCGAGGCGCCGTGACCCCGGTCCGCATCGCCAACCGCCGCGAAGGGGGTTGGTGGTGGCGGCTCCCCGTGGTCGCGGTGATCTGGCTGGTGGTCGCGGCGCCGATCGTCGCCGGACTGGCCGTCGCGGTCACGCTGCGGCGATGGGCGCGCGACCTGCCGGAGGTCCCCGATCTCGACGCGTGGCGCGAGCACGCCGCCCAGACCACGCTGATCGTCGCCGCCGATGGCACCCACCTCGCGGAGCTCCCGTTTCGCGATGGCGCGGTGTTCGGGCACCGCACGCTGGTGGCGCTCGAGGCGATGCCCAGGCAGCTCGTCGAGGCCGTGCTCGCCGCCGAGGACGTGCGGTTCTACGCCCACCACGGCGTCGATTACCCCGCGATCGTGCGCGCCGCGAAGATGAACTACCAGGCCGGCCGCGTCGTCGAGGGCGCGTCGACGATCACGCAGCAGGTCGCGCGCAACCTGTTACCCGCCGAGATCGGCACCGCGCGTAACCTGCGCCGCAAGGTCCGCGAAGCGCTGCTCGCGCGCGCGATCGAGAAGCGGTGGTCCAAGCGCGACGTGCTCGAGACCTACCTCGACTTCGTGTTCCTCGGTGAGGGGGCCTACGGCATGGCCGCGGCGGCGCACGCGTACTTTGCCAAGGACGTCGGCGCGCTCGATCTCGCCGAGTCCGCGCTGCTCGCCGGCCTGATCCAGGCGCCCGGCCGGCTCGATCCGTACCGCCACCCGGCCGCGGCGAAGGCGCGCCGCGACGAGGTGCTCGCGCGCATGGAGCGCGCCCACCTGATCGACGAGCCCACCCGCGCAGCGGCCGCCGCGCGACCGATCGTGCTCGCCCGCGCGCGCGCTGCCTACGGCACGATCGTGCCCTGGTACACGGAGCAGGTTCGCAAGCTGGTCCAGGGTGCGATGCCCGGCGAGCTCGCGCGTGGCGGCCTCGTGGTCGAGACCGCCGCCCTGCCCGCGCTCGGCACCGAGCTCGCGCGCGATGCCGTCGCGCACGCGCCGAAGTGGGCGGCGAAGGATCCGCGCGGCAATCCGGTCGACCCGCAGGTCGCCGCGCTGCTCTGGGATCACACCACCGGCTACGTCGAGGCGCTGGTCGGCGGCACGCTGTGGGGCACCCACGGCAAGGCCGACGAGTTCGACCGCGTGACGCAGAGCTGCCGCCAGCCCGGCTCGGCGTTCAAGCCGATCGTGTACGGCGCGGCGCTCGACCGCGGCGCGATCACGCCCGGCACCGCGCTGCGCGACGCACCGATCGCCGACTACGACGAGACCACGAACACCCACTGGAAGCCGCACTCGGGCGGCACGTTCCGGGGCGTCGTGCTCGCGCAGGACGCATTCGCGGCGTCGCTCAACGCCCCCGCGATCGACGTGTTCGATCGGGTCGGCGCGCAGCCGATCGTCGCGCTCGCGAAGCGGCTCGGCATCACGAGCAAGCTCGACGAGGTCCGCCCGCTCGCGCTCGGCGCCTCGTGCGTCAAGCCGATCGAGCTCGCGCGCGCGTTCGCGATCATCGCGCGCCGCGGCTGGGCGGTGTCACCGCGGCTCGCGGTCCGGATCCGGCGCGGTCCGGAGGTCCTGTTCGACGCCGCCGTTCCCGAGGATCCGGAGCTCGATCAAGCACGTCGCTTCGACCGGCTCGCCGCCACCGCCGGCGCCGATCCGGCCGAGCGCGTCGGCGCCGAGGGCGGCCAGCTGCTCGACAGCAAGGTCGCGTTCCAGCTCCTCGACATGATGTCCGCGGTCGTCGCGCGCGGCACCGCGGCCGCCGCCGGCGCCACGCTCGACCGCCCGGCCGCCGGCAAGACCGGCACGACCAACTCGAACACCGATGCATGGTTCATCGGCTTCACCGGACGCGAGCTCGGCGCCGTCTGGATCGGCTTCGACGATCCGAGCACCAAGCTCGCCAGCAACGGCGATGGCGCGCATGCCGCGCTGCCGCTGTGGCTGCGCGCGATCCGCGCCGCGGAGGGCGCCCGCCCGCGCCTGCCGATGCCCGGCGAACCGCCCGCGGGCATGGAGCGCGCGACGATCGACCGCGAGACCGGCCTGCTCGCGCCCGCGCACACCGGGGGGCTCGAGCTGTGGTTCCGCGCCGGCACCGCGCCGACGCAGACCTCGGGGCAACCTGGCACCTCACCTACGGACTTCGGGCAGACCTCCCGCGAGTTCTGAAAGTGCTATCGTTCGCAGGTGTTTGGTATCGGAGGCAGCGAGATCCTCGTGATCTTGATCATCGCGCTCCTGTTCTTGGGGCCCGACAAGCTTCCGGATGCGGCAAAGCAGCTCTCGAAGGGCATCCGCGACCTCAAGAGGCAATCGCGCGTGCTCCAGCAAACCATCGAGAATGACGAGCATATCGGCGGCGCGATCCGCGACATCAAGAGCGCGCTGCGCGGCGACGAGATCCTGCCGCGGCCGACCAAGAAGAAGGTCATCGTCGAAGCCCACGCCGAGGAGGTCCCCGAGCACAAGATCCTCGGCGACCAGCCGGCCGAGCTCGCTCCGGCCGAGGCCAAGCCGACCCAAGACGGCGCCGCCAAGACGACCGACCTCGCCGCCGCCGCGATCAACGAGGCGGCCGCCGCGCACGAGCCCGTCAAGACCGAGCAGCCCGCCGAGCCCGTGTCGCCGCGGATGCCGGTGCTCGCGGGCGAGCCCGATGCCGATAGCGCACACCTGGCCGGGACGCTCGAAGCGAGCGAGCTGGCCGCGTTGATCAAGAAGCCGGCCGGCGAGACCGCTGCCCGTGGTCAGTCGATCGAAACCGTGCGCGCGAGCGACGATACGAAGCTGAAGCATGGCTGACGACGAAGACGACCCCGTCAAAGACGAGGCGGAGCTCGAGGGCGGGCGGATGCCGTTCCTCTCGCACCTCGTCGAGCTACGCGACCGGCTGCGCAACGCGGCGATCGCGTTCGCGGGCGCGTTCCTGGTGTGCTGGTACTTCGCCGAGGAGATCTTTGCCTGGCTGACCTCGCCGGTGTTCCGCATCCTGCACGCGCACTGCAACACCAACTATCAGGACCTCTGGCACAAGGCGTTCGGCGTGACGATCCCGCAGTCGCTCTCGAACCTGTACCTCGCGCAGGGCGCGGGCGACTCGTGGCAATGCACCGCGCGTGGCCTCACGCACGCCCAGAACTGGGGCGCTCAGAAGATGGTCTTCACCGGCCTGACCCAGCCGTTCTGGGTCGACATGTCGATCGGGCTGTGGGCCGGCATCTTCGTGGCGTCGCCGCTGATCTTCTACCAGCTGTGGAAGTTCATCGCGCCGGGGCTCTACAAGAAGGAGCGCCGGTACACGGTCTCGTTCGCGATCTTCAGCGCGGTGTTCTTCGTGTGCGGCGCGCTGTTCTGCTTCTACTTCGCGCTGCCCAAGCTGTTCGATTTCTTCCTCGGCTACAACAGCGAGTCGATCAGCTCGATGCTGACCATGCAGGAGTATCTCGATCTCACGCGCGACTCGATGCTCGCGTTCGGCGCGATCTTCGAGATGCCGCTGTTGATCTACTTCCTCGCGATGGTCGGGCTGGTCACCCATCGCAGCCTGTGGAAGTTCAGCCGCTGGTTCATCGTGCTCGCGTTCATCATCGGTGCGGTGCTCACGCCGGGTCCGGACGTGGTCTCGCAGTTCATGATGGCGACCCCGATGATCGTCCTCTACAACATCTCGATCTTGCTCGCCTGGCGCGTCACGGTTCGACGCGAGCGCAAGGCGAAGGCGCTCGAGGGCAAGTACCAGTAGGCAGCTAGCGCCGCTTCTTCTTCTTCGGCGAGGGCTCGATGACTTCCCTCTGCGGCGCCTGCCAGCTCGTGGCGGTGCCGTGATGCGCGACTCCGAGATGAAGGCGGCGCGAGGACCACGAACCGATCGCGATCTTGGGACGCTTGATTCCGAGCTGCATAGTCGAGCGTAGGAGCCCGTGTTCCGCACGGGCAACTTTCGCGGGCCCAAAATCCGCCGGGAGAGATCTCCTCCATGCGATGATGGCGCTGGGATGGCCCTCTATCACGTGTTCGTGGATGGAGCCGCGGATGGGTCGCCCGCGGGCGAGGACCAGCTCGCCGAGGCGATCGCGGCGCACTACGGGCTTCCGGTCGCGGACCTCCAGGCGCGGATCGCGAGCGGGCGATTTCGGGTCAAAGGCAACTGCGATCGTCCGACCGCGGACTCCTACCTCCGCGATCTCACCGCGCTGGGCGCGCGCTGCTCGCTCGAGGAGGCGTCGGCTTCGAACGCCTCGAAGACCCCGCTGCCGTTCCCGGCGGTGACCGCACAACCGCCCGCGCGGCCGTCCCAGAGCGCCTTGCCACCGCGCCCAACCACGCCGCCAGCGAACGACCCGAAGCCAGCGGCGCGCACGGCCACGCCGGCGAAAGGGTTCCAGAGCGGGCTCGCGGCCGCGTTCTCGGGCGAGCAACAGGTTGGCAGCCTCGGCGCGCTCGACGATGGCGCGTTCATGAAGTTATCGTCGGTCGACGGCCAGGACGATCGCGCGTCCGAGACCGCGTTCGCCCCGCCGCCTGGGCCGCCGGGCCCGCCTGGGCCCGACGCCAAGGCCCCGCCCGCGGCGTCCGCGAAGCCGCCCGCGAAGCCCAAGGACGAACCGATCGACATGTTCGCGCCGCCGGATGCCGACGACGCGAACTTTCGCGTCGATCTCGCGCCCGACGAGGTCGCGCGCGCAGCGAAGAAGAAGGTGAGCATCCCGCCCGAGTCGGAGCCGCACGAGACGGCACCGGTCGAGCCCGCACCAGGGACGACCGGGCCCGGCCGTGCGTCGCGACCTTCGATGCAGGTGCCGCCCGCGTCGATCCACGACCGCGCGTCGCGGCCCTCGCTGCAAGCGCCGGACATGGCCCGTACGACCGGCCTGCGCGATCCGAACACGCGGTTCGCGCTCGGCGTGGTGATCGCGATCGTGCTCGGCTTCCTCCCGGCGCACTTGATCGCACACCTCCAGGAGGCGTCGGCGTATGCCTCGATCGACGCGAACGTGACGGCGGTACAGCACGACGCCGTGACGCCCGACGACTACGCCGCGCTCGACACGTTCCGCACCGGCCAGCTCGCGCGCAAGCACGACGAGCGCCGCAACATCGCGCTGCTCGCGATGCTGATCTGGGGCGCGGCAGGCGCGGGTATCGCGTACGTGTGGTTCCGCCGGATCCCGTGGGATCGCGAACCAGCGGCGTAGCCGCGACACGCGTCCAGCGCGCCTAGTTGTCGTCGGTCGGCGGCGGGACCTTGCTCGACGCGTCGTCGTAGCCATCGCGCGCGCGCTTGTTGTCTGGATCGAGCTGCAGCGCCTTCTTGAAGTTGTCCGCCGCGATCGAGTTCTGGCCGCTGTTCAGGTACGCCTCGCCGAGCAGCGTGAACACCTTCGAGCTCTTCGGCGCAAGCCGCGCCGCCTTCTTGAGGTGCGCGATCGCGTCGCCGAACAAGCCCTGGCGTAGCGCGATCTCGCCCATCCCACTGATCGCCGCGACGCTCTTGGCGTCGAGCTCGAGCGCCCGCTTGAAGCTGGCCGCCGCGCCGGCGGTGTCGCTCGACGCCAGCTGCTGCTCGCCGAGACCGGCGTAGAACTCGGCCTTCTTCTGCGGCGACGCGGTGTCTCCCGGATCTGCGGTCGGATCGGTGCCGCCGGTGCCGCCGGTGCCGCCGGTGCCGCCGGTGCCGTACGGATCCTGCGGGCCCCCGGTCACGGTGCCCCCGGTCGCCGTTGGTTTCTGGGTCGGCGTGGTCGGCGTAGTCGGCGTGGTCGGCGTCGTATGGCGCCGCGAGCCGTCGTCGACGCCGAAGTCGAAGTCCGTCGGTCCGCCCTTGCGATCGTGATCGTGCGAGCCCGCGCTCGCCACCGTCGTCGGATGCGAGCTCGGGTGCGCCGTGGCCGCGGGATGCGCCGCTGCGGTCGTCGCCGGATGCGCCGTCGCGATCGCCGGATGCGCCGTCGCGATCGCGGGATGCGCCGTCGCGATCGCCGTGCTCGCATCGGGTGTGGCCTCGATCAGCTGCGACGGTGCCGCGTCGCTCGTGATCGCGACCGGCTGCGGCTGCGGCAGGAGCGGGGCCGGCTTCGCAGTGTCGCCGGTTCGGGTCAGCGCGAACGCGAGCCCACCGCCGATCACGCCGACGCCGAGCAGCGCGAACAGCCAGAGGCCGCGGCGGTTGCGCGCCGGCGTGTCGTACAGCGACACGTCGGTCGAGCTCGGCGAGATCTCCTTGCGCGCCTTCTTCTTCTTGGTCGCGAGCTCGCGATCGTCCTCGAAGTCGTCGTCGTGCACGGTAGCCGCGGCGCGCTCGCCTTCTTCGTACCAGCTCGCGCTCGACTCGCCGAGGTTCCCCTGCGAGCTCGCTCGCTTCGCGCGCGGCTCGGCGACGATCGGCGGCTTGACCCGCTCGATCTTGTCGGTTGGCTCGGAGCGGCCGGCCGGCGCCGGGCTCGCGATCGCGCCGGCCACCGCTGGCTGGACCGGGACGGCAACGGCGGGCACGCCGACCTGGGGGGTGCCGGTGCGGCGGCGCTCGGGCGGCGCCTGAACGACGACCGCGGCAGCAGGGGGCGCGGGCGGCAGCGGAGGCAGCTCGCGTTGCGGCATGTGCTCGCGCGGCGAATCCGCGGGCGCCGACATCCCCATCTTCTGCATCACGCGCGACACCGAGGGCGGCGGGATGCTCTCGCGCCGCCGCGCGACCTCGTCCTCCATCACCTCGCCGGTCTCGAGCCCGCGGCGCAGCGCCTCGACCATGCGGGTCGTGGTCGCGAACCGATTCACCGGATCCTTCGCGAGCATCTTGGTGACCGCGCCCTCCATCCACAACGGCACGCCCGGGCGGCGCGTCGGCAGCGGCGCCGGAATGTCGGTGACCTGCTTGGTCAGGATGTCGAACACACGGTTGCCCGTGAACGGCGGCGAGCCGGTCAACATCTCGTACGCGATGCAGCCGAGCTGGTAGATATCGGCGCGCCGATCGATCCGATCGCCGCGCGCCTGCTCCGGCGACATGTAGCGCGGATCGCCAAACGTCATGCCCAGGCTCGTCGAGGCGGCCTGCGCATCGGTCTCGACCAGCTTCGCGAGCCCGAAGTCGAGCAGCTTGACGAAGTTCGCCTTGCCGCGGCGGACCGCCAGGTAGAGGTTGCGCGGGCGCAGATCGCGATGCACGTAGCCGATCGCGTGCGCCTCCATCAGCGCCTCGCCGACCTGGATCAAGATATCCGCGGCGCGCTCGACCGACAGCGTGGTCTCGCGCGCGAGCACGTGGTCGAGCGTCTCGCCCTCGAGCAGCTCCATCGCGAGGTACAAGCGGCCGTCGGCGATCCGGCCGAAGTCGTGGATCTCGACGATGTGCTCGTTATCGATCTCGGCGACCGTGGTCGCCTCGCGGCGGAACCGCTCGATCGCCAGGTCGTCGCGCGACAGCTCGTTGTGGAGCACCTTGATCGCGACCTTGCGGCGCAGGGTCACGTGCTCCGCGCGATAGATCGTGCCGGAGCCACCTTGCCCGATCAGCGCCTGGACCTGGAAGCGCTCGCCGAGCAGCTTGCCGATCAGCGGATCGGTGGTGCTCTCCGCCCGCAGCTTGGGCCGCCCGCAGTTCGGACAGAACAGCGCGTTCTCCGCATACGGGTGCTTGCAGCCTTCGCAAGTGATCGACGCCGTGTTCATGTCATGAGCGGGCATAAGTCGCCTGACGGACGACCGAAACCGATGATAGCGCGGGATCTGCCCCGAGCAATCGCCCTGTTCGTTACGACTTGTCGGATTTCTTGAGCGCCTCGGCCAGCTCGGCCTCGGTCACGACACCCTTCTTGACGAGCAGGCCGCAAAGACCGGCAAACTGGGCATCGAGGTCCGATTCCACCAGCGAGCTCAACGGGATCTGGGCGGTGACCGACACCTCGGACTCGGCATCGGAGGCGACCCGGATCTGCCCCGTGCGCGTCGGCCGCCGGGCCACGAACAGGTCCGCGCGCTTGACGACCGCGGTCGAGAACGCCTTGTAGCCCTTGTCGACCAGCTCCTCGATCGCGGACAGCGGCAGCGCGGTGACCTCGATCTCGCACGCCGCGAGTTGCTCGAGCTCGAGGATCGCGGAGGTATCGGTCGGGTCCGCCATCGCGATCCGCAGCACCTTCGTGGTGCCGTCGAGCAGGACCGACAGCGGCAGCACCCGCAGCCGTGCGCACACGTCCTTGGCGACCAGCCGCAGCGCGTCGGCATCGACCTCGATGTCCGCCGGGTCGATCAGCGGTACGCGGGTCTGCTTGCGCAGCGCGGCGATCAGCGCGAGCTCGTCGACGCCGAGCTCGCGGATCAACACGTGAATCAGCGGCTGCTGGCGCGTCGCGGCGATCTTGCCGGCCTTGACCGCGTTGTCCTTGGTGACGAGCCCTGCCTCGATCGCGATTTCGGCCAGGGTCTTCATCGACGACACGCCTTAGTGCACCCGACAAGATTCGAACCTGTGACCTTTGGCTCCGGAGGCCAACGCTCTATCCAGCTGAGCTACGGGTGCAGCGGGCCCTTTTTCTACTGGTTAACCCGCTCGCGCACAAGGGGCCGTTGTTAGGATGGGCCATGGCGATCGACTACTTGCTGGAGGTGAAGTGCGAGCCCCAGCAGGCCCTCGGTGCCGAAAAACTCGTCGAATTGCACCGCACGCGGGTCCTGGCCCGCTCCGCGCTGCTCCACATGCGCGAGGACGGCGATCAGCGCGAGCCCCAAGAAATCGCGATCCAGCTCACCATGCGCAACCCCGGAGGCGACTCGGCGCGGGGGGTGACGCTGCAGGATCTGCTGAACGAGGCCGCGCCACTCGATCGCGTCAGCGACGCCTGCAAGACCTGCCCGGCCGAGCTGCACCGCGAGTTCGCGTGCCACCGCCGGATCCGCTACCCGATCCCCGAACGCGTCGAGGAGTGGCTGATGGCGCGGCTGCCGGTGACGCTGCAGTGCGCCGCCGGGGCGCTACTCGTCCGGGGGCTGGCCGAGTTCAACTGGGACGGCGCACCGACCGCGAAGCTGCGCGCCGCCGGCACGACGTTCTTCGAGAGCCGCGTCGCGTACGGGGTGCGCTGGCAGGCCGAGGACGGCTCGACGATCGAGATGTCGTCGGACCAGCTGTTCCAGATGATGTTCCTGGTCGGCCAGGTCGATCCCACGACGGGGCATGGGTCCCGGGCGCTCCACCTCCGGCCCCCGCACTGCCTCATGCTCGCGCTGTTCACCGGGGTCATCCCGCACGACACCAGCCTGCACGACCTCAAGGAGGGCCCCGGCCGCCAGCGCGTCCTGGCCGGCGCCCATGTCGACCCTCATCCAGATCCCGAGATCGAGCAACTTGCCGCGTTCTTGCGCATGCTCGCCGTGGCCGCTCGCCTCGATCTCCCGATTTTGGTCGACGGCTAGCCGCCGCTGATACAATTACGGCGATGACCTGGAGGGCGCTCGTCGTGGCGATCGTGAGCGTCGCCGCGTGCGGTGACAACCACCACCACGGCGGCGGCGAGCTCGTCGTCTCTCCGACCGCCGACCTCCACACCAGCGAAGCGGGTGGCACCGCGACCGTCACGATCGCGCTGACCGAGCCGCCCGAGGGCCGGGTCGACGTCACGCTCGCGACCTCGAACGATCACGAGGGCGTGGTCGCACCGTCGGCGCTGGTGTTCACGCCCGGTGACTTCGATCGGCCGCAGCGCGTGGTGGTCGCGGGCGTCGACGATCCCTGGGTCGATGGCCCGCAGCGCTACACGATCCAGATCAGCGCGAGTGGCTCGGTGCTGCCGATCGCGGCGGTCGATCTCGAGGTCACGAACGACGACGACGATCACGCAGGTGCGATCGTCACGCCGGTCACCGGGCTGTTGACCTCGGAGACCGGAACCCACGCGACGTTCACGGTGCGGCTCACCGCGAAGCCGATGTACGACGTCATGATCCCGATCGCGTCGTCGCGGCCGAGCGAGGGGATCGCCGATCGCACGAGCCTCACGTTCACGCCGAACAACTGGGACCTGGCGCAGACCGTGACCGTGACTGGCGTCGATGATCAGATCGCCGACGGCGTGCAGCCATACACGATCGTGCTCGCGCCCGCGACGAGCGACGACCCGGCGTTCGCCGGCCTCGACGCGGACGACGTCCAGGCGATGAACGTCGACGACGACCTCCAGGCGATCGTCGTCACGCCGACGTCGGGATTGGTGACGACCGAAGCCGGCGGCAGCGATCACTTCGCGGTCGTGCTCGCCACCCAACCGACCGCCGCCGTGACGATCGCGCTGTCGTCGTCGGCTCCCGGCGAAGCGCGGGCGAGCACCGGCGCGCTCGTGTTCACCCCGGCGACGTGGTCGACGCCACAGCTCGTGACGGTCACCGGCATCGACGACCCGATCGTCGATGGCGATCGGACCTGGACGATCGTGCTCGCCCCGGCGGTGACCACCGACCCGCGCTACGGCGGCCTCGATCCGGACGACGTCACCGGGACCAACGTCGATGACGACACCCCGGGGATCGACGCGTCGCCGGCGAGCGGCCTGGTGACGAGCGAGCGCGGCACGACCGATCACTTCCGCGTCGTCCTGCACAGCGAGCCGGTCGCGACCGTGACGGTCCACGTGACCTCGAGTGACACCACCGAAGGCACCGTGTACCCGGCATCGATCGTGTTCACGCCCGCGACCTGGAACGTCGCGCAGACGATCACCGTGCGCGGCGTCAACGACAGCCTCGTCGATGGCGACATCGCGTACCAGGTCGACCTCGTCGCCACGTCGGCGGACCCGGTCTACGCCAACCTCGTCGGCGATCCGGTGAGCGTCACGAACCTCGACAACGACCGCGCGGGGTTCGTGATCACGCCGCCCGGCAACCTCGTGGTCTCGGAGTTCGGCGACAGCGCGACGTTCACGATCGCGTTGCTGAAGCGCCCGACCGCCACGGTGCGCCTCACGCTCGCGTCGAGCGACCTCACCGAAGGCTTCGTCGCGCCGGCGGCCCTCACGTTCACTCCCGGGACCTGGACCGTCCCCCGCACGGTCACGGTGACCGGCGTCGATGACCTGCTGAGCGATGGCAACCAGCCGTTCCTGATCATCACCGGCGCCGCGACCTCGAGCGATCCCGCGTATGCCGGCATCGATCCTCCCGACGTGACGGTGACCAACATCGACAACGAGACCCCGCAGGTCTACGTCAAGGCCAAGCCGCTGGTCACGACGAGCGAGAACGGCGCGAAGGCGACCTACCAGATGCGGCTAACGGTCGCGCCCGTGGCGAGCGTCGTGTGCCCGATCACGTCGAACGACCCGACCGAAGGCATCGCCAACCCGGCCGGCGTGACGTTCACGCCGGGGAGCTACGGGTTTCAAACCGTGACGATCACCGGCATCGATGACGCCATCCCCGATGGCGATCAGCTCTACGACGTGCTCGACACCGCGTGCAGCTCGAGTGACCCGGCCTACGCCGGGGCCGACCCGAGTGACGTCCATGCGGTCAATCTCGACAACGACTGAGACAACGACTGCTGCAACGACTGCTAAGATAACGGCATGACTCGGAAAGAGGACGCGCTCGAGTACCACTCGCGCGGCCGCAAAGGCAAAATCGAGGTCGTCCCGACCAAGCCGTTGATCAGCCAGATCGACCTGTCGCTCGCATACACGCCGGGGGTCGCCGAACCCTGCCTCGCGATCGAGCGGGATCCGGATCTCAGCTTCGAATACACCGCGCGCGGCAACCTGGTCGCGGTGATCTCGAACGGCACCGCGGTGCTCGGGCTCGGCAACATCGGGCCGGCCGCCGGCAAGCCGGTGATGGAGGGCAAGGCCTGCCTGTTCAAGAAGTTCGCCGACATCGACGTGTTCGATCTCGAGATCGCCGAGACCGATGTCGACAAGTTCTGCGACATCGTCGCCGCGCTCGAGCCGACGTTCGGCGGCATCAACCTCGAGGACATCTCGGCGCCGGCGTGCTTCGAGATCGAGGAGAAGCTGCGCAAGCGCATGCACATCCCGGTGTTCCACGACGACCAGCACGGGACCGCGATCATCTCGGGAGCGGGCCTGCTCAACGCCGCGGAGCTCGCGCACAAGGATCTCGCGACGATCAAGCTCGTCGTGTCGGGCGCGGGTGCGGGTGCGATCGCGTGCGTCGAGTTCTTCTGCAGCCTCGGCGTGAAGGCCGAGCACGTCGTGATGGTCGACTCCAAGGGCGTCATCCACCGCGGCCGCACCGATCTCAACCGGCACAAGCTCAAGTTCGCGATCGCCGACGACGGCCGCCGCACGCTCGCGGATGCGATGCAGGGCGCCGACATGTTCATGGGCCTATCGGTCGCCGGCACGGTCAAGCCCGAGATGCTGATGGGGATGGCGGAGCGACCGATCATCTTCGCGCTCGCGAACCCCGATCCGGAGATCAGCTACCCCGAGGCGATCGCGGCACGCCCCGACGCGCTGGTCGCGACCGGGCGCAGCGACTATCCGAATCAGGTCAACAACGTGCTCGGCTTCCCGTACATCTTCCGCGGGGCGCTCGACTGCCGCGCCTCGCAGGTCAGCGAGGCGATGAAGCTCGCCGCCGCGCACGCGCTCGCGCAGCTCACCCGAGAGCCGGTGCCCGATGCCGTGATCAACGCGTACGGCGGCAAGTCGCTCAAGATGGGGCCCGAGTACTTCATCCCCAAGGCGTTCGACCCGCGCGCGCTGTGGTGGGTCGCGCCCGCCGTCGCGAAGGCGGCGATGGAGTCCGGCGTCGCGCGGATCAAGTTCGACATCGCAGAGTATCGCGAGCGCTTGATGTCGAAGGGCTCGAACGCGGCGTACGCGATCATGCGGACGATCGGGCGCACGGCGCGCCAGCAGCCGAAGCGGATCGCGTTCCCGCACGCCGCGAACCCGCGCCTGTTGCGCGCGGTCCAGCAGATCACCGAGGAGGGCATCGCGACGCCGATCTTGCTCGGCCGGCAAGCCGAGATCGAACAGATGTGCAGCGACATGTCGCTGGATCTGCTGTCGCGCGGCGCCGAGATCATCGATCCGCGCACGACGCTGCGGCAGAGCTACGTCGACCGGTTCTACGAGCTGCGCCAGCGCAAGGGCCTGACCGCGTTCGCGGCGCAGGCGCTGCTCCAGAAGAGTGACTACTTCGCGGCGATCATGGTCGATCGCGGCGACGCCGACGGCTGCGTCAACGGCCTGCGCCTCAACTATCCCGACACCGTCAAGCCGATGCTCGAGATCTTCGGCCTGCTGCCCCAGTGCAAGGTCGCGGTCGGCATGTACATGATGGTCGTGCAGAACCAGGTCAAGTTCTTCGGCGACACGGTGTTCAACATCGACCCCGACGCCGAGACGCTCGCGAACATCACGGCGCAGATGGCCGACGCGGTGCAGGGGTTCGGTGTGGTGCCGCGGGTCGCGATGATCTCGTATTCGAACTTCGGCACCGTGCGCAACGCGGGCGTCAGGAAGATCCAGGAGGCGCTCGAGCTGGTCCGGCGCGAGCGTCCCGAGCTCGAGATCGATGGCGAGATGCAGCCCGAGATGGCGCTCGATCCGGTCCGCCGCCGCCAGTACTACCCGTTCTCGCGCCTGACCCGGACCGCGAACACGCTGGTGTTTCCCTACCTCGACCCCGCCAACGCGTCCTACCAGGTGCTCAAGGAGCTCGGCGGCGGGTCCGCGGTCGGGCCGATCTTGCTCGGCCTGGCCAAACCGTGCGCGGCGCTCCAAAACGACGCATCCGTCGAGGACATCGTCAACATGACGGCCTATGTCGTGCTGAAAGCGCAACAGGCCCGCGCCGTCGCGTTGCGCGCTTGATATAATTCCCGGCAGTGAGGAGAGCGGGACTCGTTTGCGCGCTGATGCTCGTCGTCACGGGCGTCGCTGCGGCCGATGACGGCGCCACCAGCGCGACGGCCGTGGTCGCCACGCCGGCGGACACCACGACCACGCTCGGCCAGATCGGCATGTTCGTCGGCGGCTTCATCTCGAACTACTACCACCAGTTCTACGACGTGAATAAGTTCGCCGGGCTGACCCGCCCCGAGCTGCAGCGCCTGAGCCCCGAATTCGGCCTGCGTTATGCGTACGCGCTGGCGCCGAACTGGGCGCTCGAAGGCGAAGGGTCGCTGATCACCGCGACGACCCAGGGTATGGACGTCGGCGGTGGCGGTCCCAACGGCACCGCGAAGCTGTGGAACCTCCGCGCCCAGGTCGTGTTCCAGCTCCCGACCTCGACCGGCTTCGTGCCATTCGCCGCGGCCGGGTTCGGCATGATGCACGGCACCTCGGAGCTGCTCGGCAGCAGCAACCACTGGCCGATCCACGTCGGCGGCGGGGTGCGGTTCTATGTCACGGATGCGATCGCGGTGCGGCTCGACGGGCGCTACCTGCGCGGACCCTCCGAGCAGGCGCCGTACACGCTGAACGCTGGGTTCGGCGAGTTCTCGCTCGGGCTGTCGTACACGCCGACGATCGTGTCGCGCCCTGAAATCCCGAGAGTCGATGGCGACCGCGACGGCGACGGCATCCCGGACTCGCTCGACAAGTGCCCGGATCAGCCCGAGGACAAGGACATGTATCAGGACGACGATGGTTGTCCTGATCCCGACAACGACGGCGACGGCATCCCCGACGACAAAGATAAGTGCCCGCTCGATCCCGAGGACAAGGACGGCTTTCAAGACGAAGACGGCTGCCCCGATCTCGACAACGACGGCGACGGCATCCCCGACGCGGTGGACAAGTGCCCGAACGAGCCCGAGGACAAGGACGGCTTCCAGGATCTCGACGGCTGCCCCGATCCGGACAACGACGGCGACGGCATCCCCGACGTCAAGGACAAGTGCCCGAACGAGCCCGAGACGATCAACGGGTTCCAGGACGACGATGGCTGTCCCGACAAGGGCGACCCGCTCGTGGTGCTGTCGCCCGATCGACTCGAGTTGCTCGAGTCGATCCGGTTCCAGCGCGACAAGCTCGCGCGGTCGTCGAACAACCTGCTCGGTCAGATCGGCGCGACGCTGCGCGCCCACACCGAGCTCGTCCGCATCCGCGTGACCGTGCACGTGCAGCCGACCGCAAACTCCGACAAGGACCAATCGATCTCGGACGCGCGCGCGGCGCTGATCCGCGATTGGCTCGTGCAGTACGGGATCGATGCGAAGCGCATCGAGGCGCGCGGGTTCGGTGGCACCAAGCCGCTCGTACCGCCGGATCAGCGCGGCGCCGCCGCGATCAACGACCGCGTCGAGTTGATCATCCTCGAGCGCCGCTAACGTAGTTCGTGCGAACGGTTTCGGTTCGCGCGGCATTCTAGGGGCGAGCGACATGGACGACGTTCGAGATGCTCAGCTCGACGAGCTGATGAGCGAGCTGACGTGGCTGAAACGCCTCGCCGCGGCGTTGGTTCGCGACGAAGCCGACGCCAACGATCTCGTTCAAGACACCTGGCTGGTCGCCGCGGAGCACGCGCCGACCGACGGACGCCCGCTCAAGCCGTGGCTCAGCCGGGTCGCATTGAATCTCGTGCGGATGCGCAGTCGTGCGACGAAGCGGCGCGGCGTACGCGAAGCGGCCGTCGAGTCGTTCGCGGGGAGCTCGCCAACCCCCGACGAGCTGGTGAGTAGAGTCGATGCTCAGCGGGTCGTCGTCACCGAGCTGATGCGGCTGGCCGAGCCGTATCGGACCACGGTTCTCCTTCACTACTTTCAGGATCTCAGCAGTGCCGAGATCGCTCGTCGTTCGGGGATCCCCGAAGGCACCGTCCGCCGGCGGTTGAAGACCGCGCTCGACGAGCTGCGCGGCCGTCTGCATGCGGAGGAGCGCAAATCGGGACGCGCGGTGATCGCGGTCCTCGCACCGCTCGCCGCCAAACAAAGCGCCGCCGCAAGCGCAGCGCTGGGGGTCGTTGTCGTGAAGAAAGCCATCACAGTCCTCGTCCTCGTCGTCGGGCTCCTGCTCGTCGGCGCACACCTGTACAAGCGCCACGCCGGCACCGACAAGCCCGCCAGCCCTACCGCTATCGGAGCCGGTGCGAGTCGCTCGCTCGCCGCAACGGTTGACGCGAGGACCGCGCACATCACCGTTGCGGTAACCGACGAGGCCGGGCCCGTCGCGAACGCGATCGTGCGCTGCGCTCGCGTCGACGATGGGGTCGAGGTCGGCAAGACCGCGAGCGACGGTAGCGCTTCGCTCGAGCTCGTGGCCGGAGAGTGGTCGATCGCCGCATCGGCCGATGGCCACGAACCTTCTGCTACGACCGTGCGAGTCGTTGCCGGGCACGATGACCGCGTGCGGATCGTGCTCGCGAGCGGCGGCCGAACCCTGACCGGCATCGTGACAGACGTGAGCGGCGGAGCGATCGCAGGAGCGCGGATCGACGCCGCGAAGCTCGATCACCAGACGAGGGCGGGCCGCGCGGTCGCCGTCGCGTTCACCGACCCGGCTGGACGATACAAGCTCTCGGTCGGCGGCGGCGCGATCCTCGTCGCGGCGAGCCATCCCGAGTACGCCCCGCAGGAGCGCTTCGTCGACCTCGGTTCGAACGGAGCGACCGCGAGCTTCGCGCTCGTCCCTGGAGCTGTGATCGAGGGCGTCGTCCACGATGCCCGGACCAAGGCGCCCGTCGCCGGCGCTGTCGTGCGCGCGGAGAATGGAGGAGCGTCGCTGGAGCTCGCGGCCGAGAACGACCGGGAAGTGAAGACAGACAGCGCAGGCAAGTTCCGCTTTGCGGGCCTTCGGCCGGGAGGCTACGAGCTCCGTGCACGCGATGGAACGCGCTGCTCGCGCACGCCGGTCGACATCGGGCTCGGAGTCGCCGAGCAGCAGACCGGCATCGTCGTGGTGATCGATGCCGCGGCGACGCTGCGCGGCAAGGTGGTCGACGATCGCGGTGCATCCGTCGCCGGCGTCACCGTGCGCGCGTCTGGCGACAGCGCGGTCGAGACGACGGTCTCCGATCCTGCCGGTGCGTTCGCTTTCGAAGGTCTATCCCCCGGTCGCTGGGCGCTCACGGGGGAGAACGAACAGTTCGTTTCCGACGGCAATGCGATCGCGGCGGTCGTGAAGACCGATGTCGATGGCATCGTCGTCCGCGTCCGCCGCGGGCTCGAGGTCGTGGGCCATGTCGAGCCGCGGGAAGCTTGCACCGTCGAGATCACGAACAACGAACCCGAGGACGTGCACCACGATTCGACCGCGACCAACGCGGATGGTGCCTTCCACTTCGTCCCGTTTGGCCCGGGCAAGGCTTCGCTGATCGCGGATTGCCCGAACGGCGATCAAGGCAACCTCGACGTCGCGGTGGGCGCCGGTGGCGATAGCGTGATCCGGGTCGCGCCCGGCGGTTCGATGGCGGGCCGGGTCGTCGATGCCTCCGGCAAGCCCGTCGAGGGCGTGATGGTCACTGCCCAGATCACGAACGACATGACGACGTTCGAGAACGGCGTCGTGTCCAGCGGATACCGGACCATCACCGCGGCCGGCGGCGCCTTCGAGATCGACGGGCTCGGTGCCGGCACCTATCGGCTGGGCGCGCTGGAGGGCGGCGTGCCGATGAAGCCAAAGAAGGCGGTGAGGGTCGCGCTCGCGCCCACGCAGCACGCCACGGGCGTCGAGGTCGTCGTCGAGAGATCGACAGGCACGATCCGAGGGACAGTCACCGGCCCCGACGGAGCGCCGGTTCCAGATGCCTGGGTCGCGGTTCACCAGAACCTGTTGGACCAGCTCGACGCCCTGCGCGCGAGCGACGACGACTCGCCGAATCTCGTCAGGGTCACCAACGAACCGAGCGGAGGTAACGAACTGGCGCCCGCGCTCACTGATCCGCACGGTCACTTCGAGCTGACGAGCTTGCGG
>JBDTEH010000375.1:0-36197 GCA_039922635.1 Kofleriaceae bacterium | reverse complement strand
AGCACGATCGCGCGCTCGATCACCGCGCTGGGTTGGTCGGCCATCCCCGCGGACGCGCGTGCGAGCGCCGCGTCCGCTTCGGTCCACGAGCTCGCCGCCGTGTAGGCGCGCGCGAGGCCCACCGCGTAGAGCGGACGCGGATCCTTGTCGACGGCGATCTTGCCCTTCTTGATCGCCTCGGCGAGATCTCCGGACGCGAGCGCGACCTGACCGGCGACATAGTTGGCCGCCGGATCGTTTGGCGCTTCCGATAGCGCGGCATCCGCGGCGAGTCCCGCCGCCTTCGGATCGCTCTGCGCGAGCGCCAGGTAGGCCGCCGCGAGGTTCGCGTCGAGGCCGGTCTTGTCGGCGAGCGCGTCGAGGGTGACCTTTGCATCGTTGAGGCCCTCGTCGAACTCGAACGCGATCATCGCGCGAGCACGAGCGAGCGCCGCTTGGTTCTCGTGGGTCCCGCTGGCCTGCACGATCCGGGACAGCTCGTCGCGCGCGGCTGCCCAGCCCGCAAAGGTATCGCTCTTCGCGAGGTCTGTCGCATGGGAGCGCGCGACCGCGACCTGTTTGTCGAGCCGGAGCGCGCGGATCTGGAAGCCGGCGAACACACCACCACCGATCACGACGATGCCGACGAGCAGCCACAGCGCGATCTGCCACTTCGAGCGCGGCTTGCGCACGCCCGTCTTCTTGATCACGCCGGACGCGAGGTGCGGATCGATGCCCTGGGCCGACGGGTGCGCCTGCGGTTGCTCGACCGGCATGCCGGCGAGCATCGCCTGGAGCCCCGGATCCATCGCGACCGGCCGCATCGTCGGCTCCTGTGCCGCCGCGAGCGAGCGCGGATCGGGCGGAGCCTGTGGACTCGACGCCCCCCAGTTCGGAGGCGGCTGCGCGGCCGCGATGATCGTCTGGCGTTGCGCGATCGGCACCTGCGCCGGGGCCGCCGGCAAGATCGGCCCACCGAGCGATGGGGGCACCAGGGACTGGTGGAACGCGGACGGCGGCGGCGGCGGATGCATCGCGGCCACCGTCGGGAGGGCAGCGGCGATCGGACCGCGCGGAGGCTGTGGCGCCGGCGGCAACGGCACCGGCGGCACCGGCGCGTGCGGCACCGGCGCGTGCGGATGGATCGCGTGTGGATGCCCGGCGAGCGCTTGTGCGAGCGGCGGCCGGCCGCGATCGATCGGCCCCGAAGGCATCTGCACCGCGTTGCGCACGGCGGTGGCCCCCTTGCGCCCAGGAGGCGCCGCTGGCCTCGAAGCGGCATTCTCGACCTCGAGCACGTCGCTGTCATCGTCGACGACGAGATCCATCGTCGGCGTGCGCCGGTCGGAAGGTCGCTTGTCCTTGAGCGACTTCATGATCGCACCGCGCCCGGCCGACGGTGCCGGGGTCGCGGGCGGCGGCGCAGCCAGGTCGTCGAAATCGAGGTCATCATCGAGCTCGACCCCATCGCGGTCGGGGTCGACCTCGACGGTACCCGACTTGTCACCCACGGCGAGCACGCTCCGCGGCGGAGTCGGATCGTGGTGCAAGCCGGGCGTCTTGGGCTTCGCCGTTGCCATCCCACTCGCCGTCCGCCGCGGCGCGCCCGGCGAGGACAGCGACGTCGGCTTCGTGAAGCTCTCCGAGTTTTCAGGATCCGAGCTCGCGCTGCCGTCCCCGCTGGCGTGGTTCGGATAGTGCTTGGTATCGCCGGTACCGACGAACGCGACCGCGGACGACCGCACCGCGGGTCCCCGTGCATCCGCGAGCAGTTGCTGGATCCGAGGGTCACCCGGCGCGAGCTTCTGCGCCTCGCCGAGGGCGTCCGCGGCGGCCTGATGGTCACCCTTCTTGAGCAGCGCCTCGGCCTTGAGCGCGTGCGCCGGCACCGCCGAGTGGTCGAGCTCGAGCGCGACCCGCATCTCGGCGAGGACCTCGTCGTAGCGCTTGAGCGCGAGCAGCGCGGAGCCCAGCACGACGCGGCCCTCGACGGTCGTCGGCCGGCCGAGCAACCCCAGCCGGCAGACCTTGACTGCCTCTTGAAACTGACCCGCGGCGACCAGAGCCTGGCCGCGGCTAACGAAGTCGCTTTGCGACACTGCCTTGGCGGAATGTTACGTCATTCCGGTCACTCTCGCGAATCCTCAGTCCGGGAGGTTTTTCGCGGGGCTGGCCTTCGGGGCGTCGGTCATCAGGGGCTCGGCAAGCCCCGGCATTTCGGTGCCTTTGAGCCGGGACTCGTCGACCATCATCCAGTCCTTGCCGCGGCGCTCCCAGGTCTGGACCGCATGGGTCTCGTGCACGGTACCCTCGCGATCGCTGTACCACTCCATCTTGATGTGGACCTTGGCCTCGCGCTCGCCCTTCTCCTCGACGTTGACGACGTCGTACTGGGTGATCTTGACGTCCTTCGCGCGGTCGTCGCTGTCGTCGACGAACTGGGAGCGTTGCTTGACCGGGATGTGGCTCGCCGCGACCTCGAACCGGCCCCACCGCACGCCGTCGTTATAGGCGCGGATCGAATCGACCAGGGTATCGCCGGCGCGCGGCGCGGCACCACAAGCTGCGAGCACCAAGAACATTGCAAGTCGCTTCATGCTTCACCTCCCGGCGCGCGCTTCCTGCGCACCGCTTTGATGGCCTCGAGATCGCGCTTGCCGAGCTCGCGCGTGACGACCAGGACGACCAGGAACACGACCGCCACCAGCGCGGCCACGACGAGCGCCATCAGCTTGCCGTGCACCGGCACCACCCGGCCGACCGCGATCGCGATCGCGCCGGCCATCGCGATCCGCGCGAGGCTGAGCAGCGGCAGGAACGCGCCGAGTTGCTTCCTCACGACGAGCCCGGTGATCACCGCACCGACGACCATCGCCCCGCCGGTGACCCCGGCCGCGACCTCGATCACGTGGCCCGACTCGAGCGCGAGCGGGATCGCGATGAAGTTCGCGACCGCCGCGAGCGCCAGCGTGATGCCGGCGGTGATCTGGGCGTAGAGCGTGAAGCCGGCGCCGTTCAGGATCGTGCCGGCGATCGCGAACACCGAGAACCCGATGTTACCAAGCGCCAACAGCGCGAGCGCCGGGCCGCCGATCTGAGCGTAGTCCGGCGCGTAGACGATGCCGAGGATCGCGGTCGGGTTTGCCGCCATCGCGACCGCGATCGCCGCGGCAAAGATCAGCGAGTAGCGCACCGTGACCTCGATGTAGCGGCGCGTCGTGTCCTTGTCGTCGGTGAACGTCGAGCGCGACACCAGCGGGAACACGACGAACGTCGCCGCGATGATCGCCTGATACGACAGCCGCGCGAGGTTCTGGACCGCGGCGTAGTAGCCGACCTGGACATCGGCGAGCTGCGACGATTGTGGGTGGTAGCCCACGGTCGTCTTCGCCCACGGCACGACCTGATCGAGGGAGGACGCGTACTGCGTGGCGTGGCTGTCGTAGTACGCGGTCGCGTGGAACTTCAGGATCCACGTATCGACGAACATCACCATGTTGAACAGCGCGAGATAGACCGCGATGTGCAGGAAGAACTTCAGCATCGGCTTGACCGGGAGCCGATCCTGCTTCGCGATCCGCCCCGGCAGCCCGACGCCGATCGCCGAGATCACGAGGATGAGACCGACCGCGACGACCCAGCCGCCCATCACGCCGACCACGCCGAGCCCGAGCATCGCCATCCCGATCAGGCCGATCGAGCGCAGCGTCGCGAACGTGATGTCGAAGCCGGCCTGCTTGTGGAACTGGTGCATCCCGTTCGCGGTGCCGACGAACACCGTGTAGAACGCATTGCCGCCGAGGATCAGACCGCCGAGCGCGACCGGCGCGACCTTCGACGCATCGCTGAACACCCAGCCGATCGCGGGCGCCGCGGCGATATAGATCAACGCGAGCGGCAGGCCCATCACCAGGTGCATGCGCAGGCCCGCGTTCTGGACGCGGCGCGCCTTGTCGGGCTCCTGCGCGGAGAACCGCGAGACCGACTGGATCGTGCCCGTGTTGAGCACGTTGTTGACGGGCGACACCAACGAGTTGACGAAGCTGTAGCTGCCCCACGCCGCGTGGTTGAGCAGGCCCGGCAGCTTGAACACCACGACCAGGCCCGCGACCATGAAGTAGAGCTTCGCGAACGCGATGTACAGGACCCCGCGCCCGGCGGACGTCCCGGTCGAGGGGGGCGGCGGTGAATCGGCTGGCACGCGGGTTCTCACGCGTAACACGCGAGATCCACACCGGCAACTTCGTGATCAGGCCCCGCGATGGTTACGGGTTGGGCATCCGGCGAACGCCGAAGGCGACGAGGATCCACGTGATGGCGACGAGGGGGAACGCGAGGATGGCCGGGGCCATCGACTCGTTGAACCCCTGCAGAAGGTTGTCGACGAGGTCCTTGCGGAGCTCGGGGATCGCGACGACGTGGCGCGCGACCGAGGCGAGATCGACGGCGACCCCGGCGAGCGCCGCGAACACGATCGCCGTGGTCAGCGCGCGCACCAGCGAGAGCCGGTGCGGCGTCGCGTCGCGCGCGAACTTCGCGGCCGTGACGAGCATCGGGATCGCGATCGCCAGGACGAGGAACATGGCCCAGCCGCCGCCAATGAAGAATTCGATCATCGCGAGGGTCAACGCGGCCGCGGCCCGCGCGTGACCAGAAAACTTGCCCGTCACGGTCGCCGGGGTCATGCGTTACACCCGGGTGGAGTCGCTGTCCCCAGAGGCCGACTGGCTCGCCGGCCTGCGCCGGGGGGAGGCCACGGCGTTCGACGCGGTGTTTGCCGCGTACCGCCGCAGGCTCTACGGTTACCTGGTGCGGATGACCCGGCGCCGCGAGGTCGCGGAGGACCTGTTGCAGGAGACGTTCTTGCGGCTCGCGCAGCACGCGCAGCGGCTCGCCGACGACACCCGGCTCGGCGCGTGGCTGTTCACGGTCGCGCACCGGTTGGTCCAGAGCTGGGGCCGCGCGCAGGCGGTGCGTGCGCAGCTCGCGGGTGACCTGCCCTCGCGCGAGCCCGCCAGTAGCGAGCGCTCGCCGCTCGAGGCGATCGCCGATTCGCAGACCCAGCTCGCGCTCGAGCGCGCGTTCGCCGCGCTCGCGCCGGCGCACCGCGAGGTCGCGCTGCTCGTGGGCGTCGAGGGCCTGCAGCCCGCGGAGGTCGCCGAGATCCTGGGGATCCGCGCGGACGCCGTGCGCCAGCGCCTGGCACGGGCCCGGGCGCACCTGGCCGAGCTGCTCGGGGAGATCCGATGAGCGCTTCGAAACCACCGAAGGAGGATGACGCCATGAAGTTGGGCCAGCTCGCCGGCGGGTTGCCGGCGATCGATCTCGATCCCGCCAGTACCGAGCGGATCGCGGCGCGCGCGCGCCGCGACGTCGGTCACGGGCCGCCGAAGCGGCGGCTGATCGAAGCGATCCTCGTCGGGATCTTCGCCGCGAGCACGTTTGGCTGGGCGCTGTTCGAGGTCTACCAGGCGCTGCGGTAAGCTCGGCGCGCATGTGGCGCGTGGTGGTGGTTGTCGGGCTGACCGCGCGTGCGGCGTTCGCCTGCCCGACGGGCGGCAAGCAGCTCGAGATCGCGCGCGGCGCGCCGAAGGTCGACGGCAAGCTCGACGACGCCGTGTGGAAGACCGCGTGCTTCATCACCGACTTCGAGCAGAAGACCCCGAACTTCGGCGCCAAGCCGACCCACCCGATCAAGGTCGCCGTCGCGATCGAAGGCGAGACCCTCTACGTCGCGGCGCGGATGTGGTCCAACGGCCCGACCGACATCGACGACGCGTTGACCGAGCGCGATGTCACCGATCAAGCGGAGCGCTTCATCATCTCGATCGATCCCTCGCACACGCGGCGGATCGCGTACTCGTTCGCGGTCACCGCCGCCGGGGTGCGCGCCGACTGGATCCATGTCGACGATCAGGAGGGCAATCGCGATCCGTCGTGGGATCCGGTGTGGATCGCCCGCACCGCGATCCTCGCCGATGGCTGGTCGGCCGAGATGCAGATCCCACTGACCCAGGTCCGGCTGCCGAGCACGCCGGCGAAGAGCTGGGGCATCAACTTCGATTGGTACCTGCCGCGCCGCAACGAGGACGTGTTCTGGCGCGCGGTGCCCAAGGACAAGTCGGCGTGGGCGAGCTACTTCGGCGAGCTCGTCGGGCTGCCGCCGATCCATCCGCACGTCTCGCTCGAGCTCCTGCCGTACGTCGCCGCGCGCGGCACGCTCGACGAGGTCACGCCGTCGCCGCCGATGCACCGCGTGCTCGCCGGGTTCGAGGCCGGCCTCGACGCGAAGCTGCGGCCCCTGCCCGGCCTCGTGATCAACGCGACGGTCAACCCCGATTTCGGCCAGGTCGAGGCGGATCCGGCGTTCGTCAACCTCACCGCGTACGAGGTCACGCTGCCCGAGAAGCGCCCGTTCTTCGTCGAGAACAATAACCTGTTCCATAACTACGAAGCGACCTACTTCTATAGCCGGCGGATCGGCGGCCTGCCGGCGCGCTTGCCGGCCTATGACGCGATCGATCTGCCGCCGGAGATCCGCATCCTCGGCGCCGCGGCCGCCGGAGGCTACGTCGAGGCGAACACCCAGATCGCGGCCCTCGCCGCGGTGACCGACGAGACCAGCGCCGCGGCGATCGTCAACGGACGCCATCAGGATCTGGTCGTGTCGCCGCTGACGTTATGGGGCGCGACCCGCGTCGAGCACCAGGTCAGCCCCGCCTCGGTCGTCGGCTTCACCGGCACGCTGGTCGAGCGCGCGCTCGGCGGCACCGGCCTCGATCAGCTGCTCGACCAGAGCGCCGGCTACGCGCTGCTCGACGCGATCCTGCGCACCGACGACGGCGAGTGGGAGCTGTTCCCGTGGCTCGGCGGCTCCGGCGTGTTCGGCACGGCCGGATCGATCACGACGATCGAGGAGACCTCGACGCACTACTTCCAGCGGCCCGACCAGACCTACCTCCACCTCGACACCGCCGCGCACCGCCTGCTCGGCTGGAACGGCGGCGCGTACCTGACCAAGCGCTCCGGGATGTACAGCGGCGACCTCGGGCTCGGGATCGAATCGACCGGCTTCGAGCTCAACGACCTCGGCGTGATCCACGAGGCCGATGGCATCGACATCACGGGCGAGCTCGAGCGTAACGTCACCGAACCGACCAAGTCGCTGTACGCGTGGGCCACCGGCGTGTTCGCCGACCAGGAGCTCACGTTCGGCGGCAATCGCCGCCCGGCGACGCTGCAGGCGCACGCCAACGCGACGCTGCCGAACCTGTGGTCGGGCGCCGTGTCGATCGCCGGCTACACGCCGGGCGACGTGCCCGACCTCACGCGCGGCGGGCCGCTGATGCGCGTCGACTGGGCGGAGCGGTTGGGCTGGAGCCTCGCGTCGCCCGCCGGCCGCGCGAACCAGCTCGTGATCGCGGGCGACGTGCTGCATAGCGACCAGCTCGACAACGGCTTCGACGTCTCGGTCACCGCCGCGAGCCGCGTGATCCCCGCGCTGCGGCTCGACCTGATCCCGAGCCTCACGATCGTCGAGAACCACCGCCAGTACCTCGACACCGTGGTCGACGCCGGCGCGACCGAGACCTACGGCGCGCGCTACGTGTTCGGCCACCTCCAGCGCCGCGAGGCCGCCGTACAGATTCGCGCGACCCTCGCGCTCTCCCCCGACCTGGTGATCACCGTGTTCGTGCAGCCGTTCGTCTCGGTCGGCAAGTACGATCAGATCGGCGAGCTCGCGCGCGCCGGCACCGATCAGGTGCGCTGGTACGACGTCGCGGTCCACGATCCGGCGCTGCGCACGATCGTCGATCGCGGCGGTGCGTTCTCGATCGACGAGCCCGACTATACCGTCGCGTCGCTGCGCTCGACCGCGGTGCTGCGCTGGGAGTTCCGGCCCGGCTCGACGCTCTACATCGCGTGGCAGCAGGATCGCGGCGGCGTGGCCTCGCCGCTGGCGCAGCCACTGCACACCGCGCTCGAGGGCCCGTTCGCTCGGAGCGCGATCCACACGCTCGCGATCAAGCTCAGCTACTGGTTCGGGTGACGGGGCCGCGTCACCATCAGGTGCGCTTGCTTGTTCATATCGACGTAGCCGAACCGGAACGGGATCGAGCGCCGGCGCTGGTTGGCCCAGAGATCGATCATGTCCTGCTCCATCGGGTTGTCGCGCACGCTCTCGAGGAACGCGCCGTCGTAGCCGCCGAAAGTCTCCTGGGTCATCCCCGCCCTCCTCGCGAACTTCGGCGGGATCCCGGTCGAGTCCGAGAGCATCCACGCGAGGTGATCGAGGATGTACTCGCGCGTACGCTTGAAGTCCCAGCGCCACAGCAGGTAGCTGGCCCCCTTCACGAGGATCGCGACCTGCCCCTTCTTCTCGAGGTGACGGATCAGCTGCGGATGAAGCTTGAGGTAGCCGTCGCTGAGGTTCCAGCCGAAGTGGCGGTGGACGCGGATCTGGGTGTCGCCGATCTTGCGGTAGTCGATCTCGACGTTCGAGAACGCGGTCGAGAAGTTCGGCGAGTGCCAGTCGTGCTTGAGTGACTTGGGCGCGTGCGCCAGCGCCTCCTTGTCGGCCGCTTCGATCTCCTCCGCGGTCAGGTAGTGGATGTCGCCGGCGTCGTCGAGCGTGAAGTAGCGCATCGACACCGGCTCGAAGCCACCGGCGACCAGGCCGAGCAGGAACGAGCTGACCTGCCCGGGCAGATCGTTCTGCTGCTGGTTCGACAGGTTCTCGCTGGTGTTCGAGCCGACCGAGATCAATCCGCCGATCTCGGCGCGCAGGGCACCGAGGCTGCGCTCGAGCTCGTTGGGCGTGAGTGTGGAGATCCGGCGTGGATCGCCGGCGAGCTCGAGCGAGATCGTCGTGATCTCGGTCGCGTCGGGGAACGCGACGAGCGCGGACAACAGATCTCCGCCGCCGAACGGATACACGACGGTCTTCGGCAGGTTTGCGGGCTCGATCTTGGCGAAGAACGGCGCGCCCTTCACGAAGTACAGCGCGCGGAACTTGTCGAGCCGTTCGTTGACCAGCTTGCAGTGGCGCTCGACGATGCGCTGGAGCTTGGCGTCGAGCGGGGCAGCTACCTGGTCACCGCCGCACGCGGCGATCCGGTACAGCAACTTGGCGTCGCCGATGAAGTCCTGGCCTGCGGCCTGCGCCGCCGGCTTCGCGGGGTCCGCATGCGCGACCCTTCCCCCCGGGGCTCCGGTGGCTCCGGTGGCCCCGGCGGCGACGAGCAACGTGCACAGCGCGAGCTTCGGCCAACCGATCATAGGGCCCTGAACGCGCGAACCGACCCGAAAATTCACGACGCGTCCGCGATCGATCCCTCGTACATCTTGTCGAGCATCGCGGCGTACTTCTTCTCGACGACCTTGCGCTTGACCTTGAGGCTCGGGGTGAGCTCGCCATCGTCGACGGTGAGGTCCTTCGGGATGATCGAGAACTGCTTGACGGTCTCGTACTTCGCGAGCGACCTGTTGACCTCGTCGAAGAACGGCGAGATCAGCGCGTGGGCCTCCTTGGTCTTGACGAGCTCGGCGTAGCTCTTGCCGGCGAGCCCCTTGTCACGCGCCCACTTCATCAGTGCCTCTTCGTCGAGCGTGACGAGCGCGGTGACGAAGTTGCGCCGGTCGCCGTGGATGATCACTTGCGACAAGTACAGGCAGGTCGCCTTGAGCTTGCCCTCGATCTGCTGCGGGGCGATGTACTTGCCACCCGAGGTCTTGATCAGGTCCTTCTTGCGATCGGTGATCCGCAGGAAGCCCTTCGGATCGACCTCCCCGATGTCGCCGGTGCGCAACCAGCCGTCCGGGGTCAGCGCCTCGGCGGTCGCGTCGGGGAGGTTGTGGTAGCCCTCCATCACACCCGGGCTCTTGATCAGGATCTCGCCGTCCTCGGGCGCGAGCTTGACGTCGGTGCCGGGCATCGGCAGGCCGACCGAGCCGAACGCGAACCTGGTCGGCCGGTTCACGAAGCTCGCGGCGCTGGACTCGGTGAGGCCGTAGCCCTCGAGGATGAGGATGCCGCACGCGTGGAAGAACTCGGCGATCTCGCGCGATAGCGGCGCCGAGCCCGAGATGAAGTAGCGCACCCGGCCGCCGAACGTCTGCTTGATCTTGTCGAACACCAGGCGGTCGGCAAGCTTGAGCTGCAACGCGAGCAGGCCACTGGGCTCCTTGCCATGCTGGCGTAGCCGCGAGGCCTGCTTGCCGACGTCGATCGCCCACGCGAAGATCTTCTGCTTGAGCGGGCTGCCCTGCTTCGACTTCTCGATGATGCGGTTGTAGACCTTCTCGAAGATCCGCGGCACCGCGGCGACCAGGGTCGGCCGGACGACCGCGAGGTTGTCGACCAGCTTCGAGATCCGGCCGTCGACGGCGGTGACCGAACCCGACGCGATGTGGCCGGCCATCAACACCTTGCCGAACGAGTGCGACATCGGCAACCACAGGTACTGGACGTCGCTGTCGGTCCACAGCCGCACCGCGTCGATCGCATCGGCGCAGTACGCCCAGCACTCGTGGAGCAGGCGGACGCCCTTGGGCTTGCCGGTCGTGCCCGACGTGTAGATCAGCGTCGCGAGCTGGGTCCCCTGGATCGCGGCGACGATGTCGTCGACCGCACGCGGATCCTTGGCGAGCTCCTCGCCACCCTTGGCCTCGAGGTCGGCCAGCGTCATCACCCAGTCACCGTCCTGCTTGTCGGGCGCACCGTCGACCAGGATGACCTTCACGAGCGCCGGCATCTCGGCCTTGTGCGCGCGCAGCTTGTCGACCTGCTTGGAGTCCTCGGCGAACACGTACTTGGTCGTGGAGTCGTGCAGGATGAACGCGCACTCCTCGGCGGTCGACGAGGGGTACACGGTCGTGGTCGCGCCGCCGGCCGACAAGATACCGAGATCGGCGAGCAGCCACTCGAGCCGGGTATTGCACAGGATGCCGACCCGCTCCTCGCGATGCAGGCCGAGCGCGAGCAGGCCCGCGGCGATCGCCTTGACCCGCTCGCCGGACTGGCGCCAGGTCATCGAGCGCCAGTGGTCGGCGACCGGAAACCGAAACGCCTCGCGGTCCGGGGTGTCGCGCACGCGCTTCGCGAACATCTGCGCGATCGAGATGGTCTTGCGGGTCATGCGCTCGGGAGCAATCGACTCGGGCATCGAGGCGACTATGCCGCAATTTCGGGATGGTGGGATGACTCTACGTACACGTGCACGTGGACGAGCGCGTGGGATACGCTTTATAGGTGGCGACGGCGACGGAATGGCTCGATAGCCTCGCGACCGCCTGGAGGGTCGAGCGCGGCGCCGCGCGCGCTCGGATCGCGATCGAGCGTAGCGGCCGGCCGCTCGCGGAGCGGGTGGCGCTCGGCATCGCGCTCGCGCACCTGCGAATCATCGACGAAGCCTCGGCGTACGGCGATCGCGTACGCGTCCGCGTCGCCGTGCCCGAGACAACCGACCTCGACAACATCCGGCTCGCACCCGGCGATCCGATCCGGCTGTGGGCGGAGCACCCGGACGAGCCCGGCGCGGTCCGCGGCGTGTTCGAGCGCCGCGAGGAGCAGAGCCTGTGGCTGATGCTCGATCGCGCGGTCGACGAGATCGATCGCGACTACGCGCTCGACCCGGAAGCCGCCGAGGTCACGTTCGACCGCGGGGATGCCGCGATCTCCCGCGCGAAGGCCGCGCTCGGCAACTCGGATCTGGCGCGGTTCCGCGAGGTCGCGTCGCTCGCCCGGCCGCCCAAGCCGCTCGCCCCGGTGACGTGGACGCCGCTCGATCGCGAGCTCGATGATCGCCAGCGGGCGGCGGTAGACGCGGGCCTGCGCAGCGGCGACATCGCGCTCGTGTGGGGACCGCCCGGCACCGGCAAGACCCGCACGCTCGTCGAGATCGTCCGCCAGCGCGTGCTCCGCGGCGAGCGCGTGCTGTGCTGCGCGCCGTCGAACACCGCGGTCGACAACCTCGGCCTCCGGCTCGCGGACGCTGGCGTCCGCGCGGTGCGGCTCGGCCATCCCGCGCGCGTGTCGCCCGCGCTGGCCGCGTTGACCATCGACGCGCAGGTCGAGCGCGACGGCGCGTTCGCGCTCGCGCGCGAGTGGCGCGACCGCGCCCGCGCGCTCCGCAAGAGCGCGATCGCCGCACAGAATGCGAAGCCCGCGCGCGGCTCGCGGGAGGACGTCGCCGCGGCACGCACCGAGGTCCGCCGGCTGTGGCGCGAAGCGCGCGCGCTCGATCGCGATGCCTCGAGGGAGGTCGCGAACACGGAGCGCGCGATCGTCGACCGCGCCGAGGTCGTGCTCGCGACCTGCGTCGGGGCCGATCACCCGATCCTCGGCGAGACCGTCTTCGACTGCGTCGTGCTCGACGAGGCGACCCAGGCGCCGGATCCGCTGGTGCTCGTCGCGTTCGGCCGCGCGAAGGTCGCGGTGCTCGCGGGCGACCCGCACCAACTCGGGCCGGTCGTCGTCGGCGGCGCCCAGGTGGAGAGCGTGCTCGGCTCCACGATCTTCGAGCGGCTGGTGGCTCGGGCGGACCGCGACGGCGACTTGATCATGCTCGAACAACAGCACCGCATGAACGTCGAGATCATGACGTTCCCGTCGCGCGCGATGTACGAGGGCCGGCTGGTCGCCGCGCCCGGCGTGGCGCAGCGCACGCTCGCCGAGCTCGGCGTCCGGCCGGATCCGGCGCGGCCGCGGCCGGTGTGGATGATCGATACCGCGGGCAAGGACTGGCTCGAGGAGCGCACCGACTTCGAGCCCGGCGGATCGCTCAACAACCTGCCCGCGTTCCACGTCGATCCGAGCACGTTCAACACGGGCAACGCGGAACGGGTCGCCGCCGAGGCACGCCGGCTGCTGTCGCGAGGGGTGGCGGCGGCGGACCTCGCGATCATCGCGGCGTACTCGGCCCAGGCGCGCAAGCTGCGTCACCTGTTGCGCGACGAGCGCGCCGCCGGGCTCGAGATCGGGACCGTCGACGGCTTCCAGGGCCGCGAGAAAGAGGCGGTGATCGTCGACCTCGTGCGCTCGAACGACTCGGGCGAGCTCGGCTTCCTCGCGAACACGCGGCGGATGAACGTCGCGCTCACGCGGGCCCGGCGGTTCCTGCTCGTCGTCGCGGATTCGGCGACGCTCGGCAATCATCCGTATTACGCGAGGTTCCTCGCCTATCTCGACGAGATCGACGCCCACGGCAGCGCGTGGAGCGACGAAGCAGAGCCCTTGCGTTAGCGCCGCGAACCTGCGATCCCTTCGGTGTGATGCGGTTTACCAACCTCCTGTTCGCGGTCGCGCTGATCGGGTGCGCCAAGCCCTCCGACACGGCCACGCTCCACGACGAAGCGGTCGCGACCAACAACTACTACCAACCCTGGGTCGACGCGCTGGCCAAGCGGGGCCAGGCGATCGTCGAGCGCGGTGGCAAGCTCGGCGCCGCGATGCCAGCAGGTGGAGAGATCGCGAGCCGCGAGATCTCGATGGCCGGCCAACAGCTCGCCGAGCTCCGCAACCTCACCGCACCGGCCAGCGATGGCACGTCGGGCCTGGTCAAGCAGGCGGACGCCGCGGCGAAGGACGGCAACAACGTCGAGCTCCAGAAGCTGATCGACGAGTCGCAGGAGAAGCTGGGCGTCGGGACCCGGACCATCGCCGAGGAGCTCAACGTCGCCGAGAACTGGCTGGCGCGCGCCGAGGACATGAAGGCCGCGGCGGCGAGCCCGGCGGCGGTGGCTCCGACTTCGCCCGACACCGGCGGCACCAGCGCCACCGGCGCCACGGGAGCGCCCGAAGCTGCATCAGGTTCCGGCGCCGCGCAGCCGTAACGCGCCAACGGAGCTATGCTCGGGGCATGAGGATCCCCGGTCGCCCTAAGGTCATCCTGCGGAGCTGCCGCGAGTACGATCCAGCCGCGATCCGGCGGATCATTCGCGAGGGGCTCGAAGAGCTCGGGCTGTCGCCGCACGGCCGCACGCTCGTGAAACCGAACCTGGTCGCGGCGGGCCCGCTGTTCCCGTACGCCTATACGCGCCCGGAGTTCGGCGAGGGCGTGCTGCGCGCGTTGCAAGACGTCGGCGGCGACAAGATCGAGGAGCTCGCCGCCGGCGAGCGCTGCGGCATCACGGTGCCGAGCCGCGTCGCGTTTCGCGAGTCTGGGTGGGACGCGATGCTGTCGCGGATCGGGATCAAGAAGTATCACTTCGAGGAAGAGCAGCAGGTCGAGATCCCGCTCACCCACCCGAACCGGCTGCGCGACTACGTGTTCACGCCCGAGCCGATCGCGCGCGCCGACTTCTTCGTCAATTGTCCGAAGTTCAAGGCCCACCCGTGGACGACGGTGACGTTCTCGCTCAAGAACTACATCGGCATCCAGGACGATCGTCATCGCCTCATCGATCACGATCACAAGCTCAACGAGAAGATCGCGGACCTCCAGCACATCATCCAGCCGCAGTTCATCGCGATCGACGGCATCACCGCCGGCGAAGGCCGGATGCTGACGCCGACCCCCTTCGACCTCGGCTTGATCGTGATGGGCAACAGCCAGGTCGCGTTCGATGCGGTGTGCTGCGCGATCATCGGGTTGTCGGCGAACACCGTCGATCACATCCGGCTCTCCGCGGAGCACGGCTTCGGCACGACGGATCTCGCGAACATCGAGCTCGGCGGCGACGTCACGCTCGAGGAGGCGCGCGCGCGCGCGAAGGGCTTCAAGGTCGGCCTCGTCCGCGTCGAGAAGTACTTCGAGGGCACCCACATCACGGCGTATGCCGGTCCGCCGCCGGAGCCCGAGCACGGTGACTATTGCTGGGGCGGCTGCCCGGGCGCGATCGAGGAGGCGATCGAGATCCTGCGCGTGTTCGACAAGACCACCGACGAGCGCATGCCGCACATGCACGTCGTGTTCGGCGCCTACGACGGCGAGATCCCGGCCAAGCCCGGCGAGCGCGTCGTGTTCATCGGTGATTGTGCCGAGTGGAAGGGCGAGCTCCATGGCAAGGCGGTCGAGATCCCGAACGTCTACAAGGACCGCGCGACCAAGGAGCCGCACACCGCGCAGCACGAGGACATCTTCAAGAAGCTCGCGAGCGCGAAGGGCAAGCTCGGCGGCGACGTGATCCGGCTCGAGGGCTGCCCGGTCTCGGTCGCCGAGCAGGTGCTCGCGCTCGTGACGATCGGCAACCTGAAGAATCCGTACTACGATCCGAAGAACATGGTGCAATTCGGCCGCGCGTACTTCGGCTGGAAAGGGCGCGTGGCGCTCAATCGGCTGACCGGCAAGCGCTATCAACAGAACGGCAGCTTCGACGAGCGCGGCGAAGCTGCCCCTGACCTGGAGGGCACATCATGATCGGACCCGGTTGGCTCCCGTGTCGCCCCATCAGCCGCTTGAAGAAGCGCACGCTCGCGTACACGCGGGTGCGCCGCCGGCGGACCAAGCCCCGCGCGCCGCGCATCCACCACGACCCGATCTCGTACGAAGACCAGACCTTGATCTTCCAGAGCGGTGCGATCGAATTCCCGATCGCGACGCTGCGCCCGCACGACCCTGGCTCGCACGCACATGCGCTGGCAGGCGCGTTCGTGCGCTGGTTCGCCGCGCAGTGGGCCTGGCTGCGGCCGCGGACCGTGCCGGTGATGGTGGCGGCGTTCGGCCTGTTCGCCGTGCTCGAGTCCGCGAACTATCTGCGCCACGTCAAGGCCGCTCCCCTGCACTACACGCAGCTCGCCAAGTGACGGCGGTCCACCACCTCAACTGCGCGACGATGTGCCCGATCGCGGGCTGGCTGATGGGCGCCAAGAGCTGGCGCGGCCTGATGGTCGCGCATTGCTTGCTCGTCGAGACCGAGCGCGATGGCCTCGTGCTCGTCGACAGCGGGTTCGGCACGCGCGATCTCGAAGGCAAGACCGGACTCCCGCGCCTGTTCAAAGGGTTGGTCGGGCCCGCGCTCGATCCGGCCGAGCCGGCGATCGCGCAGGTCGTCGCGCTCGGGTTCAAACCCGAAGACGTCCGCCACATCGTCGTGACCCACCTCGATCTCGATCACGCCGGCGGGATCGCGGACTTTCCGCACGCGAAGATCCACCTCCACCAGCTCGAGCACCTCGCGGCGACGACGCGACCGACGCGGCGCGAACGCGAGCGCTACCTGTCGGCGCACTGGGCGCACGGGCCAGCCTGGGAGGTCTACGCGGAGGACGGCGAGACCTGGCGCGGCCTCCCGGCGGTCACCACGTTGCGCGGCGTCCACGCCGAAATCGGGCTGGTACCGATGCATGGCCACACGCGCGGCCACTCCGCCGTGATCGTGAAGGCAGGCGCGCGCTGGAAGGTCCACGCTGGCGACGCGTACTTCCATCACCACGCGGTCGATGGCAGCCACCACAAGGTGCCGGCCGGGCTCGCGACGTTCGAGACGCTCGTCCAGGTCGACAAGGCGCAGCGCCGCGCCTCGGCGGCCGCGTTGCGCCAGTTGCGCGCGAGCTACGACGATCTCGATCTGTTCTGCGCACACGATCCGACCGAGTACCACGCGCTCGGCGGCGCCTGACCGCGGGTGTCCGCGGGTGTCCGCGGTCGACCGTGGTCGACCCGGCTACGACGGATCGACGAGCGTCAGATACGTGATCGTGCCCGCGACGGTCGGCACGGTCTGCGCGCCGACGCCGTTCGGGAGCTCGAGCGAGACGTCGGAGGTGCCGACCGCGGAGTTCGGGAACACCACGTTGTGGCCGACGTTGTTCGGCGTCCACGTCGCTTCGTCGGCCGCGATCGGAGAGTCGTGTGCGGCGGAGCTGGCGACCGCGGCCGGCGTACCCTCGACGTGCACGAACACGATCGCCTTGGTCGGATCGTAGCCCGCCGGGACGAACTGCGCGTACCACGTGGTCAATCGGTCCATGCCGACCATGCGGTACGAGGCCTGCTTGCCGGAGTCGAGCACGGTCTTGCCGGTGAGGATGATGCCCGGCAGCTGGTACAGCCCGCCGGTCGAGCACTGCGACGCGCCGGCCGGGGGCGTGACGTCGATCCGCACCGACGCGGCGTCGGGCACCATCATCATGATGCGGCCGTTGGGCGCGGTCGAGTCCGTGTTGGTCGCGTCGTCGTGCTGGACGAGCTTCGCGCTGTAGACCCCACAGAACGCCGCGCCGTGATCGGAGTCCCAGTCGATCAGCTCGCCGGTGAACGCGACCGGTGGCGCCGCGTCGATCGCCGCGTCCGCCGCCTTGCCACCATCATCGCCGCACGCCGGTAACAGCACCGCGGCGATCAGCAGGATCCGGATCATGTCCGGACGCTAGCACCCTACCTGGTCGTGGTCATCGTGACAGTGGGGGTCGTGGGCTGGGTCACGTCGGGGAGCGTGAGCTCCGCGATCGCGTCCTGGAACTTGACCCGCGACAGCATGATCTTCTCCTCGTAATCGACGAGCGAGATCGTGGCCTTCTGCACGCGCTCGGAGATGTCCTTCATCTTGTCCTTGAGGTGGGTCATCAGATCGCCACCGGTCTTGACCGCCTGCAGCGTGACGATCTGGCCGTGGAGCTCGTCCATGCGCTCGCGGTACTCGTCGAGGCGGCGGTGGATGCTGGTTTGCTCCTCGGAGAAGTCGATCAGCTGCTTGTGGAGCGCGAGCACCTTCTCGAGCTGCGCCTTGAGCGCCGGCGTACCGACCGCCGAGTCGACGTAGATCTTCATCATGTCCATGGTGACGTCGGCGTTGAGATCGAGCGTGCGCTCCATCGGCGTCGCCTCCGAGATCTCGATGTCCTTGGTCTCGCCACCCTTGAGGTCGACCTCGAACAGATGGGCGTCGCCGACCCGCTCGGACGCCGGAGGCGCATCGATCAGCTTCCAGCCCTTGTTGACGGTGTGGCGGATATAGACCTTCGCGACGTCGGGCAGGCGGTTCGTGATCGTCAGCTTCTCGTGGCGAATGTGCTGGACCTCGGCGGTCAGTACGCCGCGCTGGAGCGTGACGAGCCGCGACAGCTGGTTGTCCTCGCTGTCGGTCTTCTCGACGACGATCTGGCGATCGAGCGCGTAGGGGACGACCGCCGCCGACTTCGGCGGGATCGGTTCGGTGAGGCCTTCTCCGATGAAGCGGCGGTCGCCATACACGGTGACCGGGCCGGTCTCGAGCGTCGAGTCGGTCGGGTTCATGAACCGCACGGCACGGAACGCGAAGTGGTCGTTGCCGCGCTCGCTCTCGGCGTCGTAGAGGTAGACGACCTCGCCGTCGGTCTTGGCGCGCACCATCTCGACCATCGCGGAGCTGCCCTTCTCGACGGTCATCGGCATCGGGTTCTCGAAGTGGCTCTCCCCGACTGCCTCCGCGTCGGCGTCGTTCGACGTGTTGCCGGCGGTCTTGGCCTGGAGCTCGGCGGGCGACGGCGCCTGCGCGACGAGCCGGACGCGCTCGGCGTTGCCCGGATCGACGTGGGTGACGATCTTGATCCGCGCCGGCGCGACGCCGGAGTCGATCAGCTGGTTGCGGACGATGTTCGCGCGGTCGGTCGCGCGCTGTATGCCGTTGATCGAGCCATCGTTGCGGTTCGCATCGGCATACGCCTCGATCACGATGTTCTTGTCGGAGTGCACGAGCCCCTGCGAGATCGCCTTCATCTTCTGGTCGCCGGTCGCCACGCGCTGATCGCGCGCGGGCCCGGTAGCGTCGACCGTCGCGTGCGTCGCGTCGAGGCGCGGGCGGTGGCCTCTGCTCGGCGGCTGGGGCGACGGCGCCTTCCCGAAGCGCCCCGAGGACGACGTCGGCGCGCTCGCGAGGCCTCCGCTGGCGCTGGCGCTGGCGGCTTCACCAACGAAGTCCTCCGGGTCCTCGAGATCCTTCTTCGCCACGCTCTTGCTCTGCGCGTTCTGAGGGTGACCCTCGGGGCGGCGGATCTCGTCGTCGCCGAGCTCGGCCACTACGGCTTGACCGTCGGCGCCCGCGGCCGGCTTGGTGCCGCCATACGGCGAGCTGCCCATCGGCGGCGCGACCGCGAACTTCTCCTCGGCCTGCAGCGTCTCGCGCTGGACCTGGCGCACGCTCCACAGGTCGTACTTGAACGATAGCGCCGAGCTCGAGCCGACCCCGACCATCACGCCCTTCCAGTCTTCTCCGGACGTGTTATCGACGATCGCCCAGCCCTCGAGCATGACCTTGCCCTTCGCACCGACCGCGACCCGGTAGCTCGGCTTCCACGACGGCGACTCGGTGACGTACGTCAGCACGACCTCGGCGCGGCCCTTGGCCTCCGGCGGCAGCTCGAGCTTCATCACGAGGTTCGTGCCGTCGCCTTGTTGCTCGCGCGGGATCGACACCGGTAACGGCTTGCCGCTGATCGAATCGACGACGGTCAGCGACTTCAAGAAGTCGTCGACGCGGTCGCGCGGCACGCTGATGGTCAACTGCCCGCCGGTCACGACCGCGTGGCGCTCGTAGTAGGCGACCCCGTTGCGGTACACGACGACGCGCCCGAGGGCGACGTTGTCGACCTTGACGAACGACGCGTGCTTCGGACTACAAGCGGCGAGCGCCGCCGACATCAACAGGCCTGCGAGGACTTTCTTCATGACACCCCAAAAAGCGATTTCGGACGCTCGGGGGCAAACGCACGGGATATTCCCGCGGTCTATTTAACGGCCAATCTTCGCCCGGCCTTCGGCAGTGCGAAGGCCCGGGGCGTTCGCCCGACTTGTTGGTTAGCTTCTCGACGTCGACCGACTTACGATTTGGTGCGCTTCTTGTCCTCGAGCTCCTCGAGGGTCCGGGGCCAGTCGGCCTTGAGGAGCCGGGACAGCGACCGGTCGGCCAGCAGCTTGCCGTCGGTCTGGCAGGTCGGGCAGTAGTTCGCCTCGTTGTCGGCGTAGACGATGCGCTGGACCTTGGTGCCGCAGCGCGGGCATGGCTCGCCGAACTTGCCGTGCACCGCCATCTCGGGGCGAAACGCGGTGACCTTGTCGGGGAAGCCCTCGCCGACCTCGGCGCGCAGCCGATCGGTCCACAGCACGAGCTGGGCCTTGCACGCGGCGAGCAACGCGCCGACCTCGGGGTCGGCGAGCGCGCTGGTCATCCGGAACGGCGACAGCTTCGCGGCCCACAGGATCTCGTCGGAGTACGCGTTGCCGATGCCGTCGAACAGGGTCGGATCGGTGAGCGCCCGCTTGACCGTATGGCGCTCGCTGCGCAGGCGCTCGCCGAACTGCGCGGGCGTCGCGTCGAGCACGTCGAGCCCGCCGCGATCGAACTCGGCGAGCCCGGCGCGGCCCTGCACGAGGTGCAGCGACGCACGCTTCTTCGGGCTGGCCTCGGTGAAGATCAACGTGCCGTTCGCGAAGTCGAAGCCCGCGAGCGCGAGCTTGCCCGGGAGCTTCGCCGCCGGCTCCTTCCAGCGCAGCCGGCCGGCGATCATCAGGTGGATGACGATGAACCGCTCGCCCTCGAGTGCAAGGACGATGCGCTTGCCGAGCCGCTCGACCCCGACGACCTTCGCCCCGAACAGCTCCTTCGCCGCCGGGGTATAGGTGCGCAACACGAACGGGCTCGGCAACCGCAGCCCCAGGAGCGGCTGGCCGATCACGAACGCCGCCAACCGCTCGACGTACACCGCGACGTCCGGGAGCTCGGGCACGGAGCTACCCCGACTTCTTCTTCGGCGCCTTCTTCTTCGCGGCGGGCTCCTCGGACTCGGCCGCGATCGCCGGCTTGCGCTCGGGCTCGGCATCCTTGGCCATGCCGAGCGATGCCTTCAACGCGGCCATGAGATCGATGACCTTGCCGGCCGGCGCCTCGGGCGCGACCGTGATCTCCTGGCCCTCGATCTTCTTCTGGATCAGCTCGAGCATGCGCTCCTGGACCTCGTCCTTGTACTTCTCGGGGTTCCAGGTCTCGTGCTGGATCTGCTGGATGATCTGCTTGGCGAGCCCGATCTCCTGCGGCTTGAGCTCCGGCAGCTCCGGCATCGGCACCTCGGACCACGGCTTGACCTCGGCGGCGTAGCGCAGCTGGTGGATGATCAGGCCCTCCTGGTACGGGCGTAGCGCGACGATGTACTGCTTGCCGCGCGCCGCGTAGGACGCGATGCCGACCAGCCCGGTCTCGAGCATCGCGTCGCGGATCAGCTTGTCCGCGCGCTCGCCGCCCTTGTCGGGGCCGAGGTAGTAGCTCTTCTCGACGAACAGCGGATCGACCGCGGAGGCCGGGACGAACTCCTCGAGCGCGATGGTCTGCGACGCGACCGCGTCGAGTGCCTTGAGCTCCTCGCCCGAGAGCACGACGTACTCGCCCTTCGCGTGCTCGTAGCCCTTGACCGTGTGGTCGCGGTCGACCACCTCGCCGCACTTGGTGCAGATGTACTGCTGCTTGAGCCGCGCCCCGTCCGTGTCGTGGAGCATGTTGAAGTGGATGTCGCTCCCCGATTCGTTCGTCGTGTAGAGCTTGGTCGGAATCGACACCAGGCCGAACGAGATCGTGGCCGTACCTATGGAACGAGCGGGCATGCAGTAAATTGTACCGGTCCCGTGCCCGAGGATCCTAAAGACCCGCCCCCGCCTCCTTCGGCCCCGTCCGGTGGAGGCCTGGACCGCTACCGCGAGAAGCGGGTCGCGGGAGCGACACCTGAACCGATGGCCAGCAGCCCCGGTCCCGGCGACAAGGGCCTCGGCAAGGGGCCTCGGATGTTCGTCGTCCACCAGCACGACGCGACCCGCATGCACTGGGACCTCCGGCTCGAGATCGATGGCGTGCTGTGCTCGTGGGCGGTCCCGAAGGCGCCGTCGATGGATCCCGATGACAAGCGGCTCGCGGTCAAGGTCGAGAATCATCCGCTCGAGTACGTCCACTTCGAGGCCGTGATCCCGCCCGGCAACTACGGCGCCGGGCCGATGATCGCGTGGGACCGCGGCCTGTTCCGCCCGCTCGTCGATCCGGCGCAGGGCCTGCTCGACGGCGAGATCAAGTTCGAGCTCTATGGCTACAAGCTGCGCGGCGCGTTCACGCTCGTCCATACCGGCAAGGGCACGCGCGGCCGCAACTCGGGGCGCGGATCGAACGACTGGTTGCTGATCAAGAAGCGCGACGACCACGCGATCGCGTTCCTCGCCGGGGCAGCCGCGCTGCCCGATACATCGGTGCTGTCGGGGCTGACGATCACCGCGCTCGAGGCCGGTGCTCCGGACCACGCGGCGTTGGTCGCGGAGCTCGCGCAGCTCGGCGCACCGCGGCGCGCGATCGCGCCGGGCTCGTTCGAGCCGATGCTGTGTCACACCGCCGAGGCACCGTTCTCCTCGCCCGAATGGATCTTCGAGCTCAAGTACGATGGCTTCCGCATGATCTCGTTCGGCGGCAAGGGCCAGGCGGCGCTGCGCTACCGGAGCTCGCAGGACTCGACCGAGCGCTACCCCGAGCTGACCAGCGCGATCCGCGCGCTGCCGATTCCGGGGCTCGTGCTCGACGGCGAGATCGTGATGTTCGATGCCGAGGGCAAGCCCGACTTTCACAAGCTGTCGTCCCGCGGCCAGCTGCACCGCACCTCCGAGATCCAGCGCGCCGCGCTCGCGGACCCGGTGACCTACGTCGTGTTCGATCTGCTCGGCGCCGCCGGCTACGACCTGCGCGGTCTACCGCTGCTGGTCCGCAAGTCGCTGCTCGAGCGGATCGTGCCCGCGGTCGGTCCGCTGCGGTTCGGCCAGCATATTCCTACCCAGGGCGAGGCCCTGCTCGCGCAGATCGTCGCGCGCGGGCTCGAGGGCGTGGTCGCCAAGCGCGCCGACTCGGCGTATCGCTCGACCCGGTCGCGCGACTGGCTGAAGATCAAGTCGGACCCCGAGGCCGACTTCGCGGTGTGCGGCTACACGCCGCCGAAGGGCTCGCGCAACGGCATCGGTGCCTTGCACCTGTGCGTCTGGGTCGACGACCGCTGGCTGTGGGCCGGCAAGGTCGGCTCGGGCTTCGACGACAAGCAGCTCGTCGCGATCAAGGCCGAGCTCGACGCGAAGCCGACGTGGAAGCCGTCGTTCCCGCGCCCCGAGGGCTCCGGCGATGCGCGCTGGATCGAGCCCGAGCTGGTCGTGCAGGTGCGCTATCGCGAGTGGCCGAGTGCTTCGTCGCTGCGGTTCCCGGTGTTCGAGCGGCTGCGCCGCGACAAACAACCCAAGGACTGCGGCATGCCGCTGCGCCACACCGGCGAGGTGCCCGATGCCGATGCCGATCCGGGAGCACTGCTCGGAACGAGCGCCGTGCCGCAGGTGGCACGCGATGCCAGCGACGACAGCGGCCCGGTGTCGCGCGCGCCGGAGCTGCCCGCGCTCGAGGTCGATTCGCAGGTCCGCGAGCTGCGGCTGACCCGGCTCCACAAGGTGTTCTGGCCGGCGGAGCTCGCGCCCGGCGGTGAGCGCGATGTGACCAAGGGCGAGCTCGTCGATTACTACCGCGCGATCGCGCCCTACGCGTTGCCGTACCTCAAGGATCGCCCGACCGTGCTCACGCGCTACCCCGACGGCATCACCGGCGAGATGTTCTACCAGAAGGACATGCCGGACTGGACGCCGCCGTGGCTGCGCACCACGCTGCGCTGGAGCGAGCACAGCCAGCGCGAGATCCACTACATCCTGATCGACGACGCCGACGGCCTCGCGTTCGTCGCGAACCTCGGCTCGATCCCGATCCATGCGTGGGCGTCGCGCATCGCCGATCTCGAGAAGCCGGACTGGGCGATCGTCGATCTCGATCCGAAGGGCGCACCGCGCGAGCATGTCGTGCCCCTCGCGCTCGCGATCCACGAGCTGTGCGAGGCGGCCAAGCTGCCCAACTACGTCAAGACCTCGGGCCAGACCGGGCTCCACGTGTTGATCCCGCTCGGCGGCCAGTGCACGTTCGAGCAAGCCCGCACGCTCGCGTACCTGATCGGGCTGCTCGTCGAGCGCCGGTTCCCGAAGCTGGCGACGACCTTGCGCAACCCCGCCGCGCGCGGCGGCCGCGTCTACCTCGATTGGGGCCAGAACGCGCACGGCCAGCTGCTGGTCGCGCCGTACAGCGTGCGCCCCGTGCCCGGCGCGTCGGTGTCGATGCCCCTGGTGTGGGACGAGGTCGTGCCCGAGCTCGATCCCAAGCAGTTCCACCTGCGCAACGCGCTCGATCGGATCGCGGCCTGGCCGAGCGACCCGGTGTTGCCGGTGTTGACCGAGCGTCCGGATCTCCACGCCGCGCTCACCGCCCTCGAAGCGCACGCCAACGACGGTTGACGCCAGATCAGCGCTGCCAGATCAGCGCTGCCAGATCAGCGCTGATAGACCGGCACGTGTGCGGCTTCGAGCGCCGCCTCGAGCTCGGTCCAGCTGCCCTCGCGCGCGTCCCCGGTGACGGTGACCTCGGCCCCGCCGGTCTCGCGGCACGCGGCGACCACCTCGTCGCGCGTCGCCCCGGGCTTGCCGTCGACGCTGTAGCCGGCTGCGGTCACGCGCACGAGGCAGCGCTTGGGGCCCGCGTCGCTGGCGGCGGCGACGCCCGAGCCGGTCCCCGCGCCGTGACCGCCGAGCCCGAACCCGTGGCCGCACGTGACGAAGTAGATCGCGATCGCGAGCAGCGCGACGGTGGCGGAGACCAGGGCGAGCTTGCGCCGCCGCATCCTGCGATGCAGCGCGCGCGCGACGTCTTCGGCGAATTCGGTCATGAAGGCCTCATGGTTCCACGATCACGGCCAGGCCGTGCTGCTCGGTCACACAACGTTCGACGTCGCGGCGCAGGCCATCGACCAGCGCGTGCGGCAGATCCGCGAGCGGCCGCGCCGGCGCGATGATCACCAGCCAGCTCGCGAGATCGGGCAGTGCGAGGTGAACCGCGGCGATCCGGCACACGCGGAGCTCGGCCGACCGCTCGCCGAGATACGCGACGGCGATGTCGGGGTTCGTGTCGGGCTCGAGCAAGGGAACGTCGAGCGGTGTGGAGGTCCCGTTGGCCTCGAGCGCGGTGACGAGCCCAGCAGACGACACGCGCACGATCGCCGTCGCGCGCGCGGCGATCTCGCCGGCGGCTCGCGCCCGCAACGATGCGGGATCGAGTGGCGGCGGCGGTGGTGCGGGCTTGGCCGGCGCCTCGGCGGCGGCCAAGGCGTGTTGCGCGGCGGCGGCGCGGATCAACGCGGCGAAGATCACGATGAAGAGGACATCGAACAGCGACGTCAGGTCCGGTGGCACATGGCGGCGCGCGCGTCTCACGAGGACCCCGCGCGGCGGCGCGCATCCCACGCCTCGAGGTTCTTCTCGGCGGCGTCGACCCATGCGGTCAGCCTCATCGAGAAGCTCGCCGACAGCAGGATGCTGCAGGCAAGCCCGGCCACGGTCGTCCACACCTTGAGCGCGAGCGGGCCGAGCAGCTTCGTCAGATCCGCGCCGGTGTACGCGAGCGACAGGCCGATGCCGAGCACGGTGCCGAGCAGGCCGAGCTGGCGCAACAGGTCGACCCAGAACGCGAGCGTGGGCTCGAGGCGCTGCGCGCGCATCTGCCAGCTCCGGACCTGCTTCTGCGCCCACGCCGGATCCTTCGCGATGAGGATCGCGTGCGCCTCGTCGCGGATCTGCTGCTGCTCGAGCGTGCCCGGCTTGGCGACCGCGTCCACGAGCTCGAGTCCGAGGTGATCGGTGAGCGCCTTGACCCAGACCAGCTCGCGGTGAACGTGCAGCCAGCCGCCGAGGAACACCACCACGATAAAGCCGCACAACAGGATGGTGAGCGACCAGCCCTGGACAAAGCTCTCCATCAGGTCCGATGGTACTGGCGGGTCGATTTCGCAACCAGGCCCCGAGGCGGGTGTTCTAATGTGGTTGTCGGTCGGAACTTTCGGATGGCTCGGACGTTAGGTCACACCGTGCTGCGCGTGGCTTGCATCGCCTTCGTGATCGCGTTCGTGACCATGATCTCGTCGCGAACCGCGTTCGCCGAGCAGCGCTACGCGCTGCTGATCGGTTCGAATCCAGGATGGTCCCAGGATCGCCCGCTGCGCTACGCGGAGAACGACGCCGAGCGCATGCGCGACGTCCTGGTCTCGCTCGGCGGGTTCGCGCCCGATCGCGTCGAGTTGCTCCGCGATCCGAGCACGGCGGAGGTCCGCGCGTCGCTGCGCCGGCTCGCGCAGGTCGCGCACGACTCGGCGGGCGAGGACACGCTGGTGTTCGTCTACTACTCGGGCCACGCCGACGATACGTACCTCCACTTGAAGGGCGAGCCGCTGTCGCACCGCGAGCTCCAGGACACGCTGCGCTCGCTCCCCGCGACGATCAAGCTCGCCGTGATCGATGCGTGCAAGTCCGGCGCGGTCACCCGCAAGGGCGGCGCCCCGGTCGACGACTTCGTGGTCGATGTCGTGTCGCCGAAGCTGTCGGGGCTGGTGCTGTTGACCTCGAGCGGCGCCGACGAGCTCTCGCAGGAGTCGCGCGCGCTCGCCGGCTCGGTGTTCACCCACCACCTGGTGTCCGGCCTGCGCGGTGCCGCCGACGAGGACGGCGATCGCCAGGTCACGGTCTCGGAGGCTTATCACTACGCGTACGGCCGGACCCGCGCCGACACCGCGATCAGCGGGGCTCCCCAGCGCCCCGCGTTTCGCTACGAGCTGTCGGGGCAAGGCGAGCTGGTGTTGACCAAGCTCGGCGCACCTCACTTCGCGCAGATGACCGTGCCGCGCGGCAACGACGCGAAGTACGTCGTGCTCGACCAGCGCGAGTGGCGGCTGATCGCCGAGGCGCACGCCCAGAAGGACCGCGACACGATCATCGCGCTCGCCCCCGGCAGCTATCGGGTCAAGCGCGTGTTGCCCGACCACCTCGAGGTCGGCTCGATGGTGCTCGCCGCCGGCGATCACGCGAACGTCGACAAGCTCGACTACGAATCGGTGCCGCTGTCGACCGGCGTCTTGAAGGGCGATCCGGCGGACCTGTCGCCGCAGGAGCGTGCCGAGTGGTCGCGCGGCCAGGCGTTCGGCCTGCTCGCCGATGGCCAGACCTCCGCGGCGCTCGGGCTGTTCGATCGCTTGCTCGACGCGCAGCCCGGCGACCTCGAGGCCTGGCGCGGCCGCGCGCGCGCGCTCGTCCGCATGGCCGAGGCCTACGAGCGCGTCGGCGACGAGCGCAACGAGCGCCGCGCGCTTGGCGATGCGATCAAGGCGGACCCGTCCTTGTCGGACGATCCGCTGTTCGCGATCTGGTATCGCCGGCTCGGCGAGATGCAGGGCCGTGCCGTGCAGATCGATCGCGACGCGCAGGCCTACGAGCGCGCGATCGAGCACAACCCGCGGTTGACCAAGACGTTCAGCGTCGGCTTCGGCCTGTTCAGCGGGAGCGGGATCTTCAGCGTCGACGTCGGGCTGGTGCTCAAGCGGATCATCTTCCCGCGCATCGCGTTCGACGTCGAGACGCCAGGCTTCGACGTCAGCATCGGGATCGCGCCGATGCAATCGCGGTGGAGCCCGTACATCGGCGTGGCCGCCCACATGTCGCTTGCCAAGCTCGGCATCACCCAGGAAGGCATGAGCTCGAACGCGGTCACCGACAACACCACCGGCGTGTCGTTCAGCGACAACGAGATCTGGGGCCAGCAGTTCCGCGTCGAGGGCGGCGCGCAGTTCGTCGGCAGCGCCGGGTTCACCACCGAGCTCGGGCTCGCGATGATGGTGTTCAAGGCCGATGACGGGACCACCCACCAGCAGGTGTGGCCGGTCTTCCACTTCGGATGGCTCTGGTAGAAACTATTCCCGGTTTGCGGGACACGGGCGTCTAGCCATGCATGGAGCCGGCTCGGTCGCAGAGCTGTATCGCAAGCACGCGCCCGCGCTGCACCGCCGCTGTCTCGGCATCGTCGGCAACTCCGATGACGCGCGCGATCTCGTCCAGGAGACGTTCGCGCGCTACCTCGCCGCCGGCAGCCGGTTCGCCGAGGCCACCCCGTTCGCCGTGCTCTACCGGATCGCCACCAACGCCTCGATCGACCGGCTGCGCCGGCGCAAGACCGCCTCGGAGGACGAGCTCGACGACAACGCGGCACCGACCGACGGCGGAGGGAGCGGCGCCGATCCGAACCACACGGCGCGCCGCGTCGACGCGCTCCACGATCTCGTGTTCCTCACCCGCGGCCTGTCCGAGGAGGAGGTGACCGTGGCGGTGCTCCATCATCTCGACGGCTACACCCAGGACGGGATCGCAGAGTCGCTCGACCTGTCGCGGCGTACGGTAGGTAAGATGCTCGCGAAGTTCGAGGAGCATTTGAAGAAGCGCGCGGCACGCACGGGATTCACGGCGCCCACGGCGCCCACGGGGATGGCCAACGATGGCTGATCGGCGGTTCACCGACCTCGAGCTCGAGCGCTCGCTCGCCGGCGACCTCTCCCCGGCGCGCGCCGCGGCGCTCGCCGCCGAAGCGACCGCGGCCGACCAGGCGCGGCTCGCCGAGCTCGAGCGCGAGCACGCCGAGTACTTGCGCGGCATCGATGTCGAGGCCGAGGTCCGCCGCATCGAGCAACGCGCCGAGCGCCACCGGCCCGAGGCGCGCCGGCCGTGGTGGCTGCGCTGGCTGCTGCCGATCGGCACCCTCGCCGCCGCCGCCGCCGCGCTCGTGGTGTTCCTGCAGAGCAAGAAGCCCGCTCCCCCGGCCAACGACGGCGACGACTTCCAGACCAAGGGCGACGACATCTCGCTCGTGATCCACGGTGAGGCCCGCCAGCTCGCGAACGGCGACACCGTCACGCCGGGGACCAAGATCATGTTCGAGGCGCAAGGCGGCAAGCCCGGGTTCATCGCGATCGTCGGGATCGATGGCTCGCGCGCGACGACGGTCTACTACCCGTTTGGCGCGCGCGAGGCGACCGCGATCGGCAAGGACCGCCTGCTCCCTGGCGCGATCCAGCTCGATGCCACCCCCGGCGACGAGACGTTCTTCGCGGTGTTCTCGGCCAGGCCGTTCCCGATCGACACCGTGCTCCCCGCCGTGACCGGCACCGGAGCGCTGCCACCCGGCATCGCGATGTCGCGCGTGATCCTCCACAAGAAATAGTGCGCAGCTTTCCTACCTGCCGCGTCTACCGGCCATGACCAAGCTCCTCGCCGTGACCTCCTCGCTCGCCTCCTTCTGCTTGCTCGCGCTCGCCGCTGGCTGCGGCACCAACGCCGCGTCGACCACGATCGACGACGGCGCGCTCGCCGGCATGGTGTACGGCCAGCCGTGGACGTTCCAGGCCGGCGGGACCGACGCGTTCCTGTCGGAGGGCGACGACAACTTCTTCGCGACGTTCTACGCGAGCGCGTTCACCTGCGGCAGCTCCGAGCCGAGTGGCCCGTCGCTGATCGTCGCGGTGCCGAAGGTGCCCGGCGATTACCCGATGAGCCTGATGCGCAACATGACGTTCGTGATGGGCAGCGACAACAAGGTCGCGATCGACGGTCGCGTCGTGGTCGACTCGGTGACCGCGACGACGGTGACCGGCGGGCTGGTCGGGACCCTCGACGACCAGAACACGGTCAGCGGACAGTTCACGCTGACCGTCTGCCCGTCGACGAACTGAGCGCGTCCGAGCGGCCCCGCGTCGTGGACGTGTACGAACGCGCAGGGGTGGTCGCTCAGCGTGCCTTCTGGTACGTGCCGATCAGCGAGCCCATCGCGAGCACGTGCCCGCGGATCGCGACGAGCAAGTCGGCCTTCTTGATGCCCGGCGGTCCGATCGCGACGTCGAGCGCGTAGACCTTGAAGAAGTAGCGGTGGCGCCCGGTCGGCGGACAGGGCCCGCCCCACGCCTGCTTGCCGAAATCGTTGGTGCCGTTCGCGGCCCCCGCCGGAAGATGAGCGCCGGAGCCGGCGGGTAGCGACCGCACCGAGGAGGGGATGCCAACCAGCACCCAATGAACCCAGGTTTGCCGCGGCTGCGCCGGATCCGGTGCGTCGGGATCGTCGACGATGATCGCGAACTGCCTCGTCGCCGCCGGCGCGTTTGCCCACGCCAGTGCCGGTGCCACGTCTGCACCTTCGCACGTGTAATCGCGAGGGATCTCCGCGCCGGCGGCGAACGCCGGGGACGTCACGTCGAGCTTCGCGACGTTGGGGAATTCAATCTCGGGCGTTGCCGACGCGCTATGCCCACAGCCGATGCCGAGGGCGAGCACGAACCAGATCGAAGATCGCACCATGTCGCGAAGCTACCAAACCCGCTACCGGCGGGTCAGGCGCATCGCGATGTAACCGATGCCAAACGCGACGCCGATCGCGACGAGCGGACGGCCCTTGATCGCCTTGATCACCGCGCTCATCGCGTTGCTGCTGCGGTCGGCCACGACGTCCTTCGCTTCGACCGCCTTGCCGGCGATCAGTCGGCTCGCGGCGGTGAACAGGTTGGCGAAGTCATCGCGCAGATGATCGAGCTGCTTCTCGAGGTGATCCGTTCCGTTCTTCATGGCTCCCGATAAAGCAACCCGCGTGCCCACCCGCACGAGCGCGCCAGGAACAAATCGCACCGATCGGCCGCCGCGATCGTGTCGTGTGCGCCCGGGTGTGACACGAGCGCGCCCGCGCTGCGTGGTAGCGTGGCGCCGTGAAGATCGCCTGTATCGGCGGAGGCCCGGCCGGCCTGTACCTCGGGATCTTGGTGAAGCGCGTCGCTCCCGAGCACGAGGTCGTCGTCTACGAGCGCAATCGCCCCGCCGAGACGTTCGGGTTCGGCGTGGTGTTCAGCGATGCGACGCTCGGCAACCTCGCCGCCGCCGACCCCGAGACCCACGCGCAGATCACGGCGCGGTTCGCGCGCTGGGACGACATCGAGGTCCACGTCCGGGGCGAGGTGCTGCGCTCGACCGGCCACGGATTCTGCGGACTCGAGCGCAAGACCCTGCTGCAGATCTTGCAAGCGCGCGCCGCCGAGCTCGGCGTCCGGGTCGAGTTCGAGCACGAGATCGGGCGGCTCGCGGAGGTCTCCGCCGACCTGATCGTGGCGAGCGATGGTGCCGCGAGCTGGGTCCGCGACGCGCTCGCCGCGGACCTCCAGCCCTCGGTCGACGTGCGACCTAACAAGTTCGCGTGGCTCGGCTGCACGGTGCCGTATCGCGCGTTCACGTTCTTGTTCGAGGACACGCCGTTCGGGCTGTTCCGCGTCCACGCCTACCGCTATCACGAGCACGGATCGACGTTCATCGTCGAGTGTCGCGAGCCGACGTGGCGCGCTGCCGGGCTCGCGACGGCCGACGAGGACGCGACGGTCGCGATCGTCGGCGAGATCTTCAAGGATCACCTCGGCGAGCACCGGCTGATCAAGAACCGCTCGATCTGGCGCAACTTCCCCACCGTGCGCTGCGGCCGGTGGAGCAGCGGCAACGTCGTGCTCGTCGGCGATGCCGCGCACACCGCGCACTTCTCGATCGGCTCGGGCACGAAGCTCGCGATGGAGGACGTGATCGTCCTGCGCGACGAGCTGCTCGCGACCCGCGACGTCCCCGCCGCGCTCGCCGCCTACGAGGCCCGCCGCCGGCCCGAGGTCGAGGCGCTCCAGGCTGCGGCCCAGGCGAGCCTCGAATGGTTCGAGGGCACGGAGCGCTACGCCGCCATGGCGCCCGTCCAGTTCACGTACGCGCTGATGACCCGTAGCCTGCGGGTCTCGCACGCGTCGGTCGCCAAGCGTGATCCCCACCTCGCGCGAGGCGTCGAGCAGCTGCTCGCGGCCAAGGTCGGACGCGCGCGCCCGCAGACGCGCGACCTCAAGTTCGTCGATCCGCAGGCCCACGCACACGGCCGTGGTGCCGCGGCCGCGGCGTTGCCCCCGCCGATCGCGCCGACCGCGCTGCCGTTCCCGCTCGGCGACGTGCGCGCGCCCAACCGGATCGCGATCGCCGCGGTGGCGTCGCACGCCGGCGAGCTCGCCTGCGACCACGATCTGGTCGCGCTCGGCGGGGCCGCCGCCGCGGGCGCCGGCCTGGTGATCACGCCGGCGATCGCGATCGCCGCGGCGTCGGTCGCCGGACCGCGGATCCGCACCGACGAGCAAGCCGTCGCCTGGCGGCGGATCGTCGACTTCGTCCACGGCAAGGACGCGCTCGTCGCCGCGCGGATCGCGACCGCCGGCGCAGGTTCGAGCGCGCTCGAAGCCGCGGTCCAGCGCGCGGCGTTCGCCGGGTTCGACGTGGTGGCGCTCGATCCAGGCCCAGCCATCGGGGCCGGGCCAGAGCTCGGCCCCGACCTCGAGCACCTGCCCGCGCTCGTGCTCGCGGCACGTCGCGTGTGGCCGCGCACGCGCACGCTCGCGGTGTGGATCCACGATCGCCCGCACGCGCGGGCGAGCCAGGCTGGCCTTGCCGCGCAGCTGGTCCGCGCCGGCGCGACCCTGCTCGTGGTGTCGCCGGCACCGCCGGCACCGCCGGACGCGAGGCTAGATCGCGCCGACTCGGCGGACGAGGGGCGGATGGCGGGCGCGCGCTTGCCGGCGGCGCCACTCGCCGATCAGCTGCGCAACGAGCTCGGGGTCGCGACCGCGATCGTCGCCGACGCGACCGCGTCGCTGCCCGACCTCGACGCCGCGATCGCGGCGGGCCGCGCGGACCTGGTCGTCGTGCAGCACGTGCCCGGTGGGTTCACCAACCGATGATCACGCGTCGTTACCAGCTCAAGAAGGACGCGGTCTCGATCGTCGAGAGTGGTCACCCGTGGTTGTTCCGCGAGCAGATGTCGAGCGCCGCGCAGGTGTTCGGCGACGGCGATTGGCTCCGGCTGGTCGATGGCGCGAACCGGGTGATCGGCTACGGCATCTTCGAGGCCGAGGGGGCGATCGCGGTCCGCGTGCTCCGACTCGGCGAGGCGCGGCCCGATGCCGCGTGGGTTCGCCTCCAGCTCGCGACGGCGCTCGGTCGCCGCAACGCGCTCGCGGCACGCACCGATGCGGTCCGGCTCGTCAACGGCGAGAGCGATGGCCTCGCCGCGGTCGTCGCCGATCGGTTCGCCGACACGATCGTGGTCGCGAGCTACTCGGCTGGGGCCGACGGGCTCGCCCGCTACGTCGCGACCCTGCTCGCCGCCGCGGCGCGCGGAGTGGTCGTGCTCGCCGCGCCGGTTCCGACCGGCGAAGCGGACGCGGCGATCACCCAGCCGATCGAGATCATGCGGGACCTCGACGGCCCGCTCGAGCTCGACGCGGGCGTGACCGCGCCGATCGCCACCGCACGAGTCGCCGCCGCCGCGCGGCCACCGACCCCGTTGCCGGTGCCGCACGGCGAGCTCGGTCCGGTGATCGGTGCCGCGACCCACGTGATCCTGCGACCCGCCCGCCGCCGCCAAGCACCACCCCAGCCGCAGCGCGTGCTGTGTGGCACGGCACCGGCGACCGTCGCGTTCCACGAGGACGGCCGCGCCCTCGTGGTCGATCTCGAGGGCGGGCACAAGACCGGCACGTACCTCGACCTGCGCGCGCTGCGCCGCACGATCGCCGAGAGCCCGCTCGCGAACGCGCGCGTGCTCAACGTGTTCGCCTACACCGGCATGCTCGGCCGCGCCGCCGAGCTGGCCGGTGCGACCTCGATCACGCAGGTCGATCAATCCGCGCGCGCGCTCCAGTTCGCGGCCGCACATCATGTCGGCGATCCGGCGAAGCATCACTTCATCGTCGCCGACGTGTTCGAGTGGTTCCCGGCCCTGCCCGACGCCGAACAGTTCGACCTCGTGATCGTCGATCCGCCGGCGATGACGAGCAAGGCCGCGCAGATCCCGACCACGCTCGCCGCCTATCGCAAGCTGTATCGCGCGGCCGCGCGCCACGTCGCCCCGTACGGGGCCGTCGTCGCCGCGTGCTGCACCTCGCGGATCGATCGCGACCTGTTCAAGCGCACCGTGCGCGAGGCGCTCGGCGAGAGGTTCGCGCTGGAGCGCGATCTGCCGCCCGAACCGGACCACCCGGTAGGGTTCGCGCAGGCCGACTACCTCAAGATCACGATCTGGCGCCGGCGCTGACCGAGCGCCTCGCCGGCCGGGTGTACCGGAGGATCAACCCAACGTACGGACGAGATCGCGGTAGCACTTGAGGTGGCGGACCGCGCGGCGCATGACGATCTCGTCGGCGCCGCGGCGGCCGACCAGCTCGAGCTGGCGGGCGAGGTTGAAGTGCGCGTCCGCGAGCGTGGGCTCGAGCTCGAGCGCGAGCTCGTACGCCCGGATCGCCTCCGCGCAGCGCCCGGCATCTTCGAGCGCGACCCCGAGGTTGAACCAGTACAACCCGACCCGGGCGTCCGCGCAGATCGCGAGCCGATACAGCGACTCGGCGTCGCCGAGCTGGTCCTGGTCGTGGTGGAGCCGGCCGAGGTTGTTGTACGCGTCCGCCAGGTCCGCCCGGCCGGACAGCGCGCGCCGGTAGGCAGCCATGGCCGCGTCCGGCCGGTCCTCGGCCTCGTGCACCAGGCCACGCTCGTAGTGCTCGACGGCGCTGACGGCCCGGAGACAGCCGCGCCGCGCTTCGAGCTTCGCGGTCAAAGACACGAGATCGCCCACGTACGAACGGTAGCCGTAGGGTCTGACATGTAGCCGTTCTGGTAGGATTCGGTCGTGGCGGAGTCTCATGGCACGACGCTGAGCATCCACGCGGACGGCAAGGCGGGACGTAACGGTCCCCGCCCCGAGCCGGTCCTCGTGCTGGTGCTGGAGTGCGGCCGGCCCCGCGCGGGCTCGGTTCGGTATCGGCTCTCCGAGCTCACCGTCGTCGTCCTCGGGCGCGGCTCGGAGCGGCGCGCCGAGAAGACCGGCACCGAGCTCGCGATCCGCGTGCCCGACAAGTGGATGTCATCGAAGCACGCCCGGATCGAGCCCAGCTTCGGGCGCTGGATGCTCGTCGACACCGAGTCCAAGAACGGCTCGATCGTCGATGGTCACACCACCAAGCGCGCGGTGCTGACCGATGGCTCGCTGATCGAGCTCGGTCATACCCTGTTCATCTTCTTCGAGCGCATGCCGGTCAGCGAGGATGCGCCCGCGTTGCTCGAGCTGACGCCCGATGCAGGCATCCCCGGCCTGTCGTCGCTCGATCCGAGCTGGCAGCGCGAGCTCGATCGGATCAAGCAGATCGCCTCGTCGGAGATCCCGATGCTGATCGAAGGCGAGAGCGGGACCGGCAAGGAGGTGATCGCGCGCGCGATCCATACGCTCTCGCAACGGCCCGGGGGATTCGTCCCGGTCAACTGCGGCGCGCTCCCCGAGAACCTCGTCGAGAGCGAGCTGTTCGGCTACAAGAAGGGCGCGTTCTCGGGCGCGCAGACCGATCACCCCGGCCTCGTGCGCTCGGCAGATAGCGGCACGCTGTTCCTCGACGAGATCGGCGACCTGCCCGGCTCCTCGCAGGCCGCGCTCCTGCGCGTGCTCCAGGAGCGCGAGGTCATGCCGGTCGGCGGCACGCGCGCGGTCGCGATCGACCTCCGCGTCGTCGCCGCGACGCATCGGGATCTCGATGACATGGTCGCCGATCAATCGTTCCGCCACGATCTGTTCGCGCGCCTCGCCGGCTTCCGGATCTCGGTGCCACCGCTCGCCGAGCGCCGGGCCGATCTGGGCGTCCTGATCGGCGCCCTGCACGAGGACATCTTCCCGGCCGAGCACCCGGGCTTCGAGATCGACGCCGCGCGCCTGCTCCTGCGCTACCCCTGGCCGCTCAACGTCCGCGAGCTCGAGCAAGCGCTGGCGACCGCCCAGGTGCTCGCGGGCACCGAACCGGTACGCGCGGAACACCTCCCGGACACCGTCCGCTCGGGCCGGCCGCCGGGAGCACCGCGGCCCGTGGTGCTGTCCGAGCTGGACCAGAAGGTTCGCGATCAAGTCGTGGCGGCGCTGCGCGAGCACCAGGGCAATGTCTCGGCGGTCGCGCGCGCGCTCGACAAAGATCGCAAGCAGATCCAGCGCTGGATCAAGCGGTTCGCCCTCGACCCCTCGACGTATCGCTAGCCGGTCGCCGCCGGTACGAAGGTACGCCGCGGCGACGCCGGTCCTCGCGAACTTCGCCGAAGTTCGGGCGGTTACCCGAGCAACCCTTTGGCGCGGTCGGTGCTCTATACCGTCACGCTGCGCGCATCGCCGATGAAGTCTCCCGCTTTCGGCAAAAGCAACTCCTCTACGGTGCGCGCAGCTTTACCGTGTCGGTGCGCCGGTGCATGACGCGGCTCGATAGCCCGAACAGCTGGCGTTCGGTCCAGGCCGCGAGCCGGCTCGGCGGTCGC
>JBDTEH010000374.1:0-37425 GCA_039922635.1 Kofleriaceae bacterium | reverse complement strand
CTCGACGATCGAGACCTCGCCGGGCGTCATCGGCGCGATGCCTTCGCGGCGCAGCTCGTAGAGCTCGCGCAACGTGAGCTTGCCTTGCTGGTTCGCCTTCGAGCCGAGCAGATCGAATGCGCGCCGTGCAGCAGCTCGTGCAGCCGCGGTGTGCTCGCGCACGCGGGTCGCGAGGACCTCGTGGCGCAGCATCCACGTGCTGCCTTCCGGATCGCCGCGGACGATCGCGCCCCGCTGCTCGAGCACGCCGAACGCGTGGTGCGCGAACCCGGGATCGATGTTGATCCGGCGCGCGACTGCCTCGCCGGGCTTCGCGCCGGTGCCGCCAGCGGCGAGCTCCGCGACCAGGCGCAGCGCGGAGCGCTCGTTGCCGGTCGCGGTGCACGCGTCGTGGAGCCAGAGGTTCTCGAGCTCGCCGGGGCCGCCGACCTTCTGGAGCGCGGCGACCGAGGTGATGCGCAGGTCGCGCATGGCCATCGCGCAGATCTGGAGATCCGCGCACAACACGCCCTGTGGATTCGCGATGCCGGTCGCGACGGCTTCCGCGAGCGCCGGATCCGCGGCGACCCCCGAAAGCGACAGCACGCGATCGAGCAGCGCCGCCGCGGCGGGCACGGTCAAGCGCGGCAGCTCGTAGCGATTCGAGGGTGGAAACAACGAGCCGGTGCGGCGCTCGAGGTTGCCGAGCAAGTGCTGGCGCTCGCTCGCCGAGACGAACAAGAACCGCGCGCGGCCGGCCGAGCGGCTGACCACCTTCGCGAACATCTCCGCGAGCTCGCCGACCGAGCGCTCGTCGCCGCTCGCGAGGTCGACGTCGTCGACGACGAACACGAACTGCTGGCCCGCGACCGAGTTCGAGACCGCGCGCGTGATGAACGCGACCGGCAGCTCGCCGGCGTTGGGTTGGATGCCGAACGCCGACAGGCCGGCGGCGAAGCTCTGCGCCGGCGCGCCGAGGTCCTCGCAGACCAGGGCGACGATCCCGTGATCGCGCAGGTGAGGGATCAGCCCGGCGCGGACGAGCGAGGTCTTGCCGACCCCGGGCTCTCCGAACAACAGGCCGGCGCGAAACCCGTCCGCGGTGACCATGCGCGCGAGCTCGTCGCGCTCTGCCTCGCGGCCGTGCCAGACATCGCGTTCGGCCTCGCCAAACGGGTCCAGCCCCCGCAACGGCGACACCGTGCCCGGATAGGTCGCGACCGCCACGCACGAATCATACACAAGGACCGCGCGGGCATCCGGTTCCTCGCCAGCCGATGCGTTGCGGGCCACCAGAACATCCCCTTTGTGGTGGTGTACACCTGGACCGCGCCGTGACGATCATCGCCGAGGTTCATCAGCTCACCATCCAGTACGGCAAGCGCGTCGCGGTCGACGCGCTCGACCTCGCGCTCGACGCGGGCGAGATCGCGCTGCTGCTCGGCCCCAACGGCGCCGGCAAATCGACGACGCTCGCGGCGATCGCCGGCACGGTGTTGCCGAGCGCCGGGACGATCGCGATCGACGGCGAAGACCTCTCGCGCGCGCCGCGCAGCGTCCGCGCGAAGGTCGGGTTCGCCGATCAACCGCCCGCGCTCTACGAATACTTCACCGTCGAGGAGCACGTCTCGTTCATCGCCGAGGCCCGCGGCGCGAACGCGGCCGCCGCGACCGCGATGCTCGCGAAGCTCGGCCTCGAGAAGATCGCGCAGCGCCCGTGTCGCGAGCTGTCGTTCGGCATGCGCCAGCGCGTCGGGCTCGCCGCCGCGCTCGTGGGCCCGGTCGAGGTCGCGTTGCTCGACGAGACGCTCAACGGGCTCGATCCACACGCCGCGCGCTCGGCGCGGACGACGCTGCGCGCGTTCGCGGATGCGGGCGCGGCGATCCTGATGTCGACGCACCTGCTCGGCGTCGCGGAGCGCTTGTGCGACCGCGTGCTCGTGATGAACAAGGGCAAGCTCGTCGCCGACCGCCGCGGCGGCGACGTCAAGGCGCTGCTCGGCGGTGGCCCGCAGGCGCTCGAAGACCTGTACGTGTCGCTGATCGCCGACGAGGGCCCGACGTGATCGTGAAAGGCATGCGCCGGCGAGGTCGCCGGCCATGACCGGCGCGGAGTTTCGGCGCTGGGAGCGGATCCGGACCTCGCGCGAGCGCGGTGCGATCACGCGCTGGATGCTCGCCGTGGGGTTCGGCGGCCTGCTCGCGGCGCTCGTCGCCTGGCGCGCGAACGAGTCGGTCGCGAGCGCGTCGCACGCGTGGCTCGCCGGCGCGGTCGCCGCGTTCATGCTCGCGTTCATGCGCGTGCCGTTTCTCGTGTACTGGCGGCCCGATGCCGCGCTGCTCGCGCAGCTGCCCATCGACGGCACGATCCTGTTCGCCAGCGCGGCGCGGCGCTGCGTCGCGGCCGCCGCGACGACGCTCGTCACGGTCGTGCTCGGTGCGCTGCCGTTCGCGATGCTGAGCACCAAGCTGGTGGCCGCCGCGACCCGCACGCTGGACGCGATGCCGTTCGCCGGCGATCCGGTGCCGCGCCAGACGCCGCTCGAGCTGTTCGCTCGCCACGCCGGCTTCGGGGTCGCGTTCGCGCTCGTCGCCGCCGCGTTCATCCCGGCCGTCACGATCTACGCCGCCTCCCTCGTCGCCGGCTCGCGTAGCCTGCTGCAGGTCGCGACCACGCTCGGCGGCGCGCCGGTCCGCGCTGGCGCCAAGCCCGCCCACACCAGCGCGAGCTCCTCGGCCGGTGCGGTGCTGGGCGCGCTGCCCGGCCTCGCGGCGAGCGTCGCGATCGTCGTGCTCTTGCTGGCATCGCCATGGCTGCTCGGCAAGGACGCGCCGCTCGACCTGTTCACCACCGCCGTGCTGCTCGCCGGCATCAGCGTGGTCTCGCTCGTCGGCGCGCGCGCGGCGATCGGCCCTCGCATGGGGGACATCCTCCGCGACGTCTCCGCGCTCGATCGCCAGCGCCTCGCGACCCTCGAGATCCATCCCCCCACCGCGATCGAGCGCGGCGTGATGAGGTTGCTCGGCGCCGCGGCCCTCCCCTACGCCAAGGATGCGCGGCTGATGCGCCGGCGCTATCCGATGGCGTACGCACTCGGCGCGATCGGCTTTTTCGTGCTCGTCATCATCGGCCTGTCGCGCCCGGCCGATCCGGTGCCGTGGCTGGTCGTCCCGCTCGCGGGCGCAGCACTCTACGCGGGCTTGCTGCGCGCGCGCCTATCCGACGCGCCGATCGAGCTCGTGCGGCTGTCCGCGACCCTCCCGATCACACCCGCCGCGCGCCGGCTCGCGAAGCGGGCCTGGACCCTCGGCTGGCTCGTGGTGTTCGTCGTCGTGCCGGCCGCCTTCGCGGTGGCGCGCGTGGTCGCGGGTTAGCTCAGGTGAACACGTGCAGCGAGCGGACGCCGCTCTCGACCGCGCGGCCGCTCGCCGTGCGGCGGTCGAACAGGCACACGACCTCGGTGCGCCGGCCCGGATCGACGTTCACGATCAGCGAGGCGACGTTGGCCAGCACCAGGTACAGCCCGATCCCGGCGCCATGGTCGTCGAGCTCGGGCCGACCGCTGTCGCGCTTGGCGCGCCGAACGTGGTCGATGACGTCGCGCTGGCGCAGGGCGCCGAACGCGTCGCCGACCGAGATCGCGATCGTGCGGTCGTCACAGGCCCAGCGCACCACGGCGCGCTGCTCCGGTGCGTCGGGATCGTAGGTCAAGACCGGCGTCGACTCGCGCGGTGCATCATGGAGCGCGTTCATCAGCAACTCGTCGACCACCGAAGCGAGCCTGTGAACCACCGGCCGACGCGCACCGATCGCCTCGGCCCAGGCGCAAACCTCGCCGATCACCATGCGCTTTTCGGAGTCCGTGGCGACCACGCGCTCGCCGACCTTCGGGGTCGATGCGAGGTACTTCTCGAGCCCGAAAAGGTCGCCGGAGACCAGCTTCTGGGAGGTGATGCCGAGGTCCGCGGTGGTCGGGTCGCCGATCAGGTGGCTGACCGGTGCCTCGAGCATCAGCGTGATCAGCCCCTCGTCGTCGAGGTTGTCGCCGACGACGACGACCGGGACCGAGGCGCCCCGGAGCGCGCCGGCGGCCGCGACGCGGGTCGCGCGGTCGACCACCAAGATCGTGGCATCCGCGAGGTCGACCGGGACGTCATCGCGGTGATCGACGAGCACGCCGGCACCGGACAGCGCACGATCGACGACATCTGCCACGTCGGCGTCGACACAGACGCACACCGCACGTGGCGAGATCCCCATCGGGTCAGGAGGGTAGCCCGGGGACCGGCCGCTTCAAACAGCAAATTCACGGTTGCTGGCGCCAGGTTGAATTGCCGCGTACGATCGACGATCGATGGCGGATCCGCCAAAATTCCGTCGGCTTTCGACCAGGCCGCCGCCGATTCCGCGCATCATCCCGCCGGTACCGGCACGGACGGACGTCGTCCCGATCCAGCGCGTGGCGCTCGGTGACGCCGACGCTGGCGGCGAGCCGCCGCCGAACGGCGACGAGAACACCAAGAACGTCGAAGCGCCTGATGCAGGGCAGCTCGTCGAGCGCATGCTCGATCTCGTCGCGAGCGAAGCCGCAGCCTTGCTCGAGGGTGACGAGGATCGCCTCGCCGACCTCAATGTGCGCACCGCGCTCGCCGCGTGGGACGGCCTCCATCAACCCGAAGAGGCGATGCGGTATCTCGAGCTGGCCGAGAGCCATCCGATCGCACCGCGGTTGCGGTTGTCGGCGGCGCTCGCCACCGGTGACGAAGCCGCGCTGACCGCGGTGGTCGCGAAGATCCGGGCGCCGACCGCGTTGCTGGCGCTCGAGCTCGCCGAGGCGTGGCTGTGGAGATTCCGCCGCGCCGACCTCGCCGCACCGCTCGCGGATCGCGCGTTGCTCGGCGCGGATCCGCGCTGGCGCACCCAGGCGGTCGAGCTCGCCGCGCTCGCGCACGCGGCGAACGGCAACTGGAAGCGCGTCACCGAGATCCGGCGCTCGGCGGTCGTCAAGACCTCGCCGCCCGAGGATATCGCCGCGACGGCCGCCCTGCTCCTCGATCGCGGCAACGACGCGGCGGCCGCGCTCGCGCTGTGCTGGACCGCGATCGAGCGCATGGACGAGGATCCGAACGAGCGCGAGACCGCGCCGTCCGCGTTGATCACGCGCGGCGGCTGGTTGCGGGTGATCGATATCGCGATCGACGCGGCCTCGCGCGCCGGCGATCCGCGCCGCCTCGAGCTGCTCGACCGCCGCGCCGATCAGGTCAAGGACCTGCCCGGCGGAGCGCTCGAATCGATCGCGACCCGCGCGGCGGTCGCGGCGGAGCTCGTGCGCGACGGCCAGCACGCCGAGGCCACCAAGCTGTTCGGTGAGCTCGCTGACGATCCGAACATCGCGGCCGCGGGCGGCGCGCAGCGGATCGCGCGCTACGGCGCGGCGCTCGCCGCGATCTCCGCGAACGATCTGCCGGCCGCCCTCGCGGCGCGCCGCGGGCTGGTCCACATCGAGGCGCGAGAGCTGATCACGGTGCACGGTTGGAGAGCGCTCGAGCTCGCCGCGGTCATCGGCGAAAAGCCATCGGCCGAGCTCGCCCACGCCGTCGTCGACGCGGCCGAGACACCGACCGCCGAGCGCATGCTCGATCTCATCGATCTCGCCGAGGGCACCAGCGCGGTCACGGTCGCGCGGCTCGAGGCACGCGGCGGCTATGCGCTGCGCTGGGCCGCCGCGATCGCCGAACAGCTCGGCAACTATCCGCGCGCGGTCGAGCTGTGGCGTCGCGCGGCCAAGCACGGGCTCGGCACCGAGCCCGATCACCTCATCCGATTGCTGCGCGGCGGCCCGCGCGGCCGCAACCGCACCGAGACCGGCCTGCCGGACGAGGGTGCGCTCGCGGAGATCTACGACACCTGGGCCCGCGACGAGCCCGAGCCGCGCAGCAAGGCCGCGCTGACCTGCGCGCGCGGCATCGTCGACCTGATGCGCGGCGACTTCGTCGAGGCCGAGGAGACCCTCAAGCACGCAGCGCAGCTCGATCCCAAGGACTCGTTCGCGCGCGCCGCGCTCGCCGCCGTGTATCGCGCCGGCAAACACTACGATCAGCTCGCGCGGGTCCTCGACGAGCTGTCGCGGTCGCTGTTCAGCCGCGATGGCCGGGCCGCCGCGGCGCGCGAGTACGCGGAGCTGCTCGACGAGCATCTGGATGACCCGGCCGGCGCGCGCGCCACGCTCGAGCGCATGATCGCGGAGCGCCCAGAGGATGACGAGACCATCCTGGCGCTCGCGAGGCTGTACGACAAAGACCAGCAATGGACCAAGTCGATCGAGCTGCGCCAGCGCGCGGTCGCGGTCGCATCGACCCCCGAGCGCCGCGCCGATATCTGGATCGAGATCGGCCAGCGCGAGGAGCGCCGTGGCGACCGTGCGGCCGCGCTGGCGGCACTCGACAAGGCCTCCGCGATCGCGCCCCGCCGCAACGAGGTGATGCGCGAACAGATCCGGATCTACCGCCAGGGTGGCGAGTCCGCGAAGGCGCTCGACATCGTGCGCGCGGAGCTCGGCCTCGAGGACAGCCCACCGCTCGAGCGCCGGCTGCAGCTCCGCCGCGAAGAGGCCCAGCTGCTCACCGAGCTCGACCGCGAGCCCGAGGTCGTGGTCGCCGCGTATCTCGACGTGCTCGGCTTCGAGCCCGACCAGACCGAGGCACTCGCCGGGATCGAAGCACCCGCGCGGCAGCTCGGGCTGTGGGACGAGCTCGCCCGTGCCTTCCGCGGTGCCCCACACACGCCGCGAAACCTCGAGGTGCTCGCCGAGGCGCTCACGAAGATCGCTGAATGGAGCGAGCTCGCCGAGGTGCGGCGGCGCCAGCTCGAAGCCGCGCCGACGGCCGCGGAGAAGAGCCAGCGTGCCGCCGAGATCGCGAAGCTGTACGAGGTCGAGCTCGGCGACCTCGATGGTGCGATCCGGATGCTCGTCGTCGCTCAGACCAACGCGTTCGAGGACGCGCGCCAAAAAGATCTGCTCCGCCTGCTGCGCCTGACCCAGCGCTGGGCCGAGATGGCGCAGGTGCTCGAGCGCGAGCTGCCGGCGGTGCGCGAGAGCCAGACCGCGCGCCAGGTCGACATCCTGCTCGAGCTCGGCGAATTGCGCGCCGACAAGCTCGATCGCAAAGCCGACGCGCTCGCCGCCTACGAGAGCGCGCTCGAACGCGATCCGAAGAACCCGGTGGCGCTCGAGAAGCTCGAGACCTTGTACGAGCAGCTCGGCCGCGAGCGCGAGCTGGCGCGGTTGCTCGAGGCGCGCGCCGAATCGACCACCGAGCCGATCGCGCGTTCGCAGCTGCTCGATCGCGTCGCCGGGCTCCGCGCCAACCGCGGCGACATCGACGGCGCGATCGCCGCCTACCTCGGCGCGTTCAGCGCCGATCCGACGAACCGCGAGGTGTTCACGGCGATGGAGCGGGTCTGCTACAAGGCCGAGCGCTGGGCCGCGGCGATGCAGCTCTACGACACCGCGATCGCCCACGTCGAAGGCGGGATCTCGCGGGCCTATCGGCTCGGCGATCTGTACTCGCGGCGCGCCAACGTCCAGCTCAACTTCCTGGGCCAGATCGACGCCGCCATGACCTCGTACCAGAAGGTGATCGAGGTCGACTCCAAGCCCGACTCCGCCGTCAGGGTGCTCGAGGACATCTGCCGCACGCGCGGCGATTGGCAGCCGCTGATCACCGCGTGGGAGCGCCGCGCCGAGACCCAGCGCGAGCCTGGCCGCCGGACCGAGGCCCTGCGGCACGCCGCCATGCTCGCGAGCGATCGCGCGAGCGATCCGCGCGCGTCGGTGCGCCTCAACCGCAAGTTGCTGACGATCGATCCGAGCGATGCGGTCGCGTCCGCGTCGCTCGAGCGCTACTTCGAGGAGACCCAAGATCGGTCGGGGTTGATCGACGTGCTGAAGATGCGCCTCCAGCACGTGCCGAAGCACGAGACGGTGGATCTGTTGAAGCGGATCGCACGCGCCTCGGAAGAAGGCGCGCGCGACGTCGAGACCGCGACCGAGCACTACATCAAGATCCTCGAGCTCCAGCCCGAGAATCGCGATGCCCTCGAGGCGCTCGGCCGGATCTACGAATCGACGGAGCAGTGGGCAGAGCTGATCGAGGTCACCCGCCGCCAGATCAAGGTGACCAGCGATCGCAACCTCAAGGCGCTGCTGTACTTCAAGTGCGGCTCGGTGATGGAGGCCAAGTTCGGCCGCGAACCCGACGCGATTCGCTACTACGACGCGGCGATCAAGACGGCGCCGAGCTGCCTGCCGGCGGTCCACGGCCTCCGCGATCTCTACCGGCGCCGCGAGGAGTGGCCCCGCGTGATCGAGACGCTCGAGCTCGAAGTGAAGCTGTGGACCGAGGAGAAAGAGCGCGCCGGCGTGTTCGCCCAGATCGGCCGGATCTACGACCAGCAGCTCGGCGATCCCGAGCGCGCGATGACCTACTATGACTCGGCGCTCGCGGTCGACCCGGACTGCCTGCCGGCCAACCAGGCCGTGTTCGATCACTACTTCGACCGCGGCGAATGGGACAAGGCGATGCCGATCGCGAGCTCGCTCGCGCAAAAGGCGATGCGCGATGGCGACCCGTCGACCCGCAGCGAGTTCTATCGCAAGCGCGGCGTCGTCGCGAAGCAGACGTTCGATCCGAAGGCGGCGGCCGACAGCTTCGTCGTCGCGCTCGAGATCAAGCCGACGAACACCGCCGCGCTCGACGACCTCGGCGCGCTCGCCGGCGATCAGCCGGACGCGTGGGACTTCGAAGGCACGTACCGCGAGCTCGAGAAGATCTACAAGAAGCGTGACGATGCCGGACCGTTGCTCGCGCGCGTCCACGTCGGTCGGGCCGCGATCCTCGAGCGGGCCGGCGAGCTCGACGGGGCCGCGAAGCTGTATCGCGAAGCGCTCGATCTCGCGCCGACCGACTTCACGGTGCTGTCCGCGCTCGTCGAGTTCCACGCCGACATGCGCCACTGGGCCGATGCGATCGAAGCGATCACGACGTTCGTCCAGGCCGACGCCAGCCCCGCCGATCGGCTCCGCGCGTTGATGCGCCAGGCCTCGATCCATGGCGATGGCGAGATGGATGCGCTCCGCGCGATCGCCGTGCTGAGCAACGTGATCCAGGTCGAACCGTCGCATCAGGACGCCTACTACGAGCTCGCGCAACAGTACTTCCTGGTCGCCCGCTACCCCGAGGCGCGCGCCGCGATCGAGCGCGTGATCGAGCTCGCGACGGCGCCGGGCCAGCCGCTGATCCCCGAGGCGCTCGCGCGCTACTACTACTACAAGGGGCGCATCCTCGACGCCTCCGGTGACACGCGCGCAGCGGCACCGCAGTACCGGCGCGCGATCGAATACGATCCGGGCTACGCGCCGCCGGCGCTCGTGCTCGCACGGCGCGCCGCCGACGGTGGCGACCAGCGCCAGGCCGAGACCCTGTTGATCGAAGCCGCGCACGCGGCGATGGCGCAGGGCGGCCCGCGCGCGGCCGTGCCGCTGCAACGCGGGCTCGCGCGGATCTTGCTCGGCTCGGGTGATCGCCCCGCCGCGATCGAGGCCTATCGCGGCATCCTCAACGTCGAGCCCGATGGCGCCAGCGATCGCGTCGCGCTCGCCGAGATCTACGCGGTCGACGATCCGCAACGCGCGATCGGAGAGCTCCGCAAGGTGCTCGAGCGCGACATCCACCACGCCCCGGCGTATCGCCTGCTAGCCTCGTTCTACAGCCGCACCGGCGATACCGACCGCGCGACCCGCGTACTGACCGCGCTCGACCTGCTCGGCTTCGCCGAGGAGACCGACCGCCAGACCATGCAGCGCATGAGAGCGGTGCGGCAATCGCAGCCGCTGCGCCGTGCGCTCGACGAGGCGAACCGCGAGCGCCTGCTGACCACGACCGCTGCCCGCGAGCCGCTCGGCGAGATCTGGTCCGCGCTCGCCGAGGAGATCACCGCGTTCGTCGCGCAACCGTCGCTTGGCGAGAACCTCGCCCCCACCGACCCCGCCGCCGACGCCCGGCTGCTCCAGATCGCCCGCGAGGTCGGCACGCTGTTCGACTGCGATGCCGACGTGTTCCTCGCCGACAAGGTGCCCGGGCTCGTCGCGGTGACCGCCTTCCCGCGCCGCTTGATCGTGCTCGATCGTTCGCTGCTCACCGAGCAGGAGCTGCCGCTGCGGTTCCTGTTCGGCTACGCGCTCGAGTCGATCCGCGGCGGCTACTCGGCACTGCTCCAGCTCGGTGCGCGCCAGCGCCGCGAGCTCGCCCAGTTGTTGCGCTCGCTGGTCCACACCGAGGAGGCCACCGGGGCCGCGGCCGAGATCGTCGGCACCGCGAATCAGCGCGCCGTGAAGGTGCTCGAGCGCCACGCCGGGACGCGCGACCTCGATCCCGGGACGTGGCTCGATAGCATGCTGGAGAGCGCCAAGCGCGCCGGCCTGGTCGCGTGTGACGACTTCCATGCGGCGATCTGGATGGTTGCCCGTCAGGCGGGTGAGCATCTGGGCAGCAACAACGACACCGTCGCCCTCGGATCGGTGCTGGGAGGGCCCGATCTGGTGCGGTTCTACCTCAGTGACCAGTACCAGATGATTCGCGACCTGCTGTCCCTCCCGGCCTGAGCCGGCAGCCCCCCTCAGATCGACCAGGTCGGACACGGGATCACATAGCCGCACTAGATCCCGAGCGCGGCACGCGCTACATTTAGATGGCTTACGAGGCTGTAATCAGCAATACCGCCGTTACGCGGCACAGGGTGGCCAAGCGGGCATGAGCCAAAAGTTCCAACACTCGGTCCAACACCGAGGCGATGTCAGCTACGTGAAGCTCGGCGGCGTTATCGACGAGGATAACGAGCTCGGCGAGCTCGTCGATAAGATCCCGAACGGCACGGCCGTGATCGATCTCGGCGAGATCGAACGCATCAACTCGTGCGGGGTTCGCGACTGGGTCAACTGGCTCTCGAAGCTGGAGACCAACGGCACGCGCTCCGTGCTCGTCGAGTGCTCGCCGGCGATCGTCGCCCAGATCAACCTCGTCAATAACTTCACCGGTTCGGGAGTGGTGAAGAGCTTCTACGTCCCGTACTTCTGCCCCGAGTGCGACGAAGAGAAGGTCCTGCTGGTCGAGGCCAGCGATATGGGGCCGCCTCCGCACGAGCCCCCGACCTGTCGCTGTGACGAGTGTGACCTCGTCATGGACTTCGACGACATGCCGGACTCGTACTTCGCGTTCCTGTCGAACCAGCGCAAGCTGGCCGAGCCCGACAAGATCAACGGCGCGATGCAGGACATGGGCGGGCGCCCCTCCGATCCGGGCGGCAAGGCCCGGGTGAAGTCGCGCGCGAGCCAGCCACAGATGAACCAGCCCGGCTCCAAGCCGAGCGTGCCGTCGCTGCCCTCGATCCAGCGCACCAGCACGCAGCCGGCGAGGACCACGTCCTCGGGTCCTCAGACTCCGAGCAGCAACCCGCTGTTACGTGGCGCCTCCGGCTCCAAGCCGCCGAGCCGGCCGCAGCTCGGTACGAAGCCTCCGTCGAGCCCGCAGCTCGCGGCGATCTCGATGCGCATGCAGCAGAACCCGCCCGCGACGAACCCGGGGCGCAGCAACGGGCTCGTGTTCACGCTCGTCGGCGTGCTCGTCGCGGCGATCGTGGTGCTCGCTTATCTCGTCCTGACGAAGTAGGGCTCCGGCATGCCCGAGCGGAACCGAGTGTTCGCGGGCGAGCGGATCTCACGCGCTCGCATCGACGCTGCCGGCGAACCCGCGCTCGAGGCGATCGAGGCGGCGCTCGCCGCGTTCGATCACGAGACCGCGGCGCTGCTCGCGCTCGCGCGTGCCCGCACCCAGGCCGTGCCGGTCGAGCTGGTCGGGCGCATCCTGCCCGGCATCGAGCTCGCGGCGATCGCGAACGGCCTGATCGCGATCGCGCACGGCGCTCGCGAGCACCTGTTCGACATCGTCACCGAGCGGCGGTTTCCGGCGACCAAGGAGGCCGGCGAGCTCGAGGCGATCGTGCTCTACGCCGCGTGGAAGGCCGGCGTGACCGGTGCGACGCTGATCCCCGAGCTCCGCCGGCTCGCCGCCCGCTCGATGACGGCCGAGGGCTACGCTCTGCTCGCGACCGCGGGCGCGTCGGTCGACGATCCGAACACCGCCGCCGCGCTCAAGCCGATCGCATCGTTCGCGAAGGAGTACGCGAAGGCCGTCGCCGCCGACGACAAGGCGATGAACGCGAGCATCGACGCCGTGATCGCCGCGTTGCCCGCGGAGGTCGAGCTGTCGCGAGGCGGCTTCACGATGCGCGCCCACAAGCTGCCCGGTCGCAACGATCCGTGCTGGTGCGGCAGCGGCCAGAAGTTCAAGAAGTGCTGCGCCGACAAGCCGGTGGCGGCGGCGTCGCCGGTCGAGGGCCTGACCTGGGACGAGTTCCTCGCCGGCGACAAGATCACGCTCGAGCAGATCCGGCAGCTCGAGATCAAGGACGTGCTGCAGATCGACTTCACCCGCCTGACGTTGAAGCCGCTGGTCGCGGTGGTCCGCGGCCTCGCCGACGCGCACGCGTGGCCGCACGCCGAGCGCGCCCTCGAGGAGCTCGCTCGCCGACCGCTCGACGTGGCCGACGCCGGGTGGGTCGACGATGCGCGCGAGTGGTTGCTGCAGGCCGCGCTCGGCTGCGGACCGGCGCAGCGCGAGCTCGCGAAGCGCCACATCGCGTTGCTGTCGCCCGCGCTGCGCGACCACTACGAGCTCGAGGCCGCGATCGAGTGCGGCCCGGCCGAGGCGTGGCTGGCCCTGCGCGCGCGCGTGGCCGCCGTGGTCGCGAGCACCAACAAGCTCGACGACGTCGACCTCGCGTACGCGCTGCTCCGCGCCGAACCAGCGCTCGGGATCGTGTTCGCGCGCGCCTGCATCGGCACGTTACGTGTCGACGATGCGGATACGCTCCTCGACGCGGTCGAGGACGCGCGCGATCGCCTCAACCTCCCGCCAGTCGATCCGGCGTGGGACGTGCTCGACGCGCTGACCGCGAAGGTCAAGCGCAAGCCGAAGGCTGACGACGCCGGGGCGTTGAAGGAGCAGCTCGCGTCGTCGACCGCGCGCGCCGATCAGCTCGAACGGTCGCTCGCGCAGCTGCGCGGTGAGCTCGCGGCCGAACGCACCAAGCCCGCGGCCGAGCTGGTCCGGCCCGGCGGCGCGACGGCCGCGAAGCCAGGCACGACCCCCGGCGAGCTCGATGGCCGGCTCGATGACAGGATCGAGGAGCTCGAGGGGCTGATCCGGGAGGGCCAGGCCGAGCGCCGCGATCTCCGCAAGCAGCTCGAAGGTGCCGCCCAGAAGAAGGAGGTCCACGAGCCGCGCGGTCGCCGGCTCGCCGACGATCCGGACGAGGGCGTCGACGATCTGCCGGTCGCGGCCCGTGGCGTCACGCTGCCGCGCTTCGATCGCAAGTTCACCGACGCGCTCGCCGAGGTCCCACCGCAGGTCGGCTCCGAGGCGATGCGCACGATCGGGATCCTCGCCGCCGGCGATGGCTTCGCGTGGAAGGCCGTCAAGCAGGCCAAGGACATGGTGCGACCGCTGTACATGATGCGGGTCGGCATCCACCACCGCCTACTGTTCCGCTGCGACGACGGCGTGCTCGACGTGATGGACCTGATCACCCGGGAGACGCTGTTGACGACGCTGAAGCGGATCCGCGCGCTTCGATAGCCGGCGAGGTCGCGAAGTACGCGAGGATGATGCCCGGCACGGCCATCGCGATCACGATCCCGAAAAACGTCGGGTAGCCGACGCTCGCGACGATCTGACCCGCGAACGGACCGAACAGGCTGCCCGCGAGCCCGGTCAGGCTCGACAGGAGCGCCATCTGGGTGGCCGCGACCGCGGGCGAACAGAACGAATACTGCGCGCCGGTGAGCGCGGTCGTGCCCATCGCGAACGACAGGTTCTCGACGAACAGGGTGAGGCCGTAGACCACCAGGTTGTGGCCGACGAGCGAGATCACCAGGTAGCCGAGGTGAACGAACGCGGCGAGGCAGCCGAACAAGACGAGCATGCGGCGCATGCCGTACTTGGCGACCAGCGTGCCACCGAGGCCCCCACCGATCGCGAACGCGGTGAACCCGATCGCCTTTGACAGCACACCGATCTCGGTCTTCGAGAACCCGATGTCGCGATAGAACGGCTGGCTCACGACCTGCGCGAACTGCTCGCCGAACTTGAACGTCGCGCAGAACAACAGCACGATGATCACGTACCAGCGGTAACGCCGCACGACCTCGAGGAACGGCTTGTAGACCGACTCGATGATCGACCGCGGGATCGGGCTCGGCGGCGGCTCCTCGGCATAGAACACCGTGACGATGCCGACCAGCATCAGCGCCGCCATGATCGCGTAGACCACGTTCCACACCAGGTGATCCGCCATCACCAGGGTGAGCGAGCCCGAGATCAGCATCGCGGTGCGATAGCCCAGGATGTACGACGCCGAGCCGGCCGCGCGCTCGGGTGGCGAGAGCACCTCGACGTTGTAGGCATCGATCACGATGTCCTGCGACGCCGACATGATCGACACGAACAGCGCGACCCCGAGCAGGGTGGTCAGGCTGGTGCCCGGGTCGAGCGTCGCCATCGCGCCCAGGCCGATCAGCAGGCCGATCTGGAACACCAGCATCCAGCCGCGCCGGCGGCCGAGGAACGGCAGGCGGTAGCGATCGAGCAGCGGGGCCCACGCCCACTTGATCGCGAACGGGAACTTCAGGGTCGCGAACGTCGCGATCTTCTTGATGTCGAGGTGCTGGTCGTACGCCCACTGCTGCAGGGTCTGCCCGATCAACATGTTCGGCAGGCCCGACGAGAAGCCGAGCAGGAACACGACGGCCATGCGGCGCGAGCGAAAGATCGCGGCCCACTGGCTCATCCGGGACGATGATGGAGGGTCCGTCGAGCGCGGGCAAGATATGCTCCGCCGTGGATGGCGACGCTTGGCGTAGATCTCCTCGAAAAGCTGACCACGGAGCTCGCGAAGTTCTCCGGCGTCGAGACCACGAACGATCGCTTCCTCGCGCTCGCGTTCGCGGTGCGCGATCGCCTGCTCCGCCGCTGGGTCGAATCCGCGCGGACGATCCTGACCACCAAGCACCGCACCGTCGTGTACCTGTCCGCGGAGTACCTGATCGGGCCGCAGCTCGGCGCGAACCTCCTGACGCTCGAGCTCGAGGCCGAGGCGCGTGCGGCCGCCACGGAGCTCGGCATCACGCTCGAGACGCTGGTCGATCACGAGAAGGAGCCCGGCCTCGGCAACGGCGGCCTCGGCCGGTTGGCCGCGTGTTACATGGACTCGCTCGCGACGCTCGACATCGCGGCGGTCGGCCACGGCCTGCGCTACGAGTTCGGGATCTTCGATCAAGTCATCCGCGACGGCTGGCAGGTCGAGCGCACCGATCGCTGGCTGCGCGCCGGCAACCCGTGGGAGATCCGGCGCTACGAGATCGCGTACACCGTCGGCTTCGGCGGCCACACCGAGCACGGCGCGACCGGCGTGCGGTGGTCCCCGGAGCGGGTCGTCCAGGGCGTCCCGTACGACACGCCGATCGCCGGCTACGGCACGACGACCACGAACTTCCTGCGGCTGTGGAGCGCGGTCGCCAGCGAGGAGCTCGATCTCGATGCGTTCCAGGTCGGCGACTACTGGCGCGCCGTCGACGCGAAGATCCGCAGCGAGAACCTGACGAAGGTGCTGTACCCGAACGACTCGTCGCCGGCCGGCAAGCAGCTCCGGCTCGAGCAGCAGTACTTCTTCGTCTCGTGCGCGCTGCAGGACTGCATCCGCCTGCTGCTCCACGGCGGCGCCGCGATCCACGACCTGTCGCGGATCTTCGCGATCCAGCTCAACGACACCCACCCGGCGCTCGCGATCCCCGAGTTGATGCGCCTGGTGATGGACGTCCATGGCCTCGGCTGGGACGAAGCCTGGGCGATCGCGACCCGGACGTTCGCCTACACGAACCACACGCTGCTACCCGAGGCGCTCGAGACCTGGCCGTTGCCGCTGTTCGCGCGGCTGTTGCCGCGCCACCTCGAGATCATCTTCGAGATCAACCGCCGCTTCCTCGACGAGGTCCGCGCGAAGTTCCCCGGCGATGACGCCCGGTTGCGCCGGATGTCGCTGATCGGCGAGGACGGCGACAAGCAGGTCCGCATGGCCCACCTCGCGACCGTCGCGAGCCACCACGTCAACGGCGTCGCCGCGCTCCACTCGAGGTTGCTGCGCGAGACCGTGCTGCGCGACTTCGCGGAGCTGTGGCCCGAGCGGTTCACGAACGTGACCAACGGCGTCACGCCGCGGCGGTTCGTCGCGCTCGCGAACCCGGGGCTCGCAGATCTGATCACCAGCGCGATCGGCGATGGCTGGCAGCGCGACCTCGACCGGCTGCGCGGGCTCGAGCGGTTCGTCACCGATGCCGGGTTTGCCGAGCGCTGGCGCGCGGTCAAGCAAGCGAACAAGGTCGCGCTCGCCGCCAGGGTAGGTGATTTCGATCCCGATGCGCTCCTCGACGCCCAGTGCAAGCGCATCCACGAGTACAAGCGCCAGCACCTGAACCTCCTCCACGCGATCACCCTGTGGCAGCGGATCCGCGATGGGGAAGACCTCGGTGCGGCGCGCACGATCGTGTTCGCCGGCAAGGCCGCCCCCTCGTACTCGATGGCGAAGCTGATCATCCGCCTCGCGGCCGGGGTCGGCGAGGCGATCGCCGCGGATCCACGCGCGCGCGACCAGCTGCGCGTGCTGTTCGTGCCTGGCTTCAGCGTCAAGGTCGCGCAATGGATCTATCCCGCCGCCGATCTGAGCGAACAGATCTCGACCGCCGGGCTCGAGGCCTCGGGCACCGGCAACATGAAGTTCATGCTCAACGGCGCGCTCACGATCGGGACGCTCGACGGTGCGAACGTCGAGATCCGCGAGGCGGTCGGCGCTGACCAGTTCTTCTTGTTCGGCCTCACCGCGGACCAGGTCACCGCCGCGAAGCGCGACGGCTATCATCCGGGCGCGTACCTCGACGGCGAGCTCGCGCGCGCGATCGAGTTGATCGCGAGCGGCGCGTTCTCGCGCGGCGATCGCGCCATGTTCGCACCACTGGTCCACGACCTGCGCGAGTACGATCCGTTCCTCGTGTGCGCCGACTTTCGCGCGTACGCCGCCTGCCAGCGCCGCGTCGACGAGCTGTGGCAGGCGCCTGCGAAGTGGGTCGCGGCCTCGATCCTCAACGTCGCGCGAGCGGGCCGGTTCTCGAGCGACCGCGCGATCGCCGAGTACGCGCGCCAGATCTGGAACGTCCAGCCACTTCGCTAGTATGCTGCGGCCGGGTGCCGAAGGAGTCTGTTGGGAGGATCGCGACCCTGGACGGGTTGCGCGCGGTGTCGATCGTGCTGGTGCTGTTCTCGCACCTCACGGGGACGGTCAACTTTCTGCGGCTCGCGCACACCGCGTGGCTCGCCGAGGCCGGCGTGCGCACGTTCTTCGTGATCTCCGGGTTCCTGATCACGACGCTGCTGGTCCGCGAGCGCGACAAGACCGGGCGGATCTCGCTGCGCGACTTCTACGTGCGCCGGGCGTTTCGCATCTTCCCCGCGTTCTACACGTACATCGCGGTGATCGCGGTGCTCGTGATGGCCGGCGTGCTCGTGATCTCGAAGGTCGACTTCGCGTATGCGGTCAGCTACGCGATGAACTTCCACGAGCATCGCGCCTGGTACCTCGGCCACATGTGGTCGCTCGCCGTCGAGGAGCAGTTCTACGTGTTGTGGCCGCTGCTGATGGTCGTGCTCGGCACGCGCCGCGCGCTGATGTTCGCGATCGGCGCGGTGTTGCTCGCGCCCGTCCTGCGGGTCGGCGCGCTCGTCGCGTGGCCGGCGATCTCCGGGCTCACCGATCAGGCGTTCCCGTTCGTGTTCGATTCGATCGCGCTGGGCTGCGTGCTCGCGATCCTGCGGTCGAGGCTCGAGGCATGGCCACCGTATCGGCGCCTCCTCACCGCGCGCTGGTTCTGGCTCGTGCCGCTCGCGCTGATCCCGACGCTGATCATCGAGCGCCCGGTCATCGACCTCGGGTTCTCGACGACCGCGGCGAACGTCGGCATCGCGCTCGCGATCCACCGGTGCGTGATGATGCCGACCGCCCGGGTCGGGCGGGTGCTCGAGCTACCCGGGTTCGTGTGGATCGGCACGCTCAGCTACTCGCTCTATCTGTGGCAGCAGCCGTTCCTCGACCGCCACGACACCGGCTGGTGGGCGGCGTTCCCGATCAACCTCGGCCTGGCGCTCGCGCTGGCGTGCGTGTCGTTTTATCTGATCGAGAAGCCGTGGCTGCGGCTCGGCCGCCGGTTCCGGCGCTGAGCCCGCTGGGGCCATGGCCTGGCCGATCGGCCGATCGGCTAGACCGTCAGGCCCTTTTTGTAGGCCAGCAGCTCCTTCTGGGTCTTCAATAAGAGCTGGTTGGTCTCGAGCAGCTCCTTGGTCCGCATCCGAACCTGGTTCGCCAGGCGCTCGCGCTCGCGGGCCTCGGTCTCGAGCATCTCCTGGTACTTCACCTGGACGACGGCCTCGTCGGTCACGTTGCGCTGGATCTCCAGCGCACCTACATGGTTCCCGGCCTCGTCCGTGATCGGTACAGCCGACAGGATGAACCTGAGTTTTTGCGCCTCTCCCGCGATATTTCCAGAGATCTCGTCGAGCCGGACGTGGCGATTATCGGCCCAGCACTGCTGAGCGATGCACTCGTTGCCGCAGATATTGAGCTCCAGGACCTCGTAGCAGTGCTTTCCCTTGAGGCCGCGCGCCACCGCCCGGGGCAGGAGGGCGAAAAACGCCCGGTTAAAGTCAACGATTCGGCGGTCGATATCGACGATGAAGTAGCTATCGACGATCGCGTTCGAGACCCGCTTGAACTCGGCCAGGAACTGGAGAAGTGCCGGTGCTACTTGGTCCATATGGCTTGTCGAATGGTACCAGGCCCCGACCTAGTGGCATAATTGCACCGCAATGGCCAAGAGGGGTGGGCCGAGCATCTCGGTCAAGATGATCTTGACCACGACTTTATTGATCGTGGTCACGGTTGTTGGTTCAGGATTTCTCAACGTCGTAAACATCCGGCGCGCGTTCGACGCGAGCGTCGCCGACCGGATCAAGATCTTCAAGGAGGGTCGAGAACAGCTCGGACTCGCGGGCACACGAGGCATCGCCCGCGGCGTCACTCCGTTTCTGATCGACAAGCACGACGACGAGATCGAGCAGCTGATCCGGCTGTCGGTCTCGCAGGACGATCGCACCGACGACAAGGGCCACGTCGACTACGGCTTGAAGATGGCCTACGTGCTCGACCTCAACCAGAAGGTCATCCTGCACTGCATCGAGAAGGCCGCGCTCGATTGCACGCCGGGCAACCACGAGCCGATGAGCGCGAAGTTCGGCCAGCTCGCGGTCGAGACCTGGCAGAAGAGCCTCGAGGCGTGGAAGGCCGCCGGCAAGGGCGACCCGCTGCTCAACTTCGAGATCACGAGTGGTGGCTCGAGCTACCGCGTGTTCGCCTACCCGATCTTCGTGGGCGAACCCGCGACCTCGGCGGGCGCCTGGCCGACCGAGCCACCGGGGTCGGCCCGCCAGGGCTACGTGGTGCTGGGCTATGACCTCGCGCCGATCGACACGTTCGCGACGCAGGCCGATACCGAGAAGTCGGCCGCGGTGACGAAGGCCGCGCTCTACACCGGCGTGGTCGGCATCCTGTTCGTGCTGATCGGCACGGTGCTCGCGATCTTCCAGGGCCTCTCGATCTCGCGGCCGATCCGCCAGCTCGCGTGGAAGGCCGACCAGATCGCGCGCGGCGATCTCGATGCGCGCGTCGAGGTGACGTCGAGCGACGAGATCGGGCTGCTCGGCGAGAACTTCAACTTCATGGCCGACCAGATCGCGATCCTGCTCCAGCAGACGGCGGAGAAGGCGAAGATCGAGCAAGAGCTCGAGGTCGCCAGGACGATCCAGGAGTCCCTGGTCCCGACCGACGCCCCGGTGAAGAAGTCGACGCTGACGTTCGCCGGTTACTACCTGCCGGCGGCGCAGACCGGTGGCGATTGGTGGACCTGGGCGGAGCTCTCCGGCGGCAAGATCCTGCTCGTGATCGGGGACGTCACCGGTCACGGCATTCCGTCTGCGATGATCACCGCCTGCGCCAAGTCGGCCTGCGACGTAGCGCGTCATGTCCACAGCGAAGACATCACGGTGACCCGGCTGCTCGAGATCATGAACCACGCGATCTTCGAGAGCGCGCAGCGCCGGTTCGTGATGACCTGCTTCGCGTCGATCGTCGATACCAAGGCTCGCACCATCACCTACGCGAACGCAGGTCACAACTTCCCCTATCTGTTCCGCCAGGGTGAAGGCAAGGGCGAGTTCGGCTCGTTGATGATCCGCGGCAACCGGCTCGGCGACGACCCGGACTCCAAGTACGAGGCCAAGACCACCGAGCTCGCGATGGGCGACGTGCTGGTCTGGTACACCGATGGCATCGTCGAGTGCGAGAACGCGGCCGGCGAGGAGTATGGTGAGAAGCGGTTCCGAGCGTCGGTGCGCAAGGCCGCGGCGCTCGATGCCGGTGAGATGCGCGATGCGATCATCGCTGACTCGAACGAATTTTTCGGCGAGACTAGCCGGAAGGACGACATCACGATGGTCGTTGGGAGATTGCATTGAAGCGTTTGCTCATCGCGGTTGCGCTGATCAGCGCGCCAACGATCACGTTCGTCGAGCGTGTCGCGCACGCCGAGGCCGAAGATGACCTGCGCGACGGCGACAAGTACTTCGAACAAGGCGACTGGAAGCGGGCCGCCAACGCGTACGACCGCGCGATCGCGAAGGCGCCGAGTCAGGTCTCGGCGGAGGCGTACGGCAAGCGCGCCGCGATCTTCATCATCCAGAAGGATCTGAAGGGCGGTCTCGACTTCATCGCGAAGGCCAAGACCCGCTATCCGAACGCGCCGGAGATCCAGGAGCAAGAAGCCCTGATGTTGTGGGGCAACGGCGCGCGCGATCAGGCGATCGAGATCGCCCAGAACGTGGTCAAGGCGCGGCCGCAAGCGTTCGCGGACCAGCTGATCATCGGCGAGTACTACGCCTCGCGCGATCCGGTGAAGACCGCGGCGGCGTTCGAGCAGTACCTCGCGCACCGCCCGCCCGAGCGCGAGAGCGGCGACGTGCTGCCGCGCATCCAGCTCGGCTTCGCGTACCTCGCGAACGCGCGCGCCGTGCTCGGCGATGGCGACGAAGCGCGCGCGCAGCAGCTCTACACCAAGGCCGTCGAGCAGTTCGACTACATCCTGCGCAAGCTCGCGAAGAAGCCGAACGCGCAGGTCAACGCCGACAACGGCCTGTGCGCCGCGTACACCGGCCTGCGCAAGTGGGACCAGGCGCTCACCGTGTGCGAGCGGATCGTCCAGAACCCCAAGGCGGTCGATCCGACCGGATCGACCTGGTACAACCTCGCGAAGGCGTACCTCGCGAATCGCCAGACCAAGAAGGCGCGCAACGCGGCGACCGAGTTCGCCCGGGTGCGCAAAGGCGAGGCCCGCGGCGCGATGTTGATCGGCGATACGTTCTACGCCGACAACGACTGGGCGAACGCGCTCGACCAGTACACCCGCGCCGAAAAGCAGCTCAAGCCGAACCAAGCGCGCGACCAGATCCAGCTCTCGATCCGGCTCGGCAAGACCTATCGCCGCATCCCGGGGGCGAACAACCTCGCGCTCGCCGTCGACAAGCTGTCGACCGCGTGGAACGCGAACCCGACGAGCATGGAGCTGGCGACCGAGCTCGGCTCGGCCTACCTCGAGGCCAAGCTAGATGCCAAGGCGACCGCGCTCACCGACAAGGTGATGGCGAGCGCCGACTTCGCGAAGGCGCCCGGCGATCAACGCGCCGCGATCTACATGCTGGCCGGCAAGTCGCTGTTCAACCAGCACAAGCTGCGCGAGGCGCGCCAGCGCTTCGAGTCCGCGCAGGAGCTCAAGAAGCAGGACGTCTCGATCCAGCGCGCGCTGATCGAGACGATCAACGAGCAGGCGTTCGAGGCCAGCACGAAGGACGTGCGCGGGGCCCAGCAGCTGCTCGAACAGGCGCTGGCGATCGATCCGAGATCGGCGACGACGCTGACGAATGTCGCCGTGCTCGCGATCGAGCGCGGCGATTGCGACACCGCGCAGAAGCAGCTCGTCAAGTTGCGCGAGGTCCGTGGCAGCGATGCCGTGCTGACCGGGCGGTTGCTCGCGCGCTCGTACCTGTGCTCGTCGAGGCCCGATCCCCGGCGCGCCGCCGAGGCCTACGCGGCAGCGGAGAGGGAGGCGAAGAAGGCCAACGCGCAGATCTCGCTCGCCGAGATCTACACCGAGTGGGCGCCGCTGACCTGGGATGCCGATCTGCAGGGCGCGATCGACAAGCTCGAGACCGCCGTCCAGATCTCGTCGCAGGATCCCGACGTGGCTCCGGCCGCGAAGCGCAACCTCGCCCTGGCGCTGTACCGCCGCGGCTGGAAAGAGCTGCGCGAGAACAAGGCGACCGACGCCGCCGGGGACTTCGAACGCGCGACACGCGATCCCTCGGTGCTCAAGGGTACCGAACCGCTGGCCTTCGACTTCTCGTACGCGGTCTCCCTGCTCGATGCGGGACGTGCGAGCGATGCGGCGAGGGTCTTCAAGAGCCTGGCCGCCAAGGGCAATCAAGGCGCGTACCTCAAGGGTGCCTACGCGCGGGTCGGCTCGCAGTTCTTCTCCGCCTACGCGAGCTATCGCAGCCAGACCGGCCAGGCCCGGGCCGGCGCCTGCAACGACCTCGCGAAGCTCGAGGGCGAGGTCGGCGGCAAGATCCGCGAGATCATCGCGAGCTGCTGGGAGAACGTCGCGGTCGACGAGTGGCACGCCGGTAACCCGGGCAGCGCGCAGCGAGCGCTCGCGAGCGCCGACCGGACCGCGACCCCGGACCAGAAACGCCGGCTGACGATGGACCGCGCCGCGATGGCGCTCGGTAAAGACAAGCTCGACGAGCTCGAGGCGCTGGGTGGTAACCCGCCCGAGTCGCTGATCGATCTCGGCATCGTCTACGACATGCTCGGCAAGCCCAAGGAAGCGTACGACGTGTGGATTAGGGCGAAGGCGCGCGGTGCGAACGCACCTGGTCTGCAGCGCTGGATCGACGCGAAGAAGAGGATCTATGGTTATTAGCAAGCTCGCGCTCCTCTCCGCGCTCGCCACCCTCGCCACGCTCGGGGGCACCGCGTCGGCCCAACCGGCGAAGATCCGGATCGGCATCTACGCACCCTCGGTGGAGTTCGGCACCGCGCAGCAGCGCCTCGCCTACGTGCAGGGCCTCGCGAAGGCGATCGAGCAGAGCACCGGGATCAAGACCGAGGCCCAGTCCTACGGCTCGATCGCGGCGCTCAAGGGTGACACCGACTTCGCGATCATCGATGGCCCTTGTTACGCGGTGAACCTCAACTGGAAGCTGCTCGCGAACGCGAACATCGGTGGCACGACCCGGACCTGGGCGCTGTACTCGAGTGCCGGTGAATCGATGACGCAGCTGCGCGGCAAGAAGCTCGCGTTCGTCGCGACCGGCTGTAACGATGCCGGGTTCGTCGACAACGCGATGCTCGAGTCGGAGGTCGACCCACAGTTCTTCGGCGCCCGGGTCGGCGAGAAGGATCTGACCGGCGCGATCGCCGACGTGCAGTCGTACAAGACCGCACAGGCCGTATTCGCCCCGGTGGGGACGGTGAAGGGCTTGACCAAGCTGTTCGATACCGGCGCGGTGCCCAACCCGGCGTTCGTGCAGATCAATTCGAAGCTGCCCGCGGGGACGGCCGACAGGGTCGCAGCCGCGGTGACCGGGTTCGGAGGCGCCGGCGCGATCAATGGTTGGACCAGGCCCGACCGCAGCGCGTTCACCGCGCTCGCGAGCCGGCTCGGTCGGGTCACCAAGCAGGGCGTGCTCGCGAACCCCGATCCGGTGCGGATCGATGCGCGTGACGTCCTCGTCGATCCGACGACCCTCCGCGACACCGCGTTCGTCGCCGTGCGTCATCACTACGTGCGCCCGCCTGGCGTGCGTATGGAATAGACGCACCTCGATCGCCGCGGAACTGGCCGATGTATCGATCACTAGCCACCGCATGTCCGAACGCAAGCGCATCCTCTTTGTCGACGACGAGCCCGCCCTGCTGGCTGCGCTGTCGAACCTGTTGCGCCGCGAGCGCCACCGCTGGGACCTCGTGTTCGCGCTCGGCGGTGCCGAGGCGCTGCTCGCCCTCGATCAGGGCACGTTCGACATCGTGCTCACGGACATGCGGATGCCCGAGGTCGACGGCCTCGCGGTGCTCACCGCGGTGAAGGAGCGCTCGCCGCGCACGATCCGGATCATCTTGTCAGGGTACGCAGAGTCCTCGGCGGTGTTACAGGCGCTACCGCTGGTCCACCAGTTCCTCTCGAAGCCGTGCGACGCCAAGACGCTGCGCAGCACGATCGAGCGCTGCGGCGGCGAGAGTCGCCTGCCGCAGGATAAGACGTTGACCGGCTTGATCGGCAGCCTGCCGTGCCTGCCCTCGGTGCCCGAGTTGCTCGACCAGCTGCGCTGCGCGGCGCGCGATCCGCAGGTCTCGATCGACACGTTGATCGCGATCTGCGAACAGGATCTGGCGCTCGCGGCGAAGGTGCTCCAGATCGCGAACACGGCGCACTTTCGCGGTGGCGAGCTCCCGGTCAGCTCGATCAGGAGAGCGGTCGAGATCCTCGGCATCGACGTGATGACCGCGCTCGCGAGCTCCGAGATGGTCAGCGTGCCGACGAGCGCGGTGTGCCAGGCGCTGATCGTGCCGATCCAACGCGACGCGGTCGCGGCCGCGCGTCACGCCCGCCTCACGGTCGTCGATCCCGCGTGTGCCGACGCGGCCTACTCCGCGGCCCTGCTCCACGACATCGGCCGCCTGGTGCTCGCTCACGAGCTCGCGGATGCGTATCTGCCGGCCGTCGAACGTGCCCGGTCGACGGGCACACCGTTATGGATGTGCGAGCGCGAGCTGCTCGGGGTCACGCACGCGGCGGTCGGCGCGCATCTGCTCGGGATGTGGGCGCTGCCGACCGAGCTGGTCGAGGCCTGCGAGCGCCAGCACGATCCGCGCGCGTTCACGCAGCCCGACGTGTGACGACGTGTGACGACGCGTGACTGACGAGGCTAACGGCCTTGCGTCATCCGCAGCATCACGAGCGGCGTCTTGAAGATGATGCCGAGCTCGGTGCGCAGGAACGTATCGAAGCGCTCGAGCGACGCGGTGTACGCGAGGTCGAACAGCAGCTTGATCCGCATGTCGTCGGCGAGCGATCCCTTGGTCTCCTCGAGATCCCACGGGTTCTGCAACGTCGATGCGAGCTTGCTGATCTCGCTGCCTTCCGGAATCGCGCCGGTATAGCCGAGCGAGATCTGGGCCAGGCCGGTGATGCCCGGCTTGACGTCGCGCATGCGCTCCTCGAACAACGGGATCGCGTACGACAGGTTCTCGAGCAACTCGGGTCGCTCGGGCCGCGGCCCGACCAAGCTCATCTTGCCGCGCAGGACGTCCCAGAACTGCGGCAGCTCGTCGAGCCGTGACTTGCGCAGAAATTTTCCGACGCGCGTGATCCGCGGGTCATCCGCACCGGCGACCACGACCCCGGTGGTCTGCTCGGCGTCCGGAATCATGGTCCGGAACTTGTGCATGTCGAACTCGTCGAACTTCAGCTTCTTGTGACCATTCTCCGACGAGATGGCCTTCAAGGAACCGGCGCGGCGCTGGCGGAACAGCACGGGCCCTGGGGAATCCCAGTAGATCGCGACGGCGATCACCGGCAGCAGGGGGGCCGTGATCGCGAGCCCGACGGCTGCCCCCATCACGTCGATCGCCCGCTTGGCGATTCGAACGCTTCGCAGCATGGCCGACCCTACCATGCCGCTGGTATGGTTCACGAGATGGTCGCGCCGATCAGGTTGACCGTGCCCGGCACGCTGCTCTACCGCGCGGTCGCGGTGCGCGTCGTCGCCGAGGCGGCTCGCCTGGTATCGGGCTCAGAGCGCCGCGATCCTAACGACTTGCTGAGTAACGACGTGCGCGATCCGTTCGACACGGCGGTGGTGTCCGCGTTCATGGAGATCTTCAACAACGTCGCGATCCATGCGTATCAGCGCCTCGGTGGAGGGGTGATCGAGCTCGAGATCACACCGGGCGACCGCGAGCTCCTGATCGAGCTCAAGGATCACGGCAAGACCTTCGATCTCGATGGGGTCGAGCCGTTACCCGAGGACATGTCGGACGCCTCGTTACCGGAGGGCGGGATGGGCATTCACATCGCCAAGACCATGCTCGACGAAATCACGTACGAGCCGGGCCCGCCTAATCTGTGGCGGCTGCTCAAACGTATGCCGGAGAACCTGAGTGCTTAACCCGTTCGACATCACGCGCTCGGAGCACGAGACCAACCTCCTCATCCGAGGCAGCCTCGATATCAACAGCGCGCCCCAGCTCGCCGAGGAGATCGACAAGCTCGTGGCCGCCAAGGTCAAGCGGGTCTCGGTCGATCTGAGCCAGCTCGATCTGATCGACAGCTCCGGCGTCGCCGCGCTCGTGAAGCTGTACAAAGGTGTCCGCGGCCACGGCGGGCACGTCGAGATGGCCGGCGCGCGCGATCAGCCGCTCGCGATCTTCAAGCTCTTGCGCATGGATAAAGTCTTCAACCTCTAGTGTCAGGCGAGTGAGAGTCCTCGCGATCACGAAGATCTTTCCCAACGCGCTGGAGCCGTTATCGGCGCCGTTCAACCGGCAACAGTTCGCGGCGCTGCGCGAGCGCTGCGACCTCCGGGTGATGGCCACGATCCCGTGGTTTCCGGGCGCGGGGCTGGTGTCGCGGTGGTCGAGCGCCGGCAAGCTCGCCGCCGTGCCGAGCCACGAGATCATCGCGGGGATCGAGGTCACGCATCCCCGCACGCTGTTCTTGCCACGCCTCGCCCACGCCGCGTGGGGCCCATTGTACGCCGCGTCGATCGCACCGGCGGTGCTGCCGCTGCGCGGTGAGGTCGATGTCGTGCTCGGCTCGTGGGCCTATCCCGACGGGTTCGCCGCGATCATCGCCGCACGCCTGCTCGGGGTCCCGGCGGTCGTGAAGCTGCACGGTTCGGATATCAACCAGCTCGCGCGCCTGCCGGGGCCGCGCCGGATGTTGAGCTGGGCGCTGCCGCGCGCGGCACACGTCGTCGCGGTGTCCAAGCCGCTCGCCGACGAGGCGTGCGCGCTCGGCGTCGCCCGCGACCGGGTCACGATCGTGATGAACGGCGTCGATCACGAGCTGTTCCATCCGCGCGACCGCGCCGCCGCGCGCGCCGAGCTCGGCTTGTCCGAGCGCGCGAAGATCGCGCTCTACGTCGGGAACCTGAAGCCGGAGAAGGGCGTCGCCGAGCTCGCGCGGGCGTGGCCGACCGTCGCGCGGCACCTCCCCGATGCCGAGCTCTGCGTCGTCGGCGGGGGGCCGCTCGCCGGCGACCTCGCGCACCACGCCGGCGCGCGCGCGCGCCTGCTCGGGCCGCAACCGCACGATCGGATCCCGGTGTGGATCGCCGCGTGCGATGTACTCGTGCTGCCCTCGCACTCCGAGGGCACGCCGAACGTCGCCCTCGAGGCGCTCGCGAGTGGCCGGCGCATCGTCGCGACCGCCGTCGGTGGCACGCCGGACCTGATCACGACCTCGACGCTCGGCGCGCTGGTGCCGCCGCGCGACGTCGACGCGCTCGCCGATGCGATCACGATCGCGCTGCAGACGCCGTACGACCCGGTCGTGGTCGCGCAGCTCGGTGCGCGCGGCGGCTGGGCGGCGAGCGCCGCGGCCCTGCACGCGGTGTTGCAGCGCGCTGCTTGCCGCGGCCATGTTACCGTCGGCACGTGCCGCTGATCGACGACGACGATTCCTGGGTCGACTCCGAAGAGTCGACCCGGCTCGGCATGATCGTCGAGGTCCAGCGGATCCGTCGCCGCATGCGGGCGCGGCCCGTGCCGATCGTCGTGACGGCGTTCGTGCTCGCCGCGGTGGTGACGTTCGCGATCTGGACGCGGCCGACCCACGTCGAGAGCCAGGTCGTGCTCGCCCTGACCCAAGGCGAGCTCTCGGAGCACGCGACGGCGCTGCCCGTCGACGAGCTCCGCCAGTACGTCGTCAACGTGCTGTTGCCCGACAACAAGCTCGGCGAGCTGATCGAACGCGAGAATCTGTACCCGTCGCGCCACCTCACGGGCATGCAGTTCGCGATCGGTGCGTTGCGCGATCAGTTCGAGATCGATATCTGGAAGAACACGTTCGAGTTCGGCGACGACGAAGATCGCTCCGCGCGGATCGGGATCAGCGTCACGGATACCGATCCGGATCGCTCGTACGAGCTCGCGCGTGATCTCGCCGCGGTCGTGATCGCTTCGGCGCAGGCGCAGCGGCTGCAGATGACCAAGCTGTTCGCGAGCCGCGTCACCGAGGTCCACGACTCGGCCGCGGCCCGGCTCGAGGACCTCGCGCGCGAGCGGTCCGAGAAGGAGCTGCTGATCAGCGCGGCCCGCCGCGATGGCAAGCTCGCCCTCGCGCAAGCCCTCAACCTCGGGCTCGCGCAGCTCGCGCACGAGCAAGCCTCGGCCGAGAAGACCCTCACGGACATCGCGATCAGCACGGATTCGCTCGCCGATCGCCTCACCGCGGCCGGCCTCGACCTCTCGGTCACGGTGGTCGACGAGCACCACGGCCAGCTCGCCCCGCACCGCGAGTTCATCCTGGCGATGATGGCCGTGCTGGTCTCGGTCGCCGCGCTCCTGGGTACGGCGCTCTTGATGGGTGCCTTCGATCCCCGCGTGCACGACGCCGAAGACGTCGAACGGCTAGGGCTCGCCGTCCTGGGCCATCTGCCCGGATTCCCTGGCGACCAGGTGGGGTCGCTCGAAGCGCGTGGCGTCGCTCGCGCTCGTGTACCATCGTTCACGAGATGGCGCTCGCACCGATAACTCCTCGCGATCGACTCCAGCGGCTCGTCGATCTCGGACGCAAGACCACCCGCTACTGGTGGCTGGTGGCGATCGCCGGCTTCCTCGGTGGCGCGCTCTCGCTCGGCTTCGCGCTCACCCGCGGCCACCGCTACGAGTCGTCGGCCGTGCTGTTCTATCAGGAGCAGATCCAGTCGAGCATCCTGTCGAACCGCCAAGAAGAGACGATGCGCAACCTCGGCGATCGGTTCCGCGAGCTCCTGCTCGCTCGCCCGCAGCTGTTCGTGATCATCCACGATCCGAAGCTGAACCCGTTCCCGGGGATGGACCCGGACCTCGCGGTCGACAAGTTGCGTACCGCGGTGAGGTTCGAATCGCGCGGCGGCTCGAACTTCCGGATCTCGTACAGCGACACGGATCCGGACCGCGCGAAGGCCGTGGTCGAGACCCTGACCAAGCTGCTCAAGGACAAGGACGAAGCGCTGCGCAACGACCAGGCCCAGCTCACGGTCCAGTTCGTGACCCAGCAGAAGGACGAGGCGTCGCTCGAGCTGCGCAAGCGCGAGCAGGCGCTCGCCGAGTTCCTCGCGAAGCACCCCGAGTTCGCGACCGACGCGAACGCGGGGGGGGCCGAGGGCGCCGGGATCCGCGCGATCCACGACAACAAGAAGGTGGCGGTGATCAACACCGGTAACACGCGGCTGTACGCGCTCGAGCGCCAGCGCCAGCGCGTCCAGGCCCGGCTCGATGCACCGCCCGATGCGCCGCCGGTGCGCATCGAGGCGCCGCGGTCCCCCGAGCGGATCGCCGCCGATGCGCAGGTCACCGACGCGCAACGCGAGCTCACCGCCGCCCAGCGCGAGCTCGAGGACGCGCTCGCCAAGTACACCAATCGCCACCCCGCCGCGATCAAGGCGCAGGAGCGCGTCGACGCCGCCCAGCAACGCCTGCGCCACGCGCAAGCCGCGGTGCCGCTCGACGAGAGCGTGACGCTCGCGCCCGCGACCCCCGCGGATCGCACGAAGCTGCAGAAGGAGCTCCAGCAGCTCGACAGCCAGATCGCCGACGAGCAGCGCGCCTCGAACAAGGCCGGCTCGGCGAGCGCCGCCGCCGCCGAGGTCCCCATCGACGGCACGAACTGGGTCGTCGAGCTCGAGACCAAGTACGCGGACCTCCGCCGCCAGTACAACGAGCAGCGCGAGCGGGTCGGCTCGCTCGCGGATATCGTGTTCCACGCCCAGATCGACGCCAGCCAGAAGGCGGCCGAGCAAGGCGGCCGGCTCTCGGTGATCGATCCGGCGTTCAAGCCGGCGCGGCCCAGCGGTCCCGGCAAGACCATCTTCCTGCTCGCGGGCATGGTGTTATTCCTCGCGCTCGGAGGGACGCTCGCGATCGGTCTGGCGATCCTCGATGACCGGTTGTACCGTCGCGATGATATCGATTCGCTCGGGATCCCCGTACTCGCCGTGATCCCCGCCCTCCGCGTGACGAAGAAATGACGACGCCCAAGCGCACCACCGGTCGTTACGGCGAGCAAGCGATCGCTCCGGCCGGGCAACGTGGCGCGCCGCTGCCCCTGGTCACGCAGCCGATGGTGGCGATCGAGGACACCACCGCGGGCGGCATCACGCGGGTCGACCTGCCGTACGGGGCGACCCACGAGGGCGCGCAGCAGGTGATCGAGCAGGCCGCGACCCACAACCCGCACGCGATCGCGTTCACGCGCGCGACCGCGATCTCGCCGCCGCTGCAACGGACCGCGACGCCGGCGGGCCCGCCTCCCGAGATCGGGCTGTCGCAACATCACCTCCCGCCCGAGGAGCCGGTCGATCCGCGGCTCGCGCTCGTCATCGATCCGGACTCGGAGCGATCCGCCGCGTTTCGGGTGCTACGCCACCACCTGCTCGAGCTCGGCCGACCGCAGGTCGTCGTGGTGTCGAGCGCGCACAATGGCGAGGGCAAGACCACGATCGCGCTCAACCTCGCGCTCGCCCTCGCCGAGTGCGGCCGCGCGAAGGTGCTGTTGTGCGACGCGCACCTGCGCCACCCGCAGCTCGCGAACGTGTTCAAGCTGGTGCCACCGTGGTGCTTCGCGGAGCAGCTCGCGGCGCACCGCAACCAGCCGATGTTGCCGTGGAGCCTCGTCGAGATCCCCCAGCTGTGGCTGCACGTCGCCGCGGTCAGCCCTCGGATCGAGAAGACCCAGCTGCTCGATGCGCCGGCGTTCGCGATCGCGATGGAGCGGCTGCGCCTCGCCTACGATCACATCGTGATCGACGCGCCCCCGGTGCTCGGCTCGGCCGACGTGAACCTCATGGCGGATGCCGCGGACGTGGTGCTGCTCGCGGTCCAGGCGCGGCGCTCGACGGCACGCGATCTGCGCAAGTCGATCGAGCAAGTCGGGGCCTCGAAGGTCGCCGGCACGGTACTCGTCGAGTAGTGCGGCCTCAGTGACAGCCGGCGAGCGCGAGCACCTGCCGCCGCGCCGCTTCCCACGCCACCTCGGCGGTCGGCCACGCGGGGGATCCCGAGGCATCGCCGAGCGCGCGCGGGATCATCTGCTTGGCGAGCGCCGCGGTGCGGTCGGGATCGCACGCGGCGGCGAGCTCGAGCAACGCGCGATCTTCCATGCCGCGGCGCAACGCCTCGAGCCGCAGCGATCCGTGGCAGCCGCCGGGTGCCGGATACGCGAGCACGCCATCGAGGTTGCCGACGTCGTCGCCATCGTCGAAGCTCGCGGCGTCGGTGTGCGCGTGGAGCTCGCGGCGCGGTCGGTCGCGGTGGTTGTAGCGGTCGTGCCAGTACAGCGCATCCCACACGTACCAGATCGGGATCTTGTAGCGCCACGCGATCCAACCCCACGTGCGCGTGCCGGGCGGCGGCGCGTCGACCACCATCGAGCCGGCGCGCGGCGAGGCACCGTTGTACGTCCATCGCAGGTAGGTGTCGGCGAGCTTCGCCGTGAGCGGGATGTAGAGGTCGATCGCATCGCCATACTCCGGGTGCGGCGCATCGGTGACCGCATAAAGCAGCTCGCGATTCGCCTCGTGCACCGCCTCGGCAAGCGCACGCACCTGATCGCGTTGCGCGGCCTTCGGCTCGTCGATCGGGATCGCGAACGCGTGCTGGCCGGGCGCGAGCAGACCTTTCCAGGCGCGCGCCTCGGAGGCGGCCTTGGCGGGATCGGTGCCGAGATCGACGGGCACGTAGACCGCGTCCGCGAGCTGCTGCTTGCGCGCACGATAGGCGACCGCGTTCATCGGCGGCGCGAGCAACATGCCGTGCGCTCGGAACATCGCGGCACACGCGAGCTCGCCCGCGCCGGGCTGCTCGATCGTCCCGCCGATCTCGTCGGGGTGGTACTCGGCCCACGCGGTGATCGGGAGCGGCGGCAGCGTCACGGCGACGACCTCCAGATCGACCGGCAGGCGCCGCCCGACCACGACGAGCTCGCCCGCGTAGTGCCCGGGCGGCAGGTCGTACGGCACGGCGATCGTGAAGTAGGCGGGGTTGGTCGCGGGCGCATCGCTCGGGACCAGCTCGTCGGGGTACGCCCCCGCACCGCGGCTATCCCCGCCGTACATCGACGTCGACGGCCGCACGACCGTCACGCGCTCGACCGCGAAGCCATGGACCTCCGCCTTCGGCAGCGCGAGCGTCGTGGTCCCTGCCGCGCGGTGCAGGACCTGGACGCCGAGCGTCTCGCCGCGTGCGGCGACGAGCTCGACCGTGTGGCCGTCGAACCACGGCGACGTGCGCGGCACCGGGTCGGTGGACCGCAGCCGGAGCGTCTCGCCGACGATCTGGAGATCCGGCCCCGGATCGACCGGCTTCTTGCACCCCGAACCGGCGAGGACCACCATGGCGATGCTAAGTTGCAGGGCCCAGCCGTGACCACGTCGGCGATCATCGCGTTCGCGAAGGACTGGCACGAGGACCCGACTTCGAATCATCACGTCTTGCGCGAGCTTGCCAGATCGCGCCGCGTCGTGTGGCTGAACTCGATCGCGACGCGCACGCCATCGCTCGCGAGCGGGCGCGACCTGGGCAAGATCGCCCGCAAGTTGCGCGAATTCACGCGCGGGCCGGTCAACGTCGAGAACGATCTCTGGGTCTATACCCCGCTCGCGTTGCCATTTCCGCACAGCAGCGTGGCGCGCGCGCTCAATCGCCAGGTCCTGCGCGCGACGATCCGCATGCTCCGGGCCCGGCTCGGGATCGAGCACTTCGAGCTGTGGACGTTCCTGCCGAACGTGGGCGACTACGTCGGCACGCTCGGCGAGGACCGCTCGGTCTACTACTGCGTCGACGAATGGTCGCTGTTCGGGTACCTCGATCGCGATCAGACCATCGCGGCGGAGCGCACGCTGCTCGCCAAGGTCGATGCGGTGTTCGCGATCAACGCGGCGCTCGCGGCGGCCAAGCGGGCGATCAACCCCGCCACGTTCGAGGCGCCGCACGGCGTCGATCATGCGCTGTTCGCCCGGGCGCTGGCCCCCGAGACCGTCGTGCCGGCCGAGCTCGCCGCGATCGCGCGCCCGCGCCTGGGCTTCTACGGCACCCTGCGCGACTGGGTCGACTTCGAGCTGCTGGCGCACGTCGCGCGCGCGCGCCCCGCCTGGCAGATCGTGCTGGTCGGCCAGGAGCTGTGCGATACGTCCGCGATCCGCGGGCTGCCGAACGTCCACCTGCTCGGCCAGAAGCCCCATCACGAGCTCCCCGCGTACTGCAAAGGCTTCGACGTCGGCCTGATCCCGTACCGCATCGACGAGCGCATGCAGTACGTCAACCCGCTGAAGCTGCGCGAGTACCTTTCGGCCGGCTTGCCGGTGGTCTCGACCCCGGTGCCGGAGGTGCGCAAGTATCCGGAGCTCGCGCGGATCGCGGCGACGCCCGACGCGTTCGTCGAGGCGATCGCGCAGGCGCTGGAGGAGGATTCGCCGGAGCGCAGGGTGGCGCGATCGGCGGCGATGATCGACGAGACCTGGGCTGCGCGCGTCGCGCAGGTCGAACACACGCTCGCGAACCTGGCAGCCGAGCGCTCGGCGGGACCGACCGAGGGCGAGCGTGCGCCGCTCGCGGCGAACGTGCCGTACCTCGTCACCGGCGCCTCGGGCTCGCTCGGCACGGCGATCGTCGACCGGCTGCTCGCCGAGGGCCACCGCGTCCGCGGGTTCGTGCGCCGGATGCCGGAGCTGCCGCGCCCGGGCGTCGAGTACGCGGTGGGCGACCTCGGCGACGCGCGCGCGGTCGATCGCGCCGTCGCGGGCGCCGAGATCGTGATCCACGCCGGAGCCACGATGCAAGGCAGCTGGGCCGAACACGAGCGCGGCACCGTGACCGGCACCGCGAACGTGCTCCAGGCGTGCGCGCGCCACGGCGTGAAGCAGCTCGTCTATATCTCCTCGCTCGCGATCGTCGATTGGGCCGGATCGGCGGGCCACGTGGTCGACGAAGCGACCGGTCTCGAGCCCCACGCCGCCAAGCGCGGTGCGTACACGCGCGCCAAGCTCGCCGCCGAGCAGCTCGCGAGCACCGCCGCGGCCGGCGGGCTGCCGTGCGTGATCTTGCGCCCCGGCCAGATCTTCGGCGGCGGCATCCCGCTGATCAACGGCGCCGTCGCGCGCCGTGCCGGCGGTCGCTGGCTGGTGCTCGGCGACGGCACGCTCGAGCTGCCGCTGGTGTTTATCGATGACGTCGTCGATGCGATCGGCGCGGCGATCGCAAAGCACCTGACCGGCGGCGAGGTGATCCAGATCGTCGACCCCGAGCAGCTCACCCAGCAGGACGTGCTCGACCTCGCGGGCGAGGCCACGAACGTGCTGCACGTGCCGCGGCCGCTCGTGTTCGCGCTCGGCAAGCTCGCCGAGCTGCCGCTCGCGGTGGTCGGCAAGCCCAGCCCGATCAGCGCGTATCGGCTGCGCTCCGCGCTCGCCCGGCTGCACTACGAGAGCGACCGCGCGCGCACGCTGCTCGGCTGGCAACCTCGCGTCGGTGTCCGCGAGGGCATCAAGCGCGTCAGGCCTTGAACCGTCCCTGACGGTCGGCCCGCGGTTCCACGGACCTGCTCGCGGAGCGTGCGGGACATCGCAGTAGTGTACGATCAGGGTCATGCGCCGAGACTTGATCCTCGTCACATCCGTGGTTCTGGGCCTGGGGGTCGGCGTCGCGCCGTCGATCGCGCGCGCGGACTCCGCGGTGACGGTGGCGCTGACGCCCGAAGGCGAGGCCTACGCGGCCGCCGCCGGCCTCACGCCCGCCGATCTGCAGATGCGGATCAAGGCCCAGGTCGACACCGCATACGACACCGCGAACGTGAACAAGTTCCTGCGCTCGTTCGGCGACGCGACCACGTTCGCGCAGCGCGGGATCGGCGTCGATTACATGTCCGTGCCCGGCAGCTTCATGCTCGGCCTCGGCGCGCAGGTCGGCGTGGCGTCGTCGGACGAGCTCACCCTCGATCAGCGGCCGACCGCCGGCGGTGGCGCGGTCAACGCGTCGATCATGATCGGCTACAACCTCAAGGACCAGGGCGCGCCGCGCTGGACGCTGTTCGCGAACGGCTTCTACGAGAACGGCAACACCGATCAGTTGAAGGGCAACATCGCGACCGGTGGCTTCCACATCCAGTACCGGCTGGTCGAGCCCCAGGTCGACGAAGGCGTCGGCGCCGCGATCGTGCGCTGGGCCGGGCTCGACCTCACGACCGGCGTCGAGTTCACGCGCTGGTCGTTCGGCGCGAACAACACGATCACCCAGCAGTACACCGTGCAGGGCATCGCGGACCCGCTGACCCTGACCTCGACGGGCAGGTTCGATCTGGCGTCGACGGCCGGCACGATCCCGATCGAGCTCACCACCGGCCTGCGGATCGCGCTGATCGTCAGCCTCTACGCCGGCGTCGGCTTCGACATCACCGGCGGCAAGAGCACGGTCGACGGCGACCTCACCGGCGCGATGACGACGCCCGACAAGACCAACATCGGCACGGTCCACATCACGGAGACCGGCAGCAACACCTCGAGCCCCGGCCAGGTCCGCGGCCTCGCCGGCGTGCAGGTCAACCTGTGGAAGCTCAAGGTCTACGCCCAGGCGAACGTGTCGCAGATCCCCGCCGCCAGCCTCGGGTTCGGCGTCCGCCTCGTGCTGTGATCGGGTAGGAGGCCTAGGGCCTGTCCCTGATTGGGCCGTGGCCGTGGCCGTGATCGTGATCGGCCCCGTGATCGTGGCCGTGCACGAGAACGGGAACGCTACCGTGATCGTGATCGCCCCCCTTGACGATCAGGGGTCGATCATCTTGGTCAGCATGGCAACGACCCGCTCGAGCAAGCCGAGACCAAGTGCGTAGTGCTCGTCGTCGAGATGCGCTGCAGATTCCATCGCCGATCCCCTGGCAATCCCGTAGTACCTCGCCTTGTCGGCACGGCCGGTCTTGGCGGCTCCTTCTGCGATGTTCTGAGGGATCGACTGTGCGGATCGGCGAAGCTGATCCACCAGGTCGCTGTGGCCCTTGGGGATACGCTGGAGTAGCCGGCGTGCGAACGCGAGGAATTCAATCGAGCGCTGGTACACGTCAAGCTTCTGGAAGCTGAGCATGCCCGCCTTATCGGCCACTCGGAGCGGCGGTTGCGTGACTCTCGTCCACGGGTCAGATCACGATCACGGTAGCGTTCCCGTGCACGGCCACGATCACGGGAGCGATCACGTCGACGATCACAATCACGATCACGTCGACGGCGCCTAGATTCGCAACCAGAGCAGCGCGCAGCCGATGGCGACGACCGCAGCGTAGTTCCGCAGCGGCTTCTCGTAGCGAGTTGCGAAGCGTCGGGCCTGTTTGAGCACGTTGAACGTGCACTCGACCTCGGCGCGCGCCTTGTACAGATCCTTGTCGTAGGGAGGCGGGTCGATCCACGACGTCGAGGATGGAATCACCGGCTGGCACGCCATCGTGTCGAGCAGCGCGCGGAAGTCGTGCGAGCTGTACGCCTTGTCCGCGAGCAGGCAACGTGGGCGCGTGCGCTCAACCAGGCAGGGCGCAGGCACGATGTCGTGACGTTGTCCTTCGGTCAGCTCGAACGCGAGCGGGAGGCCGAGCGCATCAACGACGAGATCGACCTTGGTCGTCGCGCCACCCCGCGATCGACCGATGCCGTGTACTGCGGGTCCCCCCTTTCCACCTGCGGCGTGCGGGTGGGCTCGGTTCGTCGTGCTGTCGATACGTTGCCATTCCGGATCGACCGCGGTTTGTAGTGCCGCAAACAGCGCGGACCATCGTCCTCGTTTGGACCACCGGTCGAAACGATTGAACACCGTCTTCCAAG
>JBDTEH010000373.1:0-30434 GCA_039922635.1 Kofleriaceae bacterium | reverse complement strand
CGGAACGTGGTGCCCAGCACCTCGATCGCGGGCAGCTCGACATCGCCCACCGGCATGACCTCGAGCGGGATGCCGGCGAGCTCGTGCTCGATCAGCGCCACCGCGCCGGCCGCCGCCGCGCTGCCCGTCGGGCGCGGACCGAGCGCGGTCAGCCCCGCGACGTGCGAGAGCTCGCGCGCCGTGTCGAGACCCGGCCCCGGACCGCCGGGGCTACACGCGGCGAGTGCACAGCCGAGCGCGCAGCCGAACGCGCAGCCGAGCCCGCCGACGAGCCGGCTCGCGATCACGCTCCAGATCGTGAACGCCTCCGCGCACGCGGCACGCGGCACGGGCCGGTTCACGCGAGCTCGCCGAGCGCCTCGATCAACAACGCGTTCTCCGCCGGCGTGCCGACGGTGATGCGCAGGCACCCGGCGAGCGGCCCGCCCCCTGGATGGTCGAAGTTGCGCACGACGATGCCGCGATCGGCGAGGCCTTGCCAGAGCTGCGCGGCGCGCCCGGCGCCGAACCGGACGAGCACGAGGTTGGCCTCGCTCGCGAACACCTCGCAGCGCAGCTGCCCGAGCGCGGCGACCAGCGCGCTGCGCTCGGTGACCACGTCGGCCGCGCGCGCCAGACACCACGGCCCGGCCTCGCGCAGCGCGAACACCGCGGCCGCTTGATCGAGCGAGCTCAGGTTGTACGGTGGCCGGACCTTGTCGAGCACCTCGGCGATCGCCGGCGCGCTGATCGTGAAGCCGACGCGTAGCCCCGCGAGGCCGACCTTCGACAGCGTCCTCATCACGACCAGGTTCGGGTGCGCCGCGAGCGCGGGGAGGTTGGTCGCGCCGCTGTACGCCGCGTAAGCCTCGTCCGACACGATCACGGTGTCGCGATGGCGTGCCGCCAGCTCGCACGCGAGCTCCATCCGCCACAGCGTGCCGGTCGGGTTGTTCGGCAGCGCGAGGAACACGACGCTCGGGTGGTGCTCGCCGATCGCGCGCTCGAGCGCGGCCTCGTCGAGCTCGAACCGCGGCCCGAGCGGCACCTCGATCGCGGGCACGCCGCGCGCGACGGCCGCGAGCTTGTAGTAGACGAACGTCGGCACCGGGTACAGCACGGGCCCGGCGAACGCGGCGCACAGCATCGCGATCAACTCGTCGGAGCCGTTGCCGAACACGAGCTGGTCGCCGCGGATCGCGTACTGCCCCGCGATCAGATCGCGCAGCACCTTCGCGCGCGGATCGGGATACCTCTCGAGCGCGACCTCCGCGAGCGCGGCGCCGAGTCGCCGGCGGAGCTCCGCGGGCCACGCGAACGGCAGCTCGTTCGCGTCGAGCTTCGCGCGGATCTGAGGCGGCTGCGGCACGTGATACGCGGAGGCGCCGCGCAACGCCTCCGGCACCCGGTCGCCGAGCGGCCCGAGCGGCCCGGGTGTCATGACGAGCCTCGGCGGCGCCCCGGCGGACTGCCGATCGCGGCGAGGCGCCGCACAGAGATCGAGGATGGCGAGCTCGTCGTCACGTCAGGACTTCCGGATCAGAGCGGAGCGACCGTGTGCGTCGAGACCCTCGCACGCGGCGAGCGTCGCGATCGAGTCGGCGTGGTGCTTGGCGGCGGCCTCGCCGTATTCGATCAACGACGTACGCTTGCGGAAGTCGTGGACGCCGAGCGGCGACGCGTAGCGCGCTGCCCCGCCGGTCGGCAGCACGTGGTTGCCACCCGCGAGATAATCACCCGCGGCCTCGGACGACCACGCGCCGATGAAGATCGCGCCGGCGGTGGTGCACCGCGAGGCGACCTCGCGCGCGTCTTCGAGCTGGAGCTCGAGGTGCTCGGGCGCCCACGTGTTCGCGAACTCGATCGCCGCGTCGATCGAGTCGACGAGCACGGCGGCACCGTGGTGGCCGAGCGCGTGCTCCGCGATCGCCCTGCGCGGCAGGCTCTCGAGCTGGCGCGCGAGCTCGGCGCCGACCGCCGCCGCGAGCTCGGGCGACGTCGTCACCAGCACCGCGCGGGCTTCGCGATCGTGCTCGGCCTGCGCGAGCAGATCCGCCGCGATCCACGCAGGCCGCGCGGAGCCATCGGCGACGATCAGGACCTCCGACGGCCCGGCGATCGAGTCGATATCGACCTCGCCATAGACCTGGCGCTTCGCCGAGGCGACCCACGCGTTGCCGGGCCCGACGATCTTGTCGACCCGCGGCACCGTCGCGGTGCCATACGCGAGCGCGCCGATCGCCTGCGCGCCGCCGATCTCGAACGCGCGATCGACGCCCGCGAGCCGAGCCGCGAGCATCGCCTCGGGAGAGGCCCCCGGGGTCACCATCACGACCTCGCGCACGCCCGCGACCTTCGCGGGGATCGCGGTCATCAGCACGCTCGAGGGATAGCGCGCGGTGCCGCCCGGCACGTACAAGCCGGCGCGCGCGAGCGGCGTGACCCGGAGCTCGAGCCGCACGCCGTCGAGCGAGAGATCGAGATCTGGTTCGACCTGACGCTCGTGAAACGCGCGGATGCGATGTGCCGCGAGCTCGAGTGCGGTGCGCACCGGGGCCGCGACCTGGCCCGCGAGCTCGTCCCAGCGCGCGCGATCGAGCTCGTACGGCGGCTCGCGCCGATCGAACCTCCGGGTGTAATCAGCGACCGCCGCGTCGCCCCGCGCGCGCACGTCGGCGAGGATCGCCGCGACGGCGTCGTCGACGCCGTCCTCGAAGCGGGTCGTGCGATCGAGCAGCGCCAGCGCCTCCGGCGTGCCCGTGCGAAAGATCCGGAGCAGCACTACTCGTCCTTCTTGTTCGGGATCTTGGTCTTCTTGGGATCGTACTTGTCGAGATCCGGCCGCGGATTGTTCGCGTCGTACGGGGCCTTGTCGTCCTTGGGCTTGTCCGGATCCGGGTTATCCGGGCCGGCCGGCAACGGGCCCTCGAGCACGCCGCCCGGCAGCACGGACGGATAGCGCTCGGCGTAGCTCTCGACCATCGCATCGGGCACGTTGTCGCGACCGCGACCGCCGACCTTGACGACGTGATTCTTGGCGGCCCACATCACCCACGCCTCGCCGTGGCCGTTGATCCGCAGCGCGCGCGTGCCGCCGATCTTGTCCTCGTCGACCTGGTAGCCCTGCTCGGCCGCGAGCCGGCGGACCAGCTTGACGGTCTCGCGCAACACGCCCGCGTCCTTCTCGTAGCGCGTCACGAACACGTTGACGACATCGTTGTCCCCGATGTGGCCGCGCTTCTCGGCGAGATCGGCGACGTAGCTGGCGGTATAGGCCTCGGCCTTGTTGTTCTCGACCCAGACCTCGACGTCGAGGACCGGCTGAAACCGGCGGAAATGCCACGAGCCGAGATCACTCTCGACGACCCCGCGCCTGGGCTGCGGGGGGTGGCCGCCGCAACCAAGGGCGGTCGTGCCACCGAGAGTGACGGCGACGGCAAGACCGAGCCAAACGCGCGCGATACCCACGGGATTATCGTACCGCGTTCCGTCGTTGACAGCGGGGGGGCATCACTGAATAGTCCCGCCACCAACATGGCTAGCTATCTGTTCTCGTCCGAGTCTGTCACCGAAGGTCACCCCGACAAGCTGTGCGATGCGGTCAGCGACAGCGTCCTCGACGCGTGCCTCGCGGTCGACCCGTTCAGCCGCGTCGCATGCGAGACCATGGCGAAGACGGGCTTCGTGCTCGTCGCCGGCGAGATCACGACCAAGGCCCAGCTCGATTTCCAGAAGATCGTGCGCACCGCGGTCCGTGACATCGGCTTCACCTCGAGCGACATGGGCTTCGACGCGACGACCTGCGCCGTGATGACGGCGGTCGAGCATCAGTCGCCCGACATCGCGCAGGGCGTCGATCGCGGCGATCCGGCCAAGCAGGGCGCGGGCGATCAGGGCCTGATGTTCGGCTACGCGTGTGACGAGACCAAGGAGCTGATGCCGCTGCCGATCCAGATGGCGCACCAGCTCGCATACAAGCTCGCACAGGTCCGCAAGCAGAAGACCAAGGGCGTCGACTGGCTGCGGCCCGATGGCAAGACCCAGGTCTCGATCCGCTACGAGGACGGCGAGGTCACCGGCGTCGAGGCGATCGTGGTGTCGACCCAGCACGACGACAAGGTCAAGCTCAAGACCATCGAGGAAGCGATCCGCGAGCTCGTCATCAAGCCGATCGTCCCGGCGAAGCTGATGACGAACAAGACGAAGATCCACGTCAACCCGACCGGTCGCTTCGTCATCGGCGGCCCCCAGGGCGATTGCGGTCTCACCGGCCGCAAGATCATCGTCGACACCTACGGCGGCTACGCCCGCCACGGCGGCGGCGCGTTCTCGGGCAAGGATCCGAGCAAGGTCGATCGCTCGGCCGCGTACTACGCGCGCTACATCGCGAAGCACGTGGTCGCCGCGGGCCTCGCGCGCCGCTGCGAGGTCCAGTTCGCGTACGCGATCGGCGTCGCGGAGCCGGTGTCGATGCTGGTCGATACGTTCGGCACGGGCAAGGTCAGCGACGAGCTGCTGACCAAGGCCGTGCTCGCGACGTTCGACGCGCGCCCCGGCATGCTGATCCAGGAGCTCGATCTGCGCCGTCCGATCTTCCGGAAGACGGCGGCGTACGGGCACTTCGGCCGCGAAGAGCCGGAGTTCACGTGGGAGAAGACCCCGCGCGTCGCCGAGCTGACCGAGAAGGCCGGCGCGAAGGCGAACGGCGCTGCCAAGAGCACGGGCAGCGCGGGCGCGAAGTCCAACGGGAACGGGAACGGCAAGACCCACGGGAACGGCAAGTCGGCACCGGTGCCGACCACCGCGAAGAAGCCGGCGAAGAGCGCGCAAGCGCGCGCCTGAATCGCCACGGTCTCGATCGACGCCACGCCACACCTCGTGCGTGGCGTTTGTCGTTTCGGCTCGCGTGATCCACGCCACGAGGATCGTCATCTCCCGAGATCCGCCACGAGGATCGCTTATGGTTGCGGCTACGCCTCTGCTCCTGCGCTTCGGCTTCGTGATCGTGCTCGCGTCGGCAGCGAGCGCGGGCCCGTTTCGGGCGCAGCCGGCGCGCGGGGCGATCGAGAGCGCGGCGGCCGCGGAGCAGCTCGCCAGGGCCTACCTCGCCGAGCACCTCGCCGAGCTCGCGCCGGGGAGCCGGCCGACCGACTTCGTCATCACGACCGATCGCCTCGACGACGGCATTCGCAGCATCGGCTTCGAGCAGCGCTGGCAGGGGATCCGCGTCGTCGGCGGCCAGCTCGGGTTCGTGTTCGCGCACGACAAGCTCTCGGACGTGATCGCGAAGGCGTTGCCGGACGTGGTGGCGCGGCCGCTGCGGCGCGCGGTGCGCGGCGAGCGCGTCGTGATCCGAACGGGCAGCGTCGCCAGTAGCGTCGCCAGTAGCGGTGCCAGCGGCGGTGCCAGCGGCGGTGCCAGCAGCGGTGCCAGCAGCGTCGATCGCGTGGTCGATCGCGTGTCGGTCGGGGACGACGACGTCTACACCGACGATCGCGGCGAGGTCGCGCGGATCTCGCGGCGGCGTGACGCGAGCGGCACGCTGCAGCTCGACGCGGGCGTGCGCTACGCCTCGGGTCCGCGCGGCGACACGCCCGCGCACACCGCGACGATCGCCGTGAACGGCGTCGCGACGACGACCGCCGCGAACGGGACGTTCGGCTGGGGCGGCACCGCGCCCGCGACCGTGGCCCCGAGCTGCACGGGCAGCGAGGTCATGGTCGTCAACCAGGCCGGCACCGCCGCGACGGCGACGCTCGATGTCCAGCCCGGCGGCGGCGTGATCTGGAACGCCGCGAACAGCGAGCTCGACGATGCGCAGGTCTCGACGTACGTGTACGGCACGGTCGCGGCCGAGCGCGCGCTGCGGATCGATCCGGCGACCAGCGCATGGCTCGACCCGTTCGTGTTCTACGTCAACGAGAGCAACCCGTGCAACGCGTTCTCGAGCGGCACCGAGGTCCACCTCGCGCGCGGCACGTCGACCTGCGAGAACACCGGGCGCGTCGCCGATATCGTGATGCACGAGTTCGGTCACTCGCTGCACTTCCACGAATCGATCCCCGATGTCGGCGCGTACCAGCTCCAGCTCTCGGAGGGGCTCGCCGACTTCAACGCGGCGAACATCACCGAGGACTCGGGCATCGGCCGCGGCCTCGACTTCACCGACGCCCCGGCGCGCGACATCGACCCGGTCGGCTACGAGTACCACTATCCGCAAGACGTCACGTTCGACGCCCACGCGACCGGCCTGATCGTGAGCGGTGCCCTGTGGGATCTGCGCAAGGCGTTGATCGTGCAGCTCGGCCACGATCCGGGGGTCGCGCTCACCGAGCACACCTTCCTCGGCGTGCTCCGCCGGGGAGCGGATCTTCCGACCAGCTACGACGCCGCGTTGATCGCGGACGACGACGACGGCGATCTCGCGAACGGCACGCCCCACTTCTGCGCGATCCAGCGCGCGTTCGGCGTCCACGGGCTCGCGCCGGACTTCGTCGACCTCGTGATCGGCACCCCTCGGCTCGCCGACTTCACGATCCACGTTCCGGTCACCGTGCCGCCGGCGGGGCCGTGCCCGGCCCGCCAGGTGCTCGGCATCCACGTGTTGTGGAAGGTCGGCGACGGGGTGGTCAACGACCTCGAGCTCGCGCCGAACGGTGACGACTGGAGCGCGGCGATTCCGGTCCAACCCGACGGCACCGTCGTGGCCTACTCGGTCGACATCACGCTCGACGACGGCACCCAGCGATCGCTCCCCGACAACCCGGCCGATCCGATGTATCAGGCGTTCATCGGCACCGCGACCCCGATCTGGTGCGAGCCGTTCGACCACGCGCCCTCGACCTGGACGACCTCGGGCAGCGCACCCGCGGAGTGGCAGTGGGCGCGGCCGAGCGCCCTCGATCTGCCGTCGGGTGATCCCGCCACCACGGTCACCGGCGACTACGTCTACGGGACCAACCTCGCGAACGGCGGCGCGTATGGCGCCGGCGAGACCACCGCGACCACCACGCCGGCGATCGACACCAGCGCGTTCCAGATCGTCCACCTGCAGTACTGGCGCTGGCTCACCGTCGACGACCACCAGCTCGATCAGGCCGTGATCGCCGCGGGCACCGCCTCGCTCGACTCGCTCTGGCACAACGCGACCAACGCGGCGGGCACGCTCGCGCACGTCGATCGCGAGTGGCGGTTCCAGGATCTCGATCTCACGCCGCACCTCGACCACGGCTCGGTCGCGGTGAGCTGGCAGCTCCAGACCGACGGCACCGGCGAGCGCGGCGGCTGGAACCTCGACGACGTGTGCATCGTCGGCATGGCGAAGGTCCCGCGCTGCGGGGATGGCGTCCTCGATCCCGGCGAGGAGTGCGACGACGGCAACCCGTCGAGCGGCGATGGCTGCTCGGCCACGTGCCTCGACGAGCTCGCCGCGAACGGCGGCGGAGGCTGCTGCGACGCGAGCGGCGGCCCCGGCTCGGGGTTGCTCGCGCTGTTCGTGCTCGGGGTCCTCGGGGTCCTCGGGCGCCGGCGTCAGCGCGGCCGAGCGGCGAGCTCTTGCTCGAGCACGTGACCATCCCGGTCGGTCTCGGCGCGCGAGCCGTAGTAGACGCGCGGGCCGCGCGGATCGTTCGGGATCGTGAGCTTCAAGTCGAACGGCGCCGGGCCGTCGACCGGTGCGATCTCGAACTGGCTGCGCACCTTGTCGTGGGTCTGTAGCAGATCGAACTCGAGCTGATCGCCGTCGACGGTGAACTTGAACAGCTCGAACGTGCCCTTGAAGATCGTACGGTCCTGGTAGACGCCGCCGCCCATCGTCGGGACGAAGCGATAGACGTGGAGCTTGTCGCGCTCGGTCTGCGGCATCACGTCGATCCAGTTGCGATCGATCAGCAGCTGGTTCTGGGTCTCGCGATCGAGCGCGCGATCGGTCTTGTGGTGCGAGCACGCCCCGAGGGGCGCGAGGGACGTGACCGCGACGAGCCACACGGCGGCGAGCTTCATGCGATCAGCGTAGCTCGTTTCGGCGCCGCCGCAGGTCAGACGGCGAGGATGCGGAGCGCGCCGGCCGAACCGCGGGCGATCTGCTTCTTGCGCGCCGCGGGAGTCCCACCGACCGCGCAGACGAGCAGCTCGCTGCCGTCGATCCGGACCTTCATCATCTGCACGTCCCACTGCTGCTTGTCGCCGAGCAGTGTGCCGTCGAACGCGGAGATCCGCGGACCGACCAGCACCATGCGGGCCGCGACCTCGTCGCACGCGTACGCGTCGCCCGCGGCGGCGAGGGGGAGGCCGTCGCGGTCGGCGACCACCATCGCCTCCATGCCGCCGTCCCGGCAGCACTGATCGAGCTGATACTTGAGGGCGAGCGTGGTGGCTTCGGCCCGGCGAACACGGCGTTCCTTGCGCATTGGTAAATGGTCCGGTACCCACCGCCCGGGGGCAAAATAACGGCGATACTCCGCTCCGCCATGCGCTCGCTGCTCCTCTGTTGCGCCCTTGCAACCGGCTGCGTACACCCGAGGCCCACCCCGATGACCTGGCCCGCTCTCGACGACTCGTTCCTCACCGCAGCCGCGGAGACCTACAACTTCAAGCTCGGCCTGCCGGTCCCGGTCGCGGTCACCCCCGACGGTGCGGTGCTGTTTCGCCGCACCGGACCGCGCGAGTTCAGCGCCGACCTCTACGAGATGGACGTCAAGACCGGCGCGGTCAAGACCGTGGTCACCGCCGCGGAGCTGCTCGGCAGCGGCGACGAACAGCTCTCCGATGCCGAGAAGGCGCGCCGCGAACGGTCGCGGACGGCGACCCGCGGCATCGTCGAGGTCGATGTCTCCGGCGATGGCAAGCTGGTGCTCGTGCCGCTCGGCGGCAAGCTCTACGTGATCGACCGCAGCGGTGGACCCCGGCGCACGATCGACCCGGGCGGCGGGTTCGACGATGCGCGGATCTCGCCCGACGGCGCGACGATCGCGTTTGTCCGCGACGGCGATCTCTATACGATTCCCGTCGGCCCCGGCGGCCCCGCCGGCGGCGCCGCGAAGCGGCTGACCAAGCACCCCGAGGGCTTCGAGTACGGGCTCGCCGAGTTCGCGGCGCAGGAGGAGCTCGACCGCCGCCGCGGGTACTGGTGGTCGCCCGACAGCAAGCAGCTGCTGTTCCAGCGCACCGACCTGCGCCCGGTCGAGACCGTGTATGTCGCCGATGCGCGGCACCCCGAGAAGCCGCCGGTGACGTTCAAGTATCCGCGCGCCGGGACGCCGAACGCGATCGTCGATCTTGGCGTGATCGAGGCAAGAGGCGGCGAGCCCCAGTGGCTGACCTGGGACCTCGCGAAGTACCCGTATCTGGCCCGAGTGAGCTGGCCGGCGCCGGCACCCGGTGCCGCCAAGCCGCCGCTGACGATCGTCGTGATGTCGCGCGAGCAGACCGACCTCGCGGTGCTCGCGCCGCTCGCGAAGCTCACCTTGCTCGAGGAGCACGACGATGCGTGGCTGAACCTCGGCGGCTCCGGTTACCGCTCTCACTTCGGCATCACGCTCGGTGCGCCGGTGTGGTTGCCCGATGCGTCGGCGTTCTTGTGGCAGACCGAGGCCAAAGGCGGAGCGTGGACGCTCGAGCTCCACAAGGCCGATGGCTCGTTCGACAGATCGTTGACCACGCCCGAGTTCGGGCTCGGCGATCTCGTCGGGATCGCCGACCACGCGGCGATCGTCGAGGCCTCACCCGATCCGACGCGGATGGACGTCTGGGTGGTCCCGCTCGACGGCGGCGCGTCCTCGCGGCTCACCGACGGCGCCGGCTATGCCTCGGGCGCGGTGCAGCACGACGTCGTCGTGATCACGGCGCTGCACGGCCACGGCGGTCGCTCGGTCACCGCGAACGGCCACGAGCTGCCCTCGGTCGCCGAGCAGCCGGCGCTGGTCGCAACCACCAAGCTCGAGGTCGTGCAGGTCGCTGGCCGTGACCACCACGTCGCGATCACGCGGCCGCGCACGTTCGATCCGAAGCGCCGCTACCCGGTGCTGGTCGACGTCTACGGCGGTCCCCACAAGCAGATGGTGCTCGACGCGCTCGACACCTACGTGATGGACCAGTGGTACGCCGACGCCGGTTTCATCGTCGTGCGCAGCGATGGCCGCGGTACGCCCGGGCGCGGCCGCGCGTGGGAGCGCGCGATCTCGGGCGACCTGCTCACCGCGCCGCTCGACGACCAGGTCGGCGCGCTGCAGGCGATCGGCGCGCGGTATCCCGAGCTCGATCTCGCGCGCGTCGGGATCTTCGGGTGGTCGTTCGGCGGCTACCTCTCGGCCCTCGCCGTGCTGCTGCGGCCCGACGTGTTCGCGTGCGGCATCGCCGGCGCGCCGGTCACCGACTGGTCGCTCTACGACACCGCGTATACCGAGCGCTACATGCGCACGCCGGACCACAACCCCGACGGCTACAAGCGGACCAGCGCGCTGACCCACGCCGCGAAGCTTCGCCGCCCGTTGCTGCTCATCCACGGCATCACCGACGACAACGTCCACCTCGCGAACACGCTCGGCCTGATCGAGGACCTCTACGTCGCCGGCAAGACCGTCAAGGTCGTGCTGTTGTCGGGGACGCACATGGTGCCGGATCCGAAGCTCGCGCTCGCTCGCGAGCAGGTCCAGGTCGACTTCTTCCGCGAGCACCTCGGCGCGCGGTGATCCTCCACCGCGACCCGCGCTGCGTCGCGGTCGACAAGCCGAGCGGCATCGCGACGCATCGCGGCTGGGATGACTCCGACGACGCGCTGCTGCAGGTCGTGCGCGACGCGGTCAACGCGTACGTGTATCCGGTCCATCGGCTCGATCGGGGCGCGTCGGGGATCGTGTTGTTCGCGCTCGACAAGGAGGCCGCGCGCGCGTTCTCCGACGCGTGGCCCCAGGCCGACAAGCGCTACCTCGCGATCACGCGCGGCCATCCACCCGAGCACGTCGTGATCGACCATCCGATCCCCAAGGCGCCGGGGGAGGCGCGCGTCCCGGCGATCACCGAGCTGTGGCGTCGCGACACGTTCGGGCGCTACGCGGTCGTCGAGGCGCGGCCACGCACGGGCCGGCTGCATCAGATCCGCCGGCACTGCAAGCACGTGTCGTGTCCGTTGATCGGCGACGTGCGCTACGGCAAGGGCGAGCACAACCGGCTGTGGCGCGAGCGGTTCGGGCTCCACCGGCTCGCGCTGCACGCCACGTCGTTGCGTGTCCCACATCCCGACGGCGGCGAGCTCGTGGTGAGCTGCCCGCTCGCACCTGAGCTGGTAGCGGCGATCGCCGCCGCGAAGCAAACCTTCGGAGTCCCGTAGTGGTCAGGCGACCAGGGCGTCGTCAAAATCACGGATGCTTGCATCGAGCACCGCATAAATGATCGCGGCGATCACGGTCGCGACGGCGTCTTCTTCGCGCGGCGCGAGCGCGACGGGCATCTCGGCGATCTGGTCGCGGATCGAGCGAACCATCGCGCGATCGCAGCGGCCGCCGCGGACGGCGACCATGCCGGCCTCGAGCGACTGGTGGTCCAACCGGAGGTCGCCCAGTGGCGTCCTGCCTCCCAGCACGCGACACGCTAGCTCCAGTCCGGCCGCGAACGCGTCGGCCACGCGCGCGTCGTCCGGGCAGCCTAGCTCTTGTTCGAGTAGCCGGATCACGGCGGGTTGGCGGATCGCGAGCCAGCTGACGTCTTGCTCGGCCTGGTCGCGCGGGTCGGTCGGCGAGGTGAAGGCGAGGAACATGGTGCCCCGACCCTATGGAGCCCGGCTCCCGGGGGCCAGTTTTCATCGTATGGTCCGAACATGATCAGGGCCGCGTACCTCGTCGATGGACTGCGTTCTCCGTTTGGCCGCTACGGCGGCGGCCTCGCGAACGTGCGCGCCGATGACCTCGCGGCGGCGGTGATCGCGGCGCTGGTGGCACGCACCAAGATCCCGGCCGATCGGATCGATGACGTGATCTTCGGTTGCGCGAACCAGGCGGGCGAAGACAACCGCAATGTCGCGCGGATGGCGGCGCTGCTCGCCGGCTTACCGGTCACCGTCCCGGGCGTCACGGTCAACCGGCTGTGCGGCTCGGGCATGAACGCGATCGCCGACGGCGCTCGGGCGATCATGACCGGCGAGGCCGACCTCGTGATCGCGGGCGGCGTCGAGCAGATGACCCGCGCGCCGCTCGTGATGGGCAAGCCCAGCGATGCGTTCCAGCGGGGCAACCAGACCATCTACGACACGACGCTCGGCTGGCGGTTCCCCAATCCCAAGATGCAGGAAGCGCACGGCACGCTCGCGATGGGCGAGACCGCCGAGATGGTCGCCGAGCGCTGCAACGTGTCGCGCGAGGCCCAGGACAAGTTCGCGCTGGCGTCGCAGCAGCGCGCCGGCAAGGCGCTCGCGACGGGGCGGATGGCACTCGAGACCACGCCGATCACGACCGGCGTCGACAAGAAGACCGGGGCGGCGATCACGGTCTCGGTCGACGAGCATTTGCGTCCCGAGGTCACGATCGAGCAGCTCGCGAAGTTGCGGCCCGCGTTCAAGAAAGCTGGGACCGTGACCGCCGGCAACGCGTCGGGGCTCAACGACGGCGCCGCGGCGGTGCTGCTCGCGAGCGAGCAAGCGATCAAGGAGCTCGGGTTGACCCCGAAGGCGCGCTACGTCGCGGGGGCGGCGATGGGCGTCGAGCCCAGCTATATGGGGCTCGGCCCGATCCCGGCGAGCAAGAAGGCCCTCGCGCGCGCGAACCTCACCGCGGCGAAGATCGACCTCACGGAGCTCAACGAGGCGTTCGCGGCGCAGGCCATCCCGTGCATCGACCAGCTCGGTCTCGATCCCGAGAAGGTCAACGTCAACGGGGGCGCGATCGCGTGGGGGCATCCCCTCGGCGCATCCGGAGCGCGGCTGGTGCTGACTCTCATGATCGAGTTACAGCAACGCCAGGCGCGTTTCGGGTTAGCCTCGATGTGTATCGGGGTGGGCCAAGGCATCGCCACGATCATGGAACGGATCTGATCGGGGTCGGTTTATCGGGATGAGTGTTCAGGATCAAGTTGCCAAGTCACTGAAGCTGGTCGGCCGGGTCCTCGGCGACAAGTTCAAGTTGACCGCCTGCATCGGCATCGGCGGCAGCGGCGCCGTGTACAAGGCCGACCAGATCGCGCTCGGGCGCACGGTCGCGGTCAAGATCCTCAACGAAGAGCTCTCGGCGGACACCCGGATGATCTCGCGGTTCCGCGGCGAGGCGATGTCGGCATCGCGGCTCAACCATCCCAACTGCGTCTCGATCATCGACTACGGCCAGGCCCCGGACGGCCTGCTCTATCTCGCGATGGAGTACGTCAAGGGCCCGACGCTGACCCAGCTGCTCGTCAACGAGAACCCGCTCGATGTCGACCGCGTGCTCGACATCATCGCGCAGACCCTGCACGGCATCGAGGAAGCGCACCTCGCGGGCGTCGTCCACGCCGACCTCAAGGCCGACAACATCATCCTCGATCAACGGCGCGCCGGCACCGATACCGTCAAGATCGTCGACTTCGGCATCGCGCGGCTCGTCACCGGCGTCAAGGATGTCAACGAGGATCGCTCGATCTCGGGCACGCCCGAGTACATGGCGCCCGAGGTGATCAGCGGCGCGCCGCCGTCGTTCGCGTCGGATATCTACGCGGTCGGCATCATCCTGTACGAGCTGCTCGCCGAGCGCACGCCGTTCTTCGCGGGCTCGACGACCGAGATCCTGACCAATCACCTCAAGGCGCAGCCGCAAGCGCTGACGTTGAGGCGTGACAACGTGCCCCCGGCGGTCGACGTCGTGATGGCGAAGGCGCTCGCGAAGCATCCGACCGACCGCTACACGACGGCGCTGGAGATGCGCGATGCGGTGATGCAGATCCGCGCGCGCATGCGCAACATCCCGACGACCGACAAGTGCGTGTCGTGCAGCGCGTCGTGCCAACCGACCTGGAAGTACTGCCCCGAGTGCGGCACGCCGCGCATGCGGGTGTCCAAGACGTTCGAGATCCCGACGCTGGCCGCGCTGGCCGCGCGGGTGCTGCCGCTGCCGTTCACCGGCCGCGCGGTCGAGCTCGCGGCGCTGATCGCCCACATGAAGCGGCCGGCAGGACCGATCAACGGCCTGCTGATGATCGGCAACGAGGGCGCCGGCCGCTCGACGTTGCTGCGCGCGTCGTACGAGCAGATCCGCGCCGAGGACCGCGTCGTGTATCAGATCGTCCCGGATCCGAGCGGGCTGGCGGCGCCCTACTACCCGATCCGCTCGTTGCTCGCCGCCGTGCTGCAGCTCGGCGCGGTCTCGACCGAGGCCGACCTGCGAGCGGCAGTGCTCGCGATCGGGCTCAACGAACGCGACGTGCCGGGCATCGCGCAGCTGTTCGGTCATTCGACCTCGCTGCTCGAGCTCGAGCCAGCGGTGCGCCGGCGCGAGATGGTGTGGTCGGCGTTGCGCGCGCTCGAGCGCGCGGCGATCGGCGATAGCGCGACGATCGTGTGCGAGGACATCGATCGCTTCGATCACCCGAGCCTGGAGATCCTGCGCCGCGCGACCGAGCCCAGCGAGCTGACGCTCCCGCCGATCGTGATGACGGCGACGACCTCGTTCGGCGAGCAGTGGCCGGCCGCGATCGAGCGGCTCGAGATCGGCGCGCTCGACGCCGTGGACCTCGACCAGATCGTCAAGGGGATCGCGACGCAGGGCATGCGCGGCTTGCCGACCGTCCAGCAGCTGTTCGAGACCACGCGCGCGTATCCGGGCCACGTCGATCACGTGGTGCGCTACCTGCTCGAAGGCGGCAAGGCCGAGGATACGAGGGTCTCGCTCCCCGACTTGATCGCGGCGCGGCTGTCGATGCTCGCGCGCTCGACCCGCGACGTGCTCCAGGCCGCGGCCGTGCTCGGCACCGAACCTCAGCTCGACGTGCTGCGCGCGATGCTCGCGAGCGAGACGCTCGACCCGGGCCTCGCCGATGCGGAGCACCACGGCCTGCTCGGACGCGACCCAGACGGCCGGCTGGAGTTCGTGAGCCGGCTCGTGCGCGAGATCGTGTACGACGCCACGCCCGCCGACGTGCGCCGCTCGCTGCACTCGCAGGCCGCGAGCGCGACCGCGAAGGTCTCGCACGATGCCGGCCTGCTCGGCCATCACCACGATCTCGCCGGGCATCCGCGCGAGGCGATCGACCTGTTGCGCCGCGCCGGCGATCACGCCGCGACCCAGCTCGACGATGCGGGCGCCGGGCAGTTCTACTACCGCGCGCTGGTCTCGGTGCGCGTCGCGGTCCAGTCGGGCGAGATCGAAGATGGTGCCGAGAAGCAGTTCGTCGCGCTGTCGGTCAAGCTCGCCGAGGTGTTGCGGACGCGCGGCGACACCGCCCTCGCCCGCGGCATCCTCGCCGAGGCGCGCGATTGGTCGAGCGCGCCGGCGCTCGTCGCGATGATCGAGCGTGCGGCCGCCGCGCTCGCGCTGTCGGAAGGCGATCTCGAGGGTTCGATCACCGCGCTGCGCCGTGGCCTCGGCCGCGCGATCGCCTCGGGCGACATGAACATGGTGTGCGAGCTCTATCTCGATCTCTCGAACGCGCTGATGCGCGGCGGCGATGCGGAAGGCGCGAACCGCGAGCTCGTCGAGTGCATCGATCTCGTGACGCTCGGCGAGGGCTTCACGACGCTCGACGGGCCCGAGTCATTCTGGCGCCTGCTCCGCGCCCAGGCCCAGATCATCGATACCAACGGAGATTCGTACCGCGCGCTTCGGCTCGGCGAAGCCGCACTGTTTCACGCGCAGCGCGTCGGCTCGCGGCTCGGCGCGGCTCGGGTCCAGCAGCTCCTCGCGTCGCTGTGCGAGAAGGTCGGGCTCGGCAACAAGGCCGAGCGCTATCGGCTCGCCGCGATCTCCGAGATCCGGGGTCTCGGCGACCGCCGCGCCACCGCCGAGCTCCTGCTGACCGATCTCCCGACCCCGGGGGCGGTCGTGGTGGCCCATCGCATCCAGGACGCGATGGCCCTCACCAAAGAAATTGGTTGGACCGAAGGCCACGAGCGCGCGATGCGGAAGTCGAATCCCCCGACCAACACCAAAAGTTGACGTAATTTGGGTTACTCTCTTTTTCGTGGGAAATGTCCTTCTCGTCGAGTCGGATCCGGAGACGCTTGACCGTCTCGGGTCCTCCTTGCGCGATGCAGGTCACGAGGTGCTGGTCGCGGTAAGCAGCCGCGAAGCCTTCCTGCGGACCAGTGAAGGCGGCATCGACGTGATCGTGGTCGACGCGTACGACCCTCGGGCCAGTACCGTCGAGCTCGCGCGCAACCTCAACGCATTACCCGATTCGCCACCGCTCATCCTGGTGTCGAGCTCGCCGGACGCCCCCGAGATCTCGGCGCGGATCGGCGCGGCCGCGTTTCTCACCAAGCCGTGTGACCCCGAAGATCTGATCGCCGCGGTGGCGCGGTCGACCGGTGACGTCCGCCCCGTACGCATCTTTGATGACTTTGCGGACGACGACCCGACCGGACCTGCGCGAAACTTCGGGTAGGTGAACGACGAAGCGCCCCGCGCGCTGCGGATCGAGCTGTCTCCGCGAACGCTGATCTACATCCTGCTGATCATCGCGGGCGTCTGGCTCGCGGTCCGGCTGTGGACGGTGTTCGTCGTGTTGCTGGTCGCGCTCGTGCTGGTCGGCACGTTCGATCCGCTCGTTGGCTGGCTCGAGCGCCGCGGCCTCGGGCGCGGTCGTGCGCTCGCGCTGATCTTCTTCGCGACCGCACTCGCCCTCGCGGCGATCTTGCTCGTCACGATCCCGCCGCTGGTCGCGCAACTCCAGCACATCCTCGAGAACTTGCCGCAGGAGCGGAGCAAGGCGATCCGCTTCCTCAACCAGTATCAGCTCGGGGCGCCGTTCGTGAAGACGATCCGCGCGATCCCGCTCGACTCGATCGTCTTGCGCGCCGGCGACGCGCTGCTCGGCTACTCCGCGCAGATCTTGACCGCGCTCGGCTACGCCGTGACGACGATCTTCCTCGCGCTCTACCTGCTCGCCGAGCCGCGGCGCGCACAGGGGGCGCTGTACGCGCTCGTCCCGCGCCATCACCACGTCAAGCTCGCCCAGATCCTGCGCGGCCTCAAGCAGATCGTCGGTGGCTACATGCGCGGCCAGCTGATCACCTCGATCTCGATCGCGGTGTTCACGTTCGGCCTGCTCACCGCGTTCAAGGTCGAGGACGCGCTCGCGCTCGCGATGTTCGCCGGGCTCACCGATGTGATCCCGTTCATCGGCGGCTACGTGGCGAGCGCCCCGGTGATCATCTCGGTCGCGGCCAGGGGTACGGCGTCGATGCTGATCGTCGCGGCCGCGATGGTGCTCTATCAGGAGTTCGAGTCGCGCATCCTGGTGCCCCGGGTCTACGGCCGGGCGCTGCGGCTGTCGCCGGCGCTCGTGCTCGTCGCCCTGCTGACCGGTGGCACGCTGCTCGGCATGCTCGGCGCGTTGCTCGCGCTGCCGGTCGCGGCCGGCGTGACGATGATCGTGCGCGAGCTCCGCGTCGAGCTCCCTGGCGAGGGGCCGCAGACCGAGGCGATGCGCGCGCGCGACGAGCGGGTCGGCGCGATCTACGAGCAGCTCACCGAGCACGCGCCGGTCGAGCAGGCCGTCGCGATCGCCGGCCAGCTCGCCGATACGATCGCGGCGAGCGAGCTGGCCGGCACGCGGGTGTCGGCCGAGCTCGCGGCGCTCGAGCAGCAAGAGCGCGACAAGTCGGGCGAAGGCCCGGCGCGTAGCACCGCCGCAGGCGGTGCGAAGGTGATCGACAAGAACCGCTAAGGGAGCGCGGCGCGAACTTGTGAAACTGTAGTACGTCCCCGTTCGCGCCCTCGTGATCTCGCGGACTTGCGAAAGCGAACTTGTGAAACTGTAGTACGTCCCCGTTCTAGGTCACGAACATGCGGACGCCGAGGGCGTGCATCGGGATCCGGGCCTTGCCATCCACGACGCGGAGGACCTCTCCCGTGATGGCGTCGCGCAGGGACGGCGCATCGGCGAGCAGCGTCGCGGTGACGGCACGATCGGCGTCGCTGATCACGAACACGGCGCGCACGGTGCCCTCGGGATCGGCGAACCAGGTCGACCGGACGTCGTCGGGACGCTCGATCTGCCAGCTGTCGCCGAGCTCGCCGGCGAGCGCCGCGAGGTCCTCGGCGAGGCCGGGGAGATCGTCGAGCGACTCGGGGTTGAGCATGCCAAGGCGCTTGGGCAGCTCGCCGGCGAGCGGCTGGTCGAACGCGTCGCGCTCGGGCGCGCGCGGGCCGATCACGCACACGGTGCGACGGGCCTCGGCGAGCGCACGCAGCGTCGCCCATGCGGCCGGATCGATGCGGTCGAGGGTCGGGAGGATCACCGCGCGATAGGCGGCCAGCTCCTCGAACGGCGCGGTCTCGTCGACGATCGCGTACGGCACCTGCGCGAGCTCGAGCGCGCGGCACACCGCGGTCTGCCAGCGCCGCGAGGCGATCGCGGCGTCGTCGCGGCCGAGCTCGGTCGCACCACCGGGGCCGAGCCCGAGGACATCGGCGAGCACCGGGGTGAGCGGATCGATCACGCAGCTCGCGAGGCCGTGGCGCTCGTCGGCGCGCGTGTGGACGACCGCGATCGGGGTCGCGCGGCGCAGCGCCGGCCACCCGATGGCCGGGAGGCTCGCGAGCAACGGCGCGATCCACGCGGCATGGGGCTCGGCAACGCCGTGCTCCGAGATCGCCGCGCCATAGTAGCGATCGCGCTCGACCGCCATGAACAGGTTGAACCCGCGGAGGCCCTGCGACAGCAAGGTCAGCAGGTGATCGCGCTCGCGGGTCGGATCCTCGATCGTCCCTGCGGGGCCTGGCCCTGCGGGTGCGGGGCGGCCTGGCCCTGCCGGTGCGGGGCGGCCTGGATCGAGCGGTGGAAACCACGGGAAGAACCCGACGCCGACCTCGAACGCGATCGGGATCGGTCGGGCGTCACCGGTGCACGCGGCGGCGCGGCGGCGCAGCGCCGGGAACCCCGCGCGCGGCGTGTACGCGTCGATGCCGACCGGCCCGCCGAGCGCGTGCTGGAGCCGGCGCAGGTTGGACAGGCCGTGATGCCCGGGAGGCAGGTTGTGAAACCGCGCGAGGCCGCCGAGGCCGACGTCGTCGAACATCGTCGCGAACGCGGCGAGCCCGCGCGCGAGGTAGGTATCCTTGAAGTCGATCCAGCGCGCGCACACCGCCGCGGCTTCGCGGGACCACGCGCGCGGCGCCGCGATCCCGGGGTGCGCCTCGTCCCACCACACCAGCGCGTCGGGATGATAGTCGAGGTCGAACGCGCCGGTGCGAAAGTACATCTGGGCCTCGTTGTCGACGCCGATCGCGACGACCGGATCGCCGAGGTACGGCGTCACGACCCGCGCGACCTGGGCGAACCACCCACGCACCAGCTCGTGGAACACGCGACTCGCGTACGACGGGATCGGGAACGCGCGCGGAGGCGCCGGCAGCCACGCCGGCGTGCCACGCGCGGTCCTCGCCTGGACGGCGGGCTCGGCGAGCACCCAGTCGGGGAGCCCGAAGCTGGTCAGCTCCGCGTTGATCTGTGGGCCCGGACGCAACACCACACCGAGGCCGGCCGCGCGGGCCGCCTCGAGGAAGCGCGGCAGGTCACGCTCCTGGGTCCATACGTCCTCGTCGCGCTCCGGCGCGTGCACGCGCCACGGCACGTAGGTCTCGACGAGCGTGAAGCCGATCGCGTGCATCGTGCGCAGGCACGCTGTCCAGCGCGCCGCGGGCATCCGCCAGTAGTGCAGCGCGCCGGCGTAGAACGGCACGCGCCGATCTCCCGCCGCGGCGACGACTATTCCTTCGGCGTCGAACCGGGTGTGCATGGCTTCCAGGCGCGCGCGCTGCGCGCGTTCACACGTGCTTCCAGGTCTGGTCCTCGTAGATGAACCGGCTCGGGCCGACCGCCCACGAGGGGTTGTAGGCGAGCGGCGTCGCTTCGCCTTGCGCCTCGGTGTAATCGCGGTCCCACGGCAACAACAACACCGGTGACGTCGCGCCCGCGGCGAGCCTCGGCATGATCGGGTGGGGCTCGGTAGCGCGCTGCTTCGCCGCCGCCATGACGTCCGCGATCGCGTGAAACTGCGCGAGCTCCCAGCACGTCCGGAGCTGCGGCGGGGGTAACGCGAGCTCTCTCGCGCGCGCGAGCGCCGCGGCCGGCGTCACCCACACCTGCTCGACGGTCTCGGTTGCATCGAACGACGGCGTCTGGCCCGGCGGCAGCTCGCCCACGAAGAACCGCGCCGAGAACCGCCTCGGCAGCCGCGGTGCCTCCGCCGGACCGGCGGGGTTGAAGCCCGCCGCCGGCTCGGTCGACGGCGTGATCCAGTGCGACCACGGGATCAACCCGTCGGTCGCCCACGCCAGCCCCGCGATCTCGAGCACGCCGCTCGCGGCCGCACCGCCGAGCACCTTGTGACGGAGCTGGTCCTGGGTCATCTGCTGCAGCGTCTCGTTCTGCGCGCCGGTATCGCGCGCGAGCAACACGCCCGCTTCTTCGAACAGCTCGCGCGCGGCCGCGGTGCGCGCATCTTCACCGGCCTCGGTCGCGCCACCCGGGAACACGAACGCCGAGGCCATGAAGCTGGCCTTCTTGTGGCGGCGCAACAGGAACACCTCGAAGTCGTTCGGCACCGCGCGAAGCAGGATGACCGACGCGGCCTCGCGGATCGTGCTCACCCGGCATAGTTACCACTTCCCGGGCGCCGCAGCGCCCGAACTCGAGGCTCGCCATCGCCTAGCCGCAGCGAACTTCGCCCCGCACGGGCACGTCACGCAGCCCGAGCCGCTCCTCGATCTGGCGCTCGATGAAGCGCGCGACGCGGCCATCCGGGGTCTCGACGAGCAGGCGATCGCCGCGGCCGTGGCGGCGCGCGAACACGCCGTACCAGGTCAGGAACCGCCAGGCGGGTGGTTGGCGCTCGACGACGAACAGCGCCTCGACCCCCGACAGCGCGAACATCCCGCCGTGGCTCGTGACCTCGACGCTGGCGTCGTCGACCTCGATCCGGATCTCGCACGGCAACATGCCGCGTGGCGCGATCGACACGATGAGGCGAAGCCGTGGCCGGCCGGTCACGATGCCTCGATACGGCGTCGACCAGCGTCGATCGTCGAGAGACTCGATTCGTACCCCCCCGAGGTTGGGCACCGGCGACATCTACCTCGAGTGTAGCGCCGAGATCGCTACGGTACGACGACGAACTCGCGCTTCATCAGGCTGATGATGTTCTGCGCTGCGTCGAGGTCGGTGCCCGGGAAGTTATCGAGGACTCGCTGAAGCTGGCCGTGGTCGAGCACGAGCTGGAACGTATCGAGCTCCGAGGGGCTGAGCTCGCGCAGCTTGCCGGCCAGCGGCGTCGGCACCGCGAGCGGCGACCCCAGCGGGGGGAGCTGCTTCTTGAGGTTCTGGAACTCGTCGAGCTGGCGCACGCCCTCCATGAGCAGACCCTCGGTCGACTCCTGGATCTCGTCCATGACCTGCATCTCGCCGCCGGGCTCGAGCTCGAACGTGCCGGTCGCCCAGGTCAGCATGCGGTAGATCGCCTTCTGAGGGCTGACCGAGAAGTCGTCGTTGATCGTGGCGAAGTAGATCTGGCCCTTGCGCAGGTAGATCTTGCCGAGCGAGACGCCGTTGTTGACCGTCAGCACGCCGGACTTCCGGCTGGTCGACAACAGCTGCAGGAGGTCGGGCAGGGGAATCTCTTCGATCACGCCCGACATCGGCCGGCCCTGGGTGGCCTGGCGCTGCTGGGCACCCGCCTCGAGCTTGCGGCGGGCCTCGGCCTCGCTCTGTTGCGCGATCGAACCCTCGACGGCGACGACCTTGATGATCGACGTCCCGACCAGGATGCGGTCCCCCTCGTGCAACAGCGCGCGGCCTGCGATCTTTTCGCCGTTGACGAACGTCCCGTTCGTCGAGCCCATGTCCTGGATGAACACCTCGGCGTCGGTCGAGCTGATCTTGGCGTGACGGCGCGAGACCATATCCTCGACCAGCACCATGTCGAGGTCGCTAGACCTGCCGATGATGATCTCCCGATTCATCCGAAGCGGGAACTCGCCTCCCTGGTACTTGCCCGAGATGAAGCGCAGTGCGAAGCGAGGACGGTCGTTCATTTGCGCAAGGACTCGAAAATTCTAGTGCCCAATGCGCTGGGGGCGCAAGCAAACCACCTCGAATCAATCGCCGTTCAGTCCGTTGCCGGACCTTCTTCGTCGTGATCCAGCCACGGGGGCCGCAGCGTGTTGACCACGCGGCGGTACACCTCTTCGGACACCACCAGGCTGGAATGGCCCAGCGGGACGGTCACGGCGTTGGCGCCGGACATCCGGGTGGTCTGGAGCGGAACCACCCAATCGCGCGCGGCCGCGATCGTCGTGACCTCCACGTCCGGTGGGATCGGGCCCTGGTGGAGCTCGTCGAGGAACCGGCTGCGCGGCAACAGCTGCCACGACGACGTCGACCACAGCCCGAGCGTGGCCACGCCCGCGAGGGCGGCCCAGGTACCGCGAGCCGGGGTGCCCATCATCACCAGCTTGCGGACCCGCGCGTGGCCGCCCAGCTTCTTGATGTAGTACAGGCCGATCAGGCCCCCCATCGAGTGGCCGATGATGTCGATCTTCTGCGACGGCGTTTGCGCGAGGATCCGCTCGATCTTGCGATGGATCATGAACGCGGAGCGCCGGATGTCCCGGACGTTCAGGGTCCCGATGTTGAAGCTGACCACGACGAAGCCATCCTCGACGAGCCGGCGCTCGAGCATGTACATCGACCCTCGGGTCCCGAGGAAGCCGTGGATCAACAACACCGGTGGCGACTCGGACGTGACCTCGGTGAACGTGTTGTGCCGGCGCAACCGATTGCCCCGCACGAGGTGGCGCAGGTACGACAGCCCATCGGCGCCGCCCGTCACATCCTGGCCGAGGCCACTGCGCCGGCCCAGCCACCGACTCGGCGCCTCGAGCGCCCAGCGTAACAACCACGAGCTGCGGTGCGTCGGCTTGTGGTCGGCCATCCCCGTATCAGTCACGATAGTCCGAGAACCCCTCCGAGGCGAATCGCGAACACTCCTTGGCGTACGAGTGGCTCGCCGACGACGAGGTCGGATACTCGACTACCCGCCACTGGCCGCGGGTCCCGACCACGCCGGAGCGGCTGATCACGTAGGTGCCGAGCCGGTAGATCAACGCGAACTCGCCGGCGCCGGTGGCCTGGATCCGGCGCAGCGACCGCGAATCGCCGGGCGGAACCCGGCCAGGCGCGGGCGCGCGGTCGTCGGGCTCGCCGCCCGGGATGTCGCGTGGTCCCGGCATGTGGGTGGGCTCTTCGACGTTCCCGAGCGCCAGCGGAGGTGGCGCCGAGGTGGTCGGCATCTCCGGCGGCCGGCCGAGGCTCGCGGGCATCGTGATGGTCTGACTGCGCCCCCGCGTAGGCTCGATCGCCGGCTCGTCATCCCGGACCTGGTCCGGGATCGGATACGGCGGAACCACGGTCTCGTCGTCGAACGTGTCGAGTGGCCGGGTCGCGGGCTTGGCCTGCGCGAACGGCGGGACGGGCGCCGTGGCGTCGTCGTCTTTCATCGTGGCCGTCGCTGCGTCAGCCGTGACCGGGGCCGGGTCTTCGCCCGGTTTCGGCTTGTCGATCGGCTTGTCGATCGGCTTGTCGATCATCTGGTCGTCGGGTGGCATCTTGTCGTCGGGTGGTTTGTCGGACTTCTCGCGTTTGCTGAGCGCGACCGTCGGTTCGCGCACGAGCATTCTGCGATCCGGAGTCACCTTGCTCCTCGCCATGACTTCATGGATGCCCGGGTTCGTGACCGAGAGCAAGTTAGCGGTACCAACGAATGATCTGGAGCCAACGCGTCGCGTCATCGCGGCGGCTCGGCTAAACTCCGGCTGCGGTGCAGGACTCGTCCACCGAGCGCGTCGGACGCTATCAACTGTTGGAACCGATCGGCGGTGGTCCCGATGGTTCGGTGTGGCGCGCGAAGGTGTTTGGCGTCGCCGGCTTCGAGCGCCAGTTCGCGATCAAGCGGTTCTTGCCCGAGCTCGCCGCCGCGCCGGCCTCCGCGCAAGCGTTGTCGGCCGCGGCACGCTCGTACGGTAGCCTCGAGCATCCGCGGATCGCCCGGATGTCCGAGTTCGGCGTCGCACAAGGCCAGACGTTCACCGCGGTCGAGCTGGTCATCGGCCTCGACCTCCAACGGCTCGTCGCAGAGTCCCGGCTCGGCATCGGCGCGATCTCCGCGGGTGGTTCGCTCGCGCTGATCTCGCAGGCCGCGCGCGCGGTCGGCTACGCGCACGGCCGCGGGCTCTCGCACCTCGGCCTCTCGCCCACGAACGTGATCGTCACCGTCGACGGCGACGTCAAGGTCACCGACTTCGGGATCCTCGCGGCGGCGCTCCCGGCCAAGCCGGTCGACGCCCCGCGGCTCGCGCAGCGGATTGGCTATCTAGCGCCGGAGCAGATCGCCGGCGAAGCGACCTCCGCGGCGACCGACGTGTTCGTGCTCGGCGTGATCGCGTACGAGCTCGTCACCGGACAGCGCGCGTTCTTCGGCGACGCACCGCACGCGATCGCGAACGCGATCCTCGCCGGACCACCGGCCGAACCGCCGCTACCGCGCCCGATCGTACGCGTGTTATCGCGCTGCCTCGCGCGCTCCCAGTTCGAGCGCTTCCCCGACGCGCGTGCGTTCGCGGACGCACTCGATGCGGCGTTGCGCGTGGCACCGGTGCCGGGCACGCGGAAGGATATCGGTGGGCAGATCAAGGCCGTGCTCGATCGCCACGCGGCGATGAACGAAGGCAACCTGTCGGGGATGGTCGCGCTCAACCTCGGGTTGCGGCCGCGTCACGACGAACCCGAAGGCGGCACCACGACCCCGTTCGTGCGGCCCGATGTCGAGGTCGCGCGGCCGATGCCGCTCGTGGGTCTCGGGCCGCGCTCCGAGCCCGCCACGATCCCGAATCCACCCAAGCCACTGACGACGACGATGCCTGGCCTCGCGGCGCCGCCGATCCCGTCGCCCGGGACACCCCCGCCGATCCCGTCGCCTGCCACGAAGACGATCATGGGACTCGCGAGGCCCGCGATCCCACAGATCAAGCCCAAGTCGTCGATCCCGTCGGTGGTGCCGGCGGCCTTGAGGCCGATCGCCGGCCTGCCAAGCGTGCCGCCGGGCGCACGGCCGCTGAGCGGCCCGATTCCCACGTTGCGTCAGACCCAGCCGGGTGCGGGCACACCACCGGCCCCGACGCGCACCGAGGAACCCGCCGCGCCGGTCGAGCTCGACGAGTTCGGACGGCCACGCTCCAAGCTGATCGGTCCGACGCCCGGCCTCGGTGCGCCGGGCCGACCCCCTTCGAATCCCGGCAGCGCGAGGCCGGACTCGGAGCTCGATCGCGGGCTCGAGCTCGACGCCGAGCTCGAGACCCTGCCCGGCAGCACGCTCGTCGTGCCTTCCGCATCGAGCCCGGACTTCGACACGGCGACCGATGCGGCGACACGGCCCGGCGAATTCGCGCGATCCGAGTCCGACTTCAGTGACCTCTCCGAGGCGGATCCGGCGGCGACGGTGCGCGCTACGGCGGCGCGCACCCACCGCGATACCCTCGGCGACGATCCGCCGACCGCGCCGCATGACGTGCTGCCCGAGGTCCACGCGCGCGGTGGGCTCAAGCCGTTCGTGCCGAGCTTCGCGGCGAGCGAGCCGACCCACACGTCGCCCTCGATCGAGATCATCCGCGAGGCCGATGCACCCGAGCCCGCCCGCGCGAAGCGACCTTCGAACCTGCCGACGAGCGAGATGTCGCACGCGCAGGTTCAGGAGCTCAAGCGCGCCGCCATCGATGATCCGCTGATCGAGCTCGCGATCGAAGCGCACACCGTCGGCGCGATCGAGATTCACGACGGCAACCAGGTCAACCTCGCCGCGCGCGGCACGACGCCACCGCCACCGGGCGCTGCGAATCCCGGCGCTCCGAACCCCAGCGCTCCGAACCCACCGAATCCCGGCGCTCCGAACCCCAGCGCTCCGAATCCCGGCGCTCCGAATCCCGGCGCGACGCTGTTTGGCGTCGGCAAGGCCGGCGAGCCTCCGCCGCGTCCCCGCATGCCGAGCCCGACCCCGCCAAGCCTCCTGCCGCCGGGGATGATGCCGCCCGAGGTCCGCGTCGGCTCCACGCCACACCTCACCAGCGGCCTCGCGCCCGGCACCGCGCCCGCGCCCGGCACCGTGCAGAGCCTCGCGCCACCACCGCCGCGTCCGCTCGGCCCGCCGGCGTTCCAGAGCCCAGCGCCGCCCACACGGAAACCCAGCCGGCTGCCCCTCGCGATCGGTGCGCTCGTCGTGATCGGCGCGGGCGCAGCCGTGGTGACGTGGCGCGTGATGCGGCACGATGGCGACGGCGCGAGCTCGACGACCGGCAGCGCGAGCGCACCCGTCCCGTCGACCGGATCCGGATCGGGATCGGGCGCCTCGAACGCGAGGGCGACCGGCTCGGGCGCTGCGGCCATCGCGGTCGCGCCCAGAGCTGCCGCGCCCGGAGCTGCCGCGCCCGGAGCTGCCACAAGCGTAGCGGCGACCGGCTCGGGCGCTGCGGCCATCGCGGTCACGCCCAGAGATGCCGCGCCCGCAGCCGCGGCGACGACCGGCTCGCCGGCCGGCACCAGCGACGCGCTGCAGATCGCATCGACGCCCGGCGGTGCGCGCGTGTTCATCGACGGCGCCGATCAGGGCGTCACGCCGATCAAGCTCGCGGGCTCCGCAGATCGCCATACGATGGCGCTGTTTCTCCCGGCCCACGATCTCTACGTCGCCGAGGTCGACGGTCACGGCGCGTTCTCCGTCGCGCTCAAGTCGATCACGCCGTCGGGCGGGCCCGCCGGCATCAAGGTGATCAAGTGCAAGGACAAGGACCGCTACTACGTGTTCGTCGACGGTAAGCCCACCGGCATGGCGTGCCCGACCGAGCGCATCGAGTGCACGACCGGACCGCACACCGTCGAGGTCTACGATCTCGTGACCGAGACCCGTCGAAAATGGGACATCACGGTGAGAGATACGCGCCTGTCCTATCGCGTCCGCGTCGACTGACGGGTCGACTGACGGGTCGACTGACGGGTTGCCTGCCGGCGGGAGCCACCGCCGCTCAATCGTCGGCGGAGTCGTCGACCGGCGCGTCGCCTTCGAGCTTCTGGCGCGGATCGAGGCCGTACTTGCGGATCAGCTCGCGCAGGTGCTTGCGATCGATCTGCGCCTCGCGCGCGGCGGCCGACAAGTTCATCTTGTGGCGGCGCATCAGATCCTCGATGTACTCGCGCTCGAACATCTCGACGAGCTGGCCCTTCGCCTCCTTGAACGGGAGGTCGGTGCGAATCCCGAGCGACGGCGCCGTCTCGGAGACCAGCGCGTCTTCGAGGTTGATCGAGGAGCCGCGTGCGAGCAGGCACGCACGCTCGATCACGTTACGGAGCTCGCGCACGTTGCCCGGCCACGAATGGCGGACGAGCCGGGCGAGATCCTCTGGCGTGACCGTGAGGTTCGGACCGAACGAGCTGACGAAGTGCTGGATCAACAGCGGAATGTCGCTGCCGCGCTCGCGCAGCGGTGGCACGCTGACGCGGGTCACCGCGAGCCGATAGTAGAGGTCCTCGCGGAACGCCTTCTTGGCGACCTCGGCGCGCAGATCGCGGTTCGTCGCGGCGACGACACGTACGTCGATCTTCTCGTACGTGTTGGAGCCGACCTTGCGCACCGCGCGCTTGTCGAGCACGCGCAGCAGCGACGGCTGGAGATCGAGCGCCATCTCGCCGATCTCGTCGAGGAAGATCGTGCCGCCGTGGGCCTCTGCGAAGGCGCCGCGACGATCCGTGATCGCGCCGGTGAACGAGCCCTTGACGTGCCCGAACAGCATCGACTCGATCAGCTCGCGCGGGACCGAGCCGCAGTCGAACACGACGAACGGTCCGTCTCGGCGCGGCGAATGGTTGTGGAGCTCCTCGGCGATCAGCTCCTTGCCGGTGCCGGTCTCGCCTTCGATCAACACGGTCGCGTTCGTCGCCGCGACGTCCTCGAGCAGCGTGAACATCTGGCGGACCTTGGTATCGCCGCCGACGATCGATCCGAACGCGCTCTGGTTCGAAGGCTCGGGATCGACGATCTCTTCGTCGGGCAGGAACTTCAGCACGGTGCGACCGAGCTTGATCTCGGCGCCGAAGCCGATCGAGATCTTCTCGAACCGCGAGCCCTGGATGAATGTCCCGTTCGTCGAGCCGCAGTCGACCATCAGCACTTCGTCGCCGACGAGCTGGGCCTCGAGGTGCTTGCGCGACACCGTCTTGTCGGTGAGCACGAGGCTGCATTGCGGCCCCGAGCCAAACGACACGGGCTCTCCGGTCAGCCGTACGGCTTCGCCACGATCGGGGCCTTTGATGACCACGAAAATACCGCCGGCGTTCTGGCGCGAGTACGACGGAGCATCGTCGAGCAGCGCGGTAACATTGGACCGGTCCTTGGACATCCCGATTGCGACAGCGATGGTATCCGCGGCGTGGACTGGTGTCTAGACCCCCACCCCCATTGATCCTGCCAGAAAAACGCTACTTACCGGCCGCGACGCTCGGCCCCGACATCGCGACGACGATCGCCACGATGCCGGCGACGAGCAGGATCATGACGATGACGATCCACGGCCGCAGCGCGCTCCGCGCGGGTGCCGGCGTGCCATAGCGCGCCGGGATCGCGAGCGCGCGAGGCGGCGCCCCCACCGGTGCGGGCCGCGCGCTCGGTCGCGAGGCGTCGATTCGCGAGGCGTCGATTCGCGAGGCGTCGATCGACGAGCGCGAGTGCGGGCCCGAGGCGAGCGCCTGCGGCCCCGAATCGAGCGTCAGCGGCGGCGCGGCATCGAGATCTACGAGCGGCTTGGCGCCCGCTTGATCGACATCGATCATGTTGATGATCGACGTCAGCTCCATACCCTGAAACTTCTCGATCTCGGTCTTCGCGCGCAACGGGATCGGGGGCGGCCGGGTCGGCGACTTCCCGCGTGCCGCGAGTGCATGAATCGACAGCGGGCCCGACGGGCGGCCGGGCGGGATCACCAGCTCGCCGCTGGCGTCGTCGTCGTCCTCGTCGCTCGCGTCGTAGACCTCAGTGCCGGCGCGCTTCCCCCCCGCGAGCGAGCCGAAGTCGTCGTCCTCGTCCTCGCCGCTGCGCCACTGATCGGTCGGGCCGCAGGCCTCGCGGAGCTCGGTCGCGAGCTCGGGCGCCGACATCAACAGGCCGTTGCGGTGGGCGCACCGCATCAGCGCCTCCTGGAACTCGCCGGCGGTCTGATAGCGGGTGTCCGGATCGATCGCGAGCGCCTTTTGCATGATCGCGTCGAAGTCGGCGGGGAGCCCCGGCGCCTTGCGCGTGACCTGCGGGATCACTTGCGAATAGATCTCGTCCGCGGACGTGGTCAGCCCGGCGTGCACGAATAGCCGCTCGCCGGTCAGGATCTCGTACATGCACACCGCGACCGAGTAGAGGTCGCTGCGGTGATCGAGCGCCTCGCTCTTCGCCTGCTCCGGCGACATGTAGCCGATCTTGCCCTTCACCTTGTAGAACAACGAGGTGTGGGTCGCGGCCTTCGCGATGCCGAAGTCGGTCAGCTTGACCTCGCCCTGATACGACAGCAGCACGTTCGATGGCGAGACGTCGCGATGGATCAGCTTGAGCGGGTTGCCGTCGAAGTCGCGCTTCGAGTGCGCGTACGCGAGCGCCGACAAGATCTCGCGCGAGATGTAGATCGCCGCCCTCGGTGAGAACCGCTTGCCGCGCCGCTTGGCCTTGCGGAGCAGCGTGCGCAGGTCGCCGCCCGGCAGGTACTCCATCACGATGAAGTACTCGCCGCCGGCCGCGACGAGATCGATCGTGTGGATGATGTTCGCGTGATCGAGCGTCGCGGACAGCTTCGCTTCGCGCAGGAACAGATCGATGAACTCTTCTTGCTGCGTGAACTCCGGGAGGAGCTGCTTGAGCACGACCTCCATCTCGAAGCCGCCGGCGCCGAGCTTCTTGCCGACGTAGATCGCCCCCATGCCGCCCTCGGAGAGATGCTCCTGGACGACATAGCGGTCGATCGGTGCTTCGCCCGCGTTGGCCACTCGGGCGGAGTGTAACATTCGGGGATGGCCGAGGATCGCTACCGGCTCGCTCCGCTGCGCGAGGTGCGCGAACAGCGCGAGACCCTACGGCGCGGAGATCTCGCAACGGCGGTCGGCGACGCACATGTCAGCGCGGAGGTCGTGGCCGCCGCGCGCGCGCGCACCGAGGCTGCACGTGTGGCGATCGTCGCGGCGAACCAGGCCCGCGAGGC